>JBNMND010000152.1:0-12688 GCA_051274975.1 Planctomycetota bacterium | reverse complement strand
GCTTTGAAGGCCGCGACGACGCCGAACTCGTGCTTTTCGATCTCCCCTGACACACTCTCGGAACGCGCACTGGCTATGCGCAGGATCGCGATTAGGGCATGGCTGCCACAGCTGATGGCCGGGTCGAAGCGATGATTGCAAAGCAGCGGAACCGACCCAATAGCATGAGCTCAGACCCATCGCTCGGCTCCCCATTGCCCAGTTCCAGTCGATCAGGCGAAACTGTCTTTTAGTCCTCCTCATCACGTTTTCTTCCTGTGGTTGGTCCATGCGCTCGGCCCGCTTGTTCGAACCGCGTAGTCGGGTCATCCCGCGAACTGCGCAAGGAGCGCTGACGAAACCGGTGGCGCATGCTGCGTCGTGGCAGGTCACCTCACTGGCGGTCGCTCGCCGCACGCGAGAATCATGCAGGTGTTGATTTGGTTTTTGGCGGCGCCTTCGTATCGGCGTTGCTCTACTGGCGGCCTCCTCGTGAGGATCAACAGATGACAATCAAAATAGGTATCAATGGGTTCGGTCGGATGGGGCGTCTCACTATGCGTGCAGGGTTCGATGATCCCGAACTTCAGTTCGTTGCGATCAATGAGCCGCACGCAGAAGCCGCCACGATGGCCTTGTTACTCGAGTTCGACAGTGTGCAGGGACGATGGGATCGCTCTTGCGCGGCGACGGAAGACAGGCTGACGGTTGGCGAATGTGAGTTGGCGTACACCATGCATGCGTCGCCTGACCAAATCCCGTGGCGCGAGCTCGGCGTCGACCTCGTATTGGAATGCAGCGGCCGCTACCGAACGGTCGAACTGGTCGAGCCGCACTTCCAACAGGGGGCGTCACGCGTTCTGGTCTCAGCGCCCGTCAAGGGGGGCGCGCCCAACGTCGTGGTTGGCGTCAACGATGGCACGGTCGACTTCGCCGCAGAACGTGTTGTCTCGGCGGCCTCGTGCACGACCAACTGTCTCGCTCCGGTGGTTCGTGTGCTGCATGACCACATCGGTATCGAGCGCGGGTTGGTTACGACGATTCACAATCCGACCAATACGCAGCAAGTCATTGATGGCGCCAATTCGGATCCAAGACGTGCGCGTGCCTCGCAAATGAACCTGATTCCGACGTCGACGAACTCGGCGAGCGCGGTGACGCTGATCGTCCCGGAACTCGCCGGCAAGCTCGATAGCGTTGCCGTTCGCGCGCCAGTGATGAACGCTTCGATCACGGACTGCGTGTTCCAAGTTGCGCGCGACACGACGGTCGAGGAGGTCAACGCGATATTGCGCGGTGCATCCGAGAAAGGACCGCTGGTCGACATCCTTGGCTACGAGGAGCGGCCGCTCGTCAGCTCTGACTTCGCTCGCGATCCGCGAAGCTCGATCATCGATGCCCTGTCGACGCGGGTCACTGATCGGCGTTTGGTGAAGGTGCTCGCTTGGTATGACAACGAGTGGGGCTACGCCAACCGCATGGTGGCGCTGGCTCGTCGTATGGCGGCTGGCATTGCGGCGCGTTAGGTCGCAAGTCGCCGGACAGCGATGAGCTTGCACCTGTTCCACCCCTAAGAGTGCCAAGGGGGCATGAGCCCCGAACCGGCAGCTGAGGGCCAATCGGCTCAACCGTTATCGGTGGCGGCGCTACTCCGGCACCGGCGCTAGGTATCGTCGATTGCCAGGGTTGCCACTGGGTAGAGCACTGTGCGGGCAACGCCGCACTCCAGAGTGGCAGGGTGCACGTGAGCAGCAAGCCGTGTGCGGCAATGGATGAACTCTTTATGGCGGGCACCCGGGCGAAGTCACGAGATACGGGTTGCTACGACCTCGTTTCGTTGAGGTCACACGATGGCGAGTGTTGCGCCGAGGGGGCTACTTGACGCCCCTGGTTGGCTTCGTCGGCTTGTCCGCCTGGTAGATCGGCGTGTCCCAGCCCGCGATGTCGCTTGGTTTGACAGAGCGGCGATAGCCCTTGAAGTTGTAGGTCACCGGATGGAATGGGCCGACGAAGTCGATCGGCGAATCGGCCTTGATCTCGTTCTCCATGCCGAGGCACCAGAAGTGCGCGTTGAGCAGCATGCGGCGGAAGTCTTCGTTGACGATGTCTTCGGACGCGCCGTGGGTAGTGGCGAATACGCGCGAGGTGGGGTTGTTCGCTTGGTAATTGCGAACCCATGCGACCGAGTGGCGTGCCTGTTGTCGCTCTTGCTTGCTCGGCGGTGAGTCAGGCGTCATGCCGTCGAGAACGTGGCCACGTGCGAGCGTGATGCCGTCCTTGGGGTGGCCGACGTAGCCGCCACACATTGCGTGGGGCTTCTCGACTCCGCGCAGGATCGGGTGTTCGCGGCGTTCGGGTTCGAGAACTAGGTTGCTGCTCTGGCGATGGTTGTTGCCGAAGTGGCCGACCCAGTGTTCGCCGAGGATCTCTTCGCCAAAGCCGAAGCGCCATGCGTCGGAGTCGCCTTTGAAGCCTTCGTTGTACTTGGCGAACTTGCCCTTGATCCCTTGGAACGCGTGCGTCGAGGTGCGCATTCCGATGACTGGCTTGCCTGATTGCAGGTAGTCCTCGATGTGTTGCATCTGGTCATCGGCGAAGTGTTGGAAGCGCAAGAACACGACCATCAGGTCGGCGGTCTTCAGTGCTTCGAGCCCGGTGATGTGGCTGCTACCCGGTTCGATAAAACCCGTTTGCTTGTTGGTCGTCACCAAGAACGTGCACTTGAAGCCGTGCCGTTTGGCGAGGATGCGGGCGAGTGCTGGCAGCGTCTCTTCGCCGCGATACTCGTGGTCGCCGGCGATGAATACGATGTGCTTGCCCTTGCCCGGCCCCGCGTCACCTTGCCAGACCACGGCGTTCGGGTGTGCGATCGTTGCGAGCGCTGGGCGAAGCGTGTCAGCCCACTTTTTGTAGCCGGCCTTGTTGGGGTGCAGCAGGTCGGGGAACTCTTCTTTCTTCGCGTCACCGTCGGCGTTCGCGAAGATCGAATAGGTGTCTAGCACCGTGACTTGCGGCACGTCCTTGACCGCGATCGTGCACAGTTCGTTGATGCGTTGGATGTCCTTCGCCGAGCGCCGCTTGCTCGCGGAGCTCGGGAAGACCTTGCACAAGAAGATCGGCATCTGCGAGTTGTGCTTGGCGAGCCGCTGCACGATGGCTTGCACGTTGTGTGCGATCGCTTCGGCACTGTCGCGTTCTTCGAGGTCGTTGGTGCCCATCAGCATGACGACGCAACTCGGATTGACCGCGAGCACGTCGTCCTGGATGCGCAGCAACATGCCGCGGGTCGTGTCGCCACTGATGCCGCGGTTGGCGACTTTGACGCCGGGGAAACTGCCGCCCATGTTGGGGCCCCAGCCTTGCGTGATCGAGTCGCCGAAGAAAACCACGGCGCCTTGATCACGTTCGGTTTCGCTGTGCCACTTGGTGCGCTTGCTTTGCCATAGGCTTTTGAACCAGCCGTAGCGGCGAATCGTGCCCTTGCCGGGTAGGCCTTCATCGGTCGCTGGGATGGCGAGATGCGTTGGAGACTGTTTGCTGGCAGGTTTCGCGTCTTGGCCGCACGCGAATGAGCACAGCGCCGAGAGAAGTGCGAGGCTTGTGGTAACTCGCAGACTTGGACGGGTTGGGATTATCGGGCGTTGCATGGATACACCCATGATCGCCTAAGCTCATCTATCCGTGCCTACACACTTCCGTTCGTTTTGTTTGGCTGCGCTGATTGTCAGCCAGGCTGCACCGTCGTTGTCTGCTCAGGTCGTCGAGAAGCGGCGAGCGGTGATGGTCGAGAAGGTGGTCGTCGCTGGCCGCCGGGGTTTCTTGATGATGCCGCCCAGGGCCGCGCCCAGCGAGTCGCAACAGCGCAGCGGCATTCCGTGGGTGTGGTATGCGCCGACGTTGCATGGGTTGCCGAGCAACGCAGAGAAGTGGATGTTCGACCAGTTCCAGGCGGCAGGCATTGCCATCGCTGGTGTCGACGTTGGCGAGTCGTATGGCAGCCCGGCTGGGCGCCGCGTGTTCACGGAGTTTCATCGGCACTTGGTCCAGAAGCGCTTCCTGGCGAAGCAACCGTGTCTCCTGGCGCGCAGTCGCGGCGGCTTGATGCTCTACGGCTGGGCTGTCGAGCATCCGCTGAGCGTTGCTGGTATCGCCGGCATCTATCCGGTGATGGACCTGACGAGTTATCCGGGATTGGCGAAGGCGTGCGGCGCCTATGGCATGAGCGAGGCGGAACTCACCGCAGCCTTGCCGCGGCACAATCCCATGGAACGGCTTGCGTCGTTAGCGAAAGCGAACGTGCCCATCTACCACATTCATGGTGACAAGGATCGTGTCGTGCCATTCGCAGCCAACTCTGGCGCGTTGCTGCAGCGCTACCGCAAGCTGGGTGGGCAGATAGTCGTTCGTACCGCGGAAGGCCAAGGCCACAACATGTGGCAAGGCTTCTTCCAGGATCAGGCCTTGGTCGACTTCGTGATTTCGAGCGCGCGAACGACCAAGGGTGTAATCGACATCCACGACAAGGTCGTGCCGCGCAATGCCGTGCAGTGCATTGGCCCCGATGGTTCGTTGCTCGTGCCGGAGAAGCCGGAGGTTGCGAGTCAGTGGCAGTTCGACGATGGCGTGCTCACCGCATCGCCATCGTGGGACAGTGTGTTGACCAAGGAGTCATACCAGGACTTCCGCATGCACATCGAGTTCAACGTCAACGAGTCGCACGACGAGAACCCCGAGGCCAACGGCAACTCCGGCATCTACATCCAGCAGCGCTACGAGCTGCAAATCCTTGATTCGTTCGGCGTCACAGCCGACAGCTACAAGGCGAGCTACTGCGGCAGTCTCTACCGCCTGAAGAAGCCGGATCAGCTAGTCAACAAGAAGGCCGGCGAGTGGCAGAGCTACGACATCGCGTTCCGCGCACCAGTGTTTCAGGGCAAAACCAAGATCCACAACGCCCGCATCACCGCCTACCAAAACGGCCAACTCATCCACGACGACTACGAGCTGCCGCGCAAAACCGGAGCCGGCCAACCCGAAGCCCCAACGCCCAAGCCCATCAAGCTCCAAGGCCACCACAACAAAGTCCGCTTCCGCAACTTCTGGATTCAACCCCTCTGATGTCGGCGCGGTGCCAGGCACAGAAGCAACATCAGAAGTGGTGGTCGGCGAATGTGAGGTACTGCTGCCAGTCTTGCCAAGTTAGGTCGTGCTTGCCGGCGCGGACGTGATAGCCGAGTTGGCCGTGAACGGGCTGGTCGACTGGGGGCATTTTGGTGGTTGTTAGGCCATCGGTGCCTAGTAGGCGATAGACCGGGTCTGCGCCGAGGGTGGAGAGGAACTCGCCTTTGGGGTCTGCCCAGGAGTCTTCGGCGGCGCTGGCGATGTAGGCGGGGCGGGGGGCGATGGCTGCGATTAGTAGGTGTTGGTCGATCGGTAGTTGGTCTTCGCGGTCGTTGAACTCGCGGAACGCCGTGCAGAACCAGTGGGGGAATGCACGGTTGATGACTTTGACCGTTTCGCCGGATCGTCGGCGCGAATAGGCGGCGCCACCGCAGCCGGAGTCGTTCGAGATTACCATCGCGAAGCGTTCGTCTTGCGCGCCAGCCCACAGTGATGTCTTGCCGAGCCGGGAGTGACCTAGAACGGCAACACGTGTGGCGTCGACATCCAGGTCCATCTCTAGCGAGTCGAGTGTCCTCGATAGTCCCCATGCCCACGCCGCGATCGATCCCCATGCATCACTCGCACGCTTGCCGTCGAGCGGTGGGTCGAGCACGCCGTGCACACCGTTGGTGAAGCCGTCGTCGAAGTCGGGGTCGATGTCGCCGTAGTAGACGGTGACCAAACCGTAGCCGCGTGCGAGGATCTTCTCGACAGGCCAACGGGTGGATCGTTTGCCGCGCGTCGACTCGTTAGCACGATCATTGGTAACGCCGATCTTCTTGTCGTTGCGCATCCAAGTCGTTGGCATACGAATGCCCGGGTCCGCATGGATCGATTGGTTGCCGAAGAAGTTCAAGCCGAGGAACGCCGGCACGGGCTTGTTCGCATCGACCGGCAGGTACATTAGCACTTCGAAGAACGCATGTTCCGCGTCGCCGTAGCGAACGCGCCATTGCTTGCGCCGTGCCTTGCCGTCGAGCGCCAACGCCTCGCTCATCTCCTCGACGCGCACTCTGCCTGGCTTCGGAGACCGGCCGTACATGTGCTGTCGAAACTGTTCAAGGATCTCGGGTCGTCGAGATTTCTGCCACTTCTCCGCGGTGTCGATAACGCTGCCATCGACAGCGATGAGAGGATCTGGCGGCAGGCCAGGAACGGTAGGACGTGGCGTGATGCATGCGCTCACCAGGAGCGGCATCAATAGCCAGGCGGCGTGCGGGTTGGGTAGTTGCGACATCAGGTCGGCAGTCTAATGGCAAGGCTACGTTGCGCGTAGCCTCGCCCCTTGCGTTCGCTCGCCTACTGGCGCGGCCAGACGTTGTCCGACTTGGTGGCGTCGGGGAAGCGGCCGGCGGGATCGAGCGTGATCTTCTTGATGGCACGATCGCCAAACTGCAGATTGGCTTGGAAGTCGCGGTTGCCGCCAAACCAGACACTCACCGGCCACGTCACGATTGCTGAGTTGGCGCCATCGGCCTTGCTGTTCTTCATCGGCGTGATCGCCGGGCCATCCGCTTCGAAGTCCACGCGCAACACGACGGGTGACGGCATCTGGCCGGCCTGGTGCACAGTGACAACGGTGTTCGATCCAGCGCCATCGACGCCCTTGATCGAACCATCCACCGAATCGGTGGTCCACAGCCAGTAGTGCCAGAACCAGCCAAGTTCGGCGTTGAGCGCATTGCTCATGAAGAACGCGAAGTCCCACGGCGATGGATGCTTGAACGCCCATGCGCGCGAGTAATCGCGCATCGCGTTCTGCACCGCCTCATCGCCATAGATGCCGCCCAACATCGACAGCATCAGCGGGGCCTTCATGTAGGTCTGGAAGCCGTATTGGTTGCCTGCGTAGTTGGCCGTCCACATCATCGGCGGTTCACTCTCGTTGCCAGCCCGCTGGCCGTAGCTTTGCCCGCGGCCATCGAGCCCCGGCTTGCGGCCGCGGCTATCCGCACCCGACAAGATGTTCATGTAGCTATTGAAGCCTTCGTCCATCCACCCATACATCGTCTCGTTGGTGCCAACCATCATCGGCCACCATTGGTGCGCCGCTTCGTGGTCGGCGGCACCTTGGTTGGAGTTGATCACCATCGGATACTCCATGCCCGCGCTCGGGCCGTCCTGCAGCGTCAGTTGCGGGAACGGGTAGGGCACCCAAAGCTTCGAGTAGAACTCGAGTGCGTGGCGAGTGATCTTGCCCGCGCGCGCGAAGCGACTGGCGCGCTCCGGCAGGTAGAACATGTGGATAGGCACCGGGCCCTTGCTAGGTATCGTTGCGCGCGTTGCCTTCCAGACAAAACGTTCGGCCGTGGCCCAGGCGAAGTCGTTGACCATGTCAGCGACGTAGTGCCAAACTAGTCGGTCGCCGGCAGCAGTCGACTTGCCTGGGCCGACTTCTTCCTTGGTGACGATGTCGATTTCGTCGTCCGACTCCAACACATGGGATAGGCGTTCGCGCGCTGTCTTGGTAAGGACCTCTTCCGGGTTCTGCAGCACGCCGGTCGCTGACACCAGCCAACCGGCCGGCACGTCAAAGCGAACGTCGAAGCGACCGAAGTTGTTGTAGAACTCCGCGGGACCCAGGTATGGATTGGTGTCCCAGCCATTGAGATCGTCGTACTTGGCAAGTCGCGGAAACCACTGCGTCGGTTGGAACAGCGTGTCGTCCCAGCGTTGCGTCATGCGATGACCGCGCCCGGCGTCGCCGCCCGGGAGCTTGGTGTGCCAGTCAATCTCGAGCGTTGCCTTGGACTTGGCCGGAATCGGCTTCGTCAGGCGAATCGTTGCGACGGTTTGGGTCAGGCCCGATACCGATGCGCCGTCACCGTTGCTGCCACGGGTGCCGCGACCGCGACGTCGCGGGCGAGGCTTCAGACTGATGGCTTCCCCATCGATCGCCATGCGGGTGATGACCATGCCGTCAGTCAGTTCGGCCGGAACCGACGAACCGCGCTGGATGCGTGCGCGGAACATGTTGTGATCCAAGCGCAGCACGATGCGAGTCAGGGCATCAGGGCTGTTGTTGTGAACGACGATGCTCTCTTTGCCGAAGATCGACTGCGTTTCACGGTCGAGTCTCGCCTCAATCGTGAAGTCCGTTTGCAGTTGCCAGTAGTTCGTTCCCGGCTCACCGGTGTAGTTGCGAGTGTTCGCTTCGAAGGCGCGGCGAATCGAGCGCGTCATCGGAACGTCGCGACGAACGGCGCGCATGTTCGATTGCCATGCGGCGGGCAGCACCTCAGGTGCACCAGTGATTTCGTTTGCGCCAGGTTGCTGGCATGCAGACAGCGCGGCCAGAGCAAGTGCTGTAAGGGCAGCGATCGAAGACAGGGAAGCAGTTCTAGGCATGTGGTTGAAGTTCCGTGGGGTGCCCGCATCGGGATGCGGCGCGCCACTCTAACCCTGTCGCCACCAAGCCACCTGTCGGGAAGTTGCATCATCCGCGACCCGAGTGGCGAACCCGCCGGTCATTTCGCTAGCCTCGCTGGCCTATGGAACGAATGACTCGCCCGATTCTGCTTGGCATTTTGGCGCTGGCGCTGATGGGTGGCTGCAACACTGTGGGAACTGGTGCCGAAGTTGTCGACGCGACACTCATCGAGCGCTGTCTGGAGCTAGAACGGCGTGCGCTTGAGGACAACGAAGCCATTGCTACTTTGCGGTCGTTAGTCACCACGGCGCCGAAGCGGCTTTCTGGTTCGCCGGGCATGCACGTTGCCGAGCAGTGGGCGATGCAGAAGATGCGTGAGATCGGCTTCGATCAAGTGAGCGCTGAACCCTTGATGGTTCCACACTGGCAGCGCGGTGTCGAAACGGGCGCGACCATTGGACCCGACAGCATGCCATTGCGAGTCACCGCGCTCGGCGGCAGTGTCGCGACACCAGACGGAGGCATCGAAGCCGAAGTTGTGGAGGTTCGTTCGTTCGAACAACTGCAAGCGATGGGGGATGCCGCGAAGGGCAAGGTCGTGTTCTTCAACCGACCGATGCCGCGCGCGTTGCGCCGCACGGGCCGTGCCTACGGAGCCGCCGTGCCGCAACGCAGCAACGGTGCGATCGAGACCGCGAAGGTCGGTGGTGTCTTCGCCTTGGTGCGTTCGGTGACGACCGCCATCGACGGCTACCCGCACACCGGTGCCATGAACTATGCCGACGGAGTTGCGCAGGTGCCCGCGGCAGCCGTTGCGACCGAAGATGCGGATGAGTTGTCGAAGTTGCTGAAGCGCGGACCAGTCAAGGTTCGGTTGGAGCTTGGCTGCAAGACGTTGCCGGACGTCGAGGGCTTTAACATCGTTGGGGACTATCGCGGCAGCACGACTCCTGATGAGATTGTGCTGATCGGTGGCCACCTAGACGCCTGGGACCTCGGCACCGGTGCGCACGACGACGGCGCTGGCGTCGCCCATTGCTTGGAGGCCGTGCGCTTGCTGAAGGCTATTGGCTGCCGGCCGAAGCGCACGATTCGCGTGGTTCTGTTTGCCAACGAAGAGAACGGCCTGCGCGGCGCACGTGCCTACGGTGTCGCCCACGAGCACGAGGTCAACAAGCACGTCGCCGCGATCGAAACCGACGGCGGCGGCGCAACGCCGCAAGGCTTCTCGTGTTCGTTGCGCGGTCCAGAAGCGGCGGCGATTGAAGCGCTGTTCGCACCGCTCGATCAGATTCACGCCGGGCTGTTCTTGTCCGGTGCAGGAGCCGGTGGCGCGGACATCAGCGTGCTGCACGCGCGTGGTGTGCCGTGCTTTGGCTTGTGGGTCGATGGCCATCGCTACTTCGATTACCACCACACAGCGGCCGACGATTTGCCAGCCGTGAACGAGCGCGAGTTGGCGTTGGGTGCGGCTGTGATTGCCTATGCCGCGAGTGTGTTAGCCGATCGTTAGCTAAAGCCAGGGACGACCTCTACGTCGTTGTGCGTAGCGGCTAAGGGATGTCCTGTACTCACGCCGCAATTGGGGCCTTGGCGGTGCAAGAGGCAGGGGATTCGGCGTTGGGTCAAAGCCTAAGTATCTCCGATGGGATGGACTCCCTGAGCAGTTTCTCCTTTGGAGTCCCCCCGATGAATGAAGCCGTATTCACGCTGCAACGACTTGCCCTCGAGTTGATTGCTGCCAAGCGTCCGGCCAACGAGATCCTCGATAGCCTTTGCACTCTAGTGCAGGAGATCGTGCCGAACGGTTTGGCGACGGTGATGCGGTTTGATCCCAAGAACAACACCCTCACGTTTTGCAACGCGCCAAGTGCGCCGGGATGCGTGTTGGAAGCCTTTGGTGTCTTGACGCCAGGTCCGTTCGCCGGGTCCTGTGGTGCGTCAGTCTACGAGCGCAAGATGGTTGCCGTCGAAGACACTGCGACCGACCCGCGTTGGGAATCGCTGCGTTCGGTCGCTCAGCAATACGAGATCCGTTCTTGCTGGTCGGTGCCGATCTTCATTGGTAAGACCGAGATTGCTGGCACGTTCGCAATTTCGCGATCGGTAATTGGCACGCCGTCAGATGACGAACGTCAACTGCTCGAGCTTGCCGCCTACCTCGCTGGGTTTGTGATCCAGTTGGAGAACGCTGAGACGCATGCGCGTGCTCAGGACACGTTGCTGCGTGCGATCGTGAATTGCGCCGAAGACCCGATCTTTGTTAAGGACATGGAGGGCCGCTACCAAGTCGTAAACGAAGCCGAAGCACGTCACCGCGGACTCACGATGGAAGACGTGATTGGCAAGACCGATGCAGAGCTAAATGGCGCCTACGACGTGGGGGCCGTCGAAGTAGCTGATCAGCAGGTGATTGCCGAGCAGAAATCGGTGATGCATGAGGTCGAGGTCACGTGTGTGCACGATGGCGAAGTGCGCGACTACTTGGTGCGCAAGGATCCGTTGCGGGATGACGAAGGCAATGTTTGCGGCATCGTTGGCATGTCGCGCGACGTGACCGAACGCCGCCGCGTGGAACGTGCCATGCAGCAAGCCCAGAAGCTTGAGAGCCTCGGCGTTCTCGCTGGCGGCATTGCGCACGACTTCAACAACCTTTTGGTCGGTGTGATGGCTAACGCGAGCATGCTGGCCGAAGACGATCGAATCGCTGACCCGGACTTGCTCAAGAGCGTGCTCGATATCCGTTTGGCTTCGGTTCGTGCCGCGGACCTGACGCGTCAGTTGCTGCAATACGCAGGCAAGCGCGAGCCAGCGCGCGAGACGTTCGCGCTTGGCTCCTTGCTTGGCGAAGTGCCCGACTTGCTGGCTACTGGCATCTCCAAGAAGGTGCAGCTCCGCACGCAGTTGGATGTCGGATTACCGCCAGTGGACGCCGATCCGGTGCAGATCCGTCAGGTCTTGATGAACCTGATCCTCAACGCTTCCGAATCATTTGACGGCAACGAGGGCGCTATCGATGTGCGCGCGAGCTTGCATCGCAACGAGATCCCAACTGGTCGGTCCATGTCGCCTGGCGACCAGAGGCGAGGTGATTGGATCCAAGTGACCGTGACCGACAACGGCTGCGGTATGGACGCGGACACGGTTGCGAAAATCTTTGATCCGTTCTACACGACCAAGACTACGGGGCGTGGACTCGGGCTTGCGGCTGTGCTCGGCATCATTGGCTCGCACGGCGGCTGCATGGATGTGGAGTCGCGCGTTGGTGACGGCACATCGTTCCGGATATGGTTGCCGGTTGATTGCTCGGGCAAGGAGAAAGATGTCGTGGTCATTCCTGGCCCTTCGACTACGGCGCGCGGCAAGGCGTCCGTCGGCTCACGAACAGGGCGCATACTCATCGTCGAAGACGAGTCCACCATCGGCAACGTGTTGCGCCGAATCCTTACTGGCAACGGCTACGAGGCCGTGCTTGCAGGGGATGGGCAGCATGGTCTTGAAGTCTTCAATACAGCAGGCAACAACGGCTTCGATATGGTCATTCTCGACCTGACGATGCCGGGCCTCGATGGCCATGAGTTGGCGCAGCGGATCCGTGAACACGACGACGAGATCCCGATTGTGCTGACCAGCGGCTTGGGCGAAGTCGATGCTCGCGTTGATTGTGGCGCGCAGTTGGTCGACTCTTTCCTGTGCAAGCCGTTTGATCAGGACCAGGTTCTGCAGGCGATGGACGACGCCACGAAGAACCGTCAACTGCTGCGCGTCTGACCCCGGCAATCACCTTGGCAGTCCGTTGGCACCGGATATTTGGGTTGTGGGACAGGTGTTGCGGCCCCCACTTGAGTGCACTGGCTGTGTCGGGTCACATCTCGTGCAAGCCATGGAACCTCGCAAGATCCTCTCGTTCGTCGGCAAGGTCTGGGAAAAGGACATCGTCCCCCAGCTGACCGATTACATCCGCATCCCCAACAAGTCGCCGGCCTTCGACGCCGATTGGGAGAAGGCCGGGCACATGAAACGCGCGGTCGCCCTGATTGCCGACTGGTGCAAGGCGCAGCCGATCGAAGGCCTGCAGGTCGAAGTTGTGCAGCTCAAGGGCCGTACGCCGTTGATCTACATGGAAGTGCCAGGTGAAGGCGACGATACGGTGTTGCTCTACGGTCACCTCGACAA
>JBNMND010000151.1:0-12699 GCA_051274975.1 Planctomycetota bacterium | reverse complement strand
ATGCACCGTGACCAAAACGTCACTTGGCTGATTCTGCCACTCGGTCGCGATGGTGACCCGATGTCCGAGTTGCCGCAGCAGACCAGCCCAGCGCAGGGCCGTGACCCGGTTGCCGCTGCGGCTACCACGAGTTGCCGGAGTGATGATCGTGATTCGCTTGCGAGTCGCTACGCTGTCAGCCATGCGATTGACCCTCCTCGCGTTGCCTCTGTTTTTGATGGCCGCCTGCAGCACTCCAGAGGCGAGTGTCAAACCGGGCATCAACACCAACTTCCTCGACCCCAAGCTCGACGCCGACAGTTACGTCAAGCGATTCGAAATCGAAAGCCGCGAGGTGTTCGCCAAGCGCACGGCGATCGCGCGTGCCTGTGGCATGAAGGAAGGCATGGCCATCGCCGACGTCGGCGCCGGCACTGGCTTGTTCCTCGACTTCTTCGCGCGCGACGTGAAGAGCTCGGGCCGCGTCTACGCGGTCGAACTGTCGCAGGTCTTTGCCGACCGGTTGCAGAAACGCATCGAGTCCCGCAAGCAGACCCAAGTCGAAGTCGTTGTTTGCACGGAAAGCGACGTGTCGCTGCCTGCTGGCTCGGTGGACTCGGTGTTCACGTGCGATACCTATCATCACTTCGAATACCCCAAGGCTACGCTCGCTTCGATCCATCGTGCGCTGCGGCCTGGCGGAACGTTTGTCATCGTGGACTTCGAACGCATTCCCGGCAAGACGCGTGAGTGGTTGCTCAATCACGTTAGGTGCGATAAGGAACAGGTGATTCGCGAGGTGACGGCCGCTGGCTTTGCGTTGGCCGAAGAAGTGCCGCTCGGCTTCAAGGAAAACTACTTCCTGCGGTTCAAGCGGATCTAGCGGATGCGCCTAGGCGCTCGGTGCGAGCTGCGACAGGATTTCGTGGTGCTCCGGGAAGCGAGTGTCCGCGTGCGACAGTTTGTTCCAGACTTCCTTGCCGTCAACTTTGACGATGAAGTCGCCCTTGCCGCCAGGCATGTTCTCTACTTTGGCGCCTGGGTGCGCGGCCTCAATTGCTGTGGCCAAACTGGCCGCCGTGGGTAGGTAGTCTCAAACTACGCAGTATTCGATCGTGACGTTCATGGCGGCCAGTCTAGGACAAGCCTAGGTGCGTTTCCGAGAGGCAAT
Source organism: Planctomycetota bacterium (assembly GCA_051274975.1). Classification (GTDB taxonomy): domain Bacteria; phylum Planctomycetota; class UBA1135; order UBA1135; family UBA2386. Next base: position 11,549 of record JBNMND010000151.1, on the reverse strand, counting down.
CGCAAGAGCGACCCATCCGGCCAAGAACAGCACGCCGCCGATCGGAGTGACGGGGCCAAGCCACTTGGCCTCGAGCAGCACGAGCCCGTAGAGCGAGCCGCTGAACAGCACGATCCCGGCTGCGAATAGGCGACTGGCGAGCGAGGTCTTCATGCCGCGAGCCTGCAAGGCGCCGCACGCGAGTAGGGCGAGCGCGTGGAACATCTGGTAGCGCACGCCGGTTTCGAAGGCTCGCAGTGCGTCGGCGTCGTAGTGCGCCTTCATCGCGTGAGCTCCGAATGCGCCGAGGCCCACGGCAACGCCCGCGAAGACGGCGCCGGTCAGGATGGCGCCGCTGCCGGCAGTGGGGGAGGATTCGTTGGCCTGCATGAGGTCAACGCTACGTCGCGAGCAGCGCTAGCGACAGATGCGGATCGGAGCGTGGTAGCGGGGGCTGCCGCACCGGTTGCGGTGGAGGTGACAGGCGGTCAAGGAGAAGCCGATGACGGCGAGAACGATGAGTCGAAATGTGCGTCGTGAAGCTGACATGTTGGGTTTCCTCGGATCAGGGCCTATGGCTGATCCAGGCGGGATGCCCAGGGCCAACGGCAGACGGCGCGGGCAAGCGCAGGTAAGGTGTCAGTGTTCCCCCCATGATTGCGAAGGTGCGAGACATCGTCCGTCCCCGGCGGCTGATCTGCCGATAATAAGGAATCATGCGACACTTAATCACGGTCTGTTCGACGTTCGCATTCGGGCTCCTGCCGCTCTTCGGCCAGAATCCCGATACGTTGACTCCAGCTACGCCAATTGCACCCTCGGTGACCGAACTGGAGGGCGTTCGCGAGGCCGCGAACCGGCTCGCCAAAACGCTGCATCTCGACGGCGCTGGCCTGTCGATTGTGCGCGCGAACCAAGAACTGCATCGCAGTCTGCACGGCACGTTCTCCGGCGAGCAAGTCGTGCCGATCGCCTCGGCGAGCAAGTGGTTGGCGGTCGCGACGATCATGACGTTGGTCGAGGATGGCACGCTCGATCTTGATGTGCCGCTGTCGCGCTACGTCAAAGAGTTCGAACGCGACGATCGTCGTCGGGTCACGTTGCGTCAGTGCCTGTCTTGTGTCAGTGGCCTGCCGGCGCGCATCAACGACCGCATGCGCAACTGGGACATGAAGCGCTTTACGGAAGAAGCGGCCGACGAGGCGATGCGGGCCTACCCAGGCACGTCGTTTATCTATGGGGGGGTGAGCTTCCAGATGGTTGCCGTCGCCGCCGAGCGCGCGACCGGCAAGGACTGGCACATGCTGTTCGCCGAGCGCATTGCCAACCGGCTCGGCATGCGCGACACGCAGTTCGGTTCGTTGCTGCCGATGGGTGGCGACCCCGGCAAGACGACGCTGCCGTGGATTGCTGGCGGAGCGGTCTCGACGCTCAACGACTACACGCGCTTTGTTCGCATGCTGCTCGCGGAAGGCGAATGGCACGGCAACCAGGTGCTGTCGAGAGAGAGCGTCAAGGTGATGCTGCAGAACCAAGTGCCGAAGCGCATCGATATCAAGACGAACGAGGTTGCCTCGCAGCACCTTCGCTACGGTCTCGGCACGTGGATTGAAGAGCTTGACGATGGGGTTGTGCGTCTCAGTGCTCCCGGTGCGTTTGGGTTTACGCCGTGGATCGATCCGGACCTCGAGATTGGTGGCGTGTTTGCCGTTAAGGATCGCGGCCCGAAGGTGCGGCGCAACCTCTTGCGCGTGCAAGCCGTTGTTCGCACCGCGGTGATGTCGCCGGCCGTTGCTGGCACCAATGAGACCGTTCGCCTGCGCCACGGTGGCCGCGACCGACGCTTCCACATGCACGTTCCGCCATACGAACAGAACCACCCCGGCATGCCGTTGCTGGTCGTGCTGCACGGTGGTGGCGGCAGTGGCGAACAGATTCGCACAACGACCGGCCTAGACAAACTTGGCGTTCGCCAAGGCTTTGTCGTCGCCTTCCCGGATGGCACCGGCCGCTTGCCGAAGAAATTGCTGACGTGGAACTCGGGCGGCATCGACGTCTACGCACAGCGCCACGAGATCGATGACGTCGACTTCCTCAAGAACGTCGTCGTCAACATCCAGAAGAAGGTGCCGATCAACTCGGACCGCATCTTCGTTGTTGGCCATAGCAACGGCGGCATGATGTGCCACCGGCTCGCGCGCGAAGCGGCGGATGTGTTTGACGGCATTGCTGTTGTCGCCGGCGCGATGAACTTCACTGACAACGGCGTGCACGGACCGATCGCGACGCTGCTAATCCACGGCACCAACGACAAGAACGTGCCGTTCGAAGGTGGTCCGGCCGGCGGGCGCGGCAAGAAGCGCATCGACGCTTCGCTGAAGGATGCAGTCGACTACTACGTTCTGCGCAACGGCTTGGTCGCCTATCCACAGACCGATGTCGAAGAGGGTGTCGAGTTTGCGCGCTATCTCCGCGGCAAGGGCAATACGGCCGTTCTGCCAGTCCAGGTGGTCACGCTCAAAAAGGGTGGCCACGCATGGCCGGGCCAGTTGCACACGTCGCGATTGCTTGCGGATCGGGCGCACCCATGGCTGGCATCGCGTGGCGTGATCAAGTTTTTCGCTGCCCTACGACCGGACATGCTGCCGAACAAGTCGCCAGCTGCGCCCCGCTAGCTACCAAAGTAGGGCTAGCTACCAGAACAGGCGCCAGTGCCAGCGACCGTCGGCAAAGCCGGTGGCGCTGCGCACGAGCCCGAGGTTGTTCGATTGGAGTAGCTTGTGAAGTCGTTGCTGCTGCTCTTCCGCTTCCTCGGGATCGACTTGCGGCCTGAACAGGAACGGCACGCCGTTCAGCGCATCGATCCACCACTCACTCGGGATGGCTAGCACCGAGCTGAGGTCGGCCTGCGCCAGGCCGTTGAGGCCAGGCGGCAGGTAGCGCTCCAGTTCCTTGTGGGAGGTCGGCAGCTCAGTCAGAACTGCGAACGTCTGGCCCTTGGCCTTCTGCAGTACGGCGGTCGCTTCTTCTTCTGCATCGCGGCCAGCGGCGATCACAAACATCCCGTTGCCGGCGGCCATCCACAGGTCATAGCTGAGCAGGTTGCCGTAGCGGCGCAGCTCGACGCCGTCGACATCGACCGTCTCCGATCCGGATAACAGCCACTTCATGTTCTGCATCATCGCCTTGAAGCTCGCCAAGAACTTCGCCTCATCCTTTGTGCGGAAACCAACCAGCCAGGTTGCTTCGTCGGCGCTGTCGAAGTTCTGGAACGGCGAGCCGACCACCAGCATCTCGTCGCTCAGGTTGGCGAGCAACTGGTCGTCGACATCGGTGCCGCATTCTTCGTTAACTTCCTCGAGAACCTCCTCGCGGGTGTTGTTCCAGCCGCCAGCGGCGATTGCATCGACGATGCCGTTGAACATGGCCCGGCCATCGAAGCGGCCGATCTTCCAGGCGGTCGCTTTCTTCGGCAGTAGTTGGGCTAGGCCCGATACGCCTTGGCTGGGCGGCGCGAACGCTTTCACGACGCCGCGTGCAGCGCCCTCGATCGATGATGAGATGTCCAGTTCCACCCTCGGGCCGGCCGCTCGCACGGCAAAGCTCAGCTCCCGCATCTGCGAAAATCCAAGCGCCTCGTGGATCTTGACCGTGTCGGGATCGTCATCCAGCGCCAGCAGCGAGGGCATGTCGATTGAAATGCGCAGCGCGGGGCTCGTTGGCTTGGGTGTGGTGATCGTGACCGGGCGCGCCAACAAGTGTGTGGTGAGGCCGATGCCGGTGGCAATCGTCGCCGTGTCGCCAGTCACTATGTAGAGGCGCCCGTTTTCGAGAACGGGCGCGGTGACCGCGTCTAGCTTGCCGCGCAACGTGTATTCCTTGCCGCCAATCGTCTCCTTCCGCCACTCGCCGGGCACGCCACGCTCGATCAGACTCTTGATGTCGGCTGCGATGACCTTGAGGTCACTGCGTCCATCTGGCTCTAGCATGACCGCGACATGCGCGGCTGCCGCGGCATTGATGAACACGGCAATGCGGATGGTGCCGCCATACGAGAAGATGCGGTTGCTGGCCGCCGCGAACGCTTCTTCATCGCCGACCATCATCTGCCACATGCCGAGCAGTGGTTTGAGGCGCGGTTGCCAGACCTTGCGTCCTGCTTCTGAGTCCAGCATGGCGGCGACGTTGGTCACTCCGAGTCGCATGCGCCAGCCATCGGGTCCGACTGTCTCTATGATGACGTGTGGCTTGGTCGCTGGCGGCCTCTGCTGTGCTGCTGTTTCTTGTGCGGCTGCTTGGGGACAGAGCAATACCACGGCGAGCGCAAGTAGGGCGGCGAGGTACTTTCGAATCATGCGCGGAGCATAGCGGAGAGGCAGGCTTTGGACCGCTTGCGCTGACGAGGCATGATGCCTTCCCTATGGCCGAGGCTTTCAAAGAATGGATCGGAACCGAACTTGTGCGAACGATGGCCAAACACTTGCGCCGCGTGCACGAGGGGTTTCCGCGCGAGCGCTTCGTCAAGTTGGCGAGCACCGGGCTCGCTGAGTTGGAGTTGAAGGCGCGCGTCCTGCACGTCGCTGATGCGCTGGCCGCTACCTTGCCGTCGTCGTTTGCCCAGGCCGCCAAGATCCTTGAGCGGTCCCTCGCACCACCGCGCAGCGATGCGGATCTATCGAAGCTCGTGCCGTGCGATGCCGGCTTGGCGGGTTGGGCCGTCTGGCCGATGACCGATTACGTCGCGCGATATGGCATCAAGCATGCGAAGCGCGCGTTGCGTTGCCTGCACGCGCTGACCCAACGCAATACTGCGGAGTATGCGATTCGTCCGTTCCTGATCGAGCATCGGGAACTGACGATGGCGACGTTGCACGAGTGGCTGGACGACGAAAGCCCACACGTGCGTCGATTGGTGAGTGAAGGCACGCGCCCGCGCTTGCCGTGGGGGATCCAGTTGCGGCACTTGGTCGCAGATCCGACGCCGGCATTCCCGTTTTTGCAGCAACTACAGGATGACGAGAGTGAATACGTGCGCCGGAGCGTCGCCAACCATCTCAACGACATTGCGAAGGATCATCCTGGGCACGTTGCTGATTGGTTGGAGCGGAGCCTTCCGGATGCGAATGACCAGCGGCGATCGATGCTGCGTCACGCGAGCCGTACGCTGATCAAGCGCGCCGATCAACGGGTGCTCAAGGCTTGGGGGATGGCGAATCCGTTGCGTGGCGACGCCACCTTCTCGGTGTCGCCAACGAAGGTCCTTCAAGGTGATGCGGCGACGTTGTCGGTTGTCTTGCAGTCGCGCGCCAAGAAGTCGCAGGTCTTAATGGTCGACTATGTCGTGCACCACGTGAAGAAGGGTGGCGTGACTAGCGCCAAGACGTGGAAGGGCTGGCAGTTGACGTTGCATCCGGGTGAGTGTCGCGAGTTGCAGAAGAAGCACTCGCTGAAGATCGTGACGACGAGGCGTGATTATCCTGGTCGGCACGCGGTCGATGTGATGATCAACGGCAAGGTCGTCGCGAGCGCCTGGTTCGACTTGGCGACGTGATGTCGGATGCTGTTGGCGCGTTGGCGGCGGCTAGCGGCCTATCGTAATCACGAGGCATACACCGTCGGGCGAAACTGCTTGGTGTGTACTCGCGGACACGCCAACCCACATCCGTAGGCGATCGTGGACCCGTCGGTGTCACGACGCATCGATGGCGACTTCCCGACGAACTGCCGACGAATGACGCCAGGATGCGTTCGTTGCACCCGATTCTGGCGGCACGGCAGTTGCTCGATGCAAAGCAATGAGATCGCCCCGTGAGATGTGCTGGTTAGAGGGCGCGAAATGAAACCGTGGGTGGGTCGCGTCGGTGGACATTGGTGGACGATTGCGCCGCTCGCTCGAGAGTGGTTGCCATCGCCCAGTCTTCCAGTTCGGCAGGATGTTGGCATCACCATGGTCGACGAGCAGTTCGGCCCAACGTTACTGCATGGCACGTTTAGCGATCGCTTGGAGAGCGATTCGGTCGTCATCTTGGCGCATGGCCTCGGCGGCAATCGTCATGCGGGCTACATCAAGCGCGCCACGGTGGCGTTGCACGAGGCCGGCTTTGCAACGTTGGCGGTGGATCTGCGCGGTGCCGATCGGCGCGGCGGCGGCTTCTACCACGTCGCGCAAGTGGAAGACTTGCGAGCGGTCTGCCGGGCTTCGGTGCTGCGACGCTTCAAGAACATCTTCGTACTTGGCTTCTCAATGGGCGGCCATTTGGCCATCCACTACGCAGCTGCGGACGATGACCGTCGCTTGCGTGGCGTTGCAGCGCTGTGTGCGCCGCTCGACTTGCAGGCGACGCAGCAACACTTGGATCTGCCGCAGCAGTTCGTGTATCGCCACTACGTGTTGCGAGGTCTGAAGCAGATCTATGCGGCCGTTTCGCGCAAGCACGATGTGCCGACGCCGAATGCGGAAGTGCAACGCTGTCGCACGTTCCGTGAATGGGACCGCTTGGCGATCGCACCGCGCTATGGCTACGACTCGCCCGAGGACTACTATCGCGCCGTGTCCGCGGCCAACGTGATCGCCGACCTGCAGGTCGACACCGTGTTGGTGTTGGCGCGCAACGATCCGATCATTCCGCCTCGCTTGGCGCTGCCGTTCCTGGCTGAAGCGCCGTTCGGCAAGCTGCACGTCAACGTCATGATGCGTGGTGGGCACATGCAGTTCCCTCGTGGGCAGTCGCTCGGATTCGATGCGTCACGCAACGGCGATGTCATTTCGCAGCTTGCCAGCCATTGGCGGCGCCTGACCGGCTGATTGCCGTGCGGCGTCCTGCTACAGTGCGCCGCAATGCGCCTTGTCCACGTTGTGTCGTTCGTTGTCTTGCTGTCGATGGCCACGGATGCATTTGCGCAAACGCCTGATCCGAAGAAGCAGCGACGACGGCGGCCGCAGTTCAAGGCCTCGCTATCGTTGCCGAAGGATCTGTGGCATGACGTGACTGCAGAGACGATCGGCGAAACGGCGGAGTGGACCAACAAGGTCGAGTTGGCCGACATCGATGGCGATGGCCGCGTCGACGTGTTGTTTGCCAATGGCGGCGACTACGATAAGCCGGGCACGGCGGTGCCGACACGTGTCTTCAGCAACCGGGCCGCTGGCTCGTGGCCGGAGATCACCGAGCAAGTGTTTGGGGATGCGACGTTCTTTGCGCGCGTCGTCAAGGCACGCGACGTCAACGGGGATGGCATCGTGGATCTGTTCGTTGGTACGACGTTCCAGACGCAGAGTCGGCTCTACCTAGGTAAGGGCAAGGGCGTGTTCGAAGACGCGACGGCGACGAACTTGCCGGCAATGCTGTTGTCGGTCGGGGACATTGAGTTTGGTGACTACGACGGCGATGGCGACCTCGATTTGGTGCTTGCCGATTGGGGCCCGGGGTCGCCGATGCGCAACGAAGGCGCGCGGCAACGTTTGTGGCGCAATGACGGCGGCAAGTTCACCGACGTGACTGAGCAGAGCATTCCGGATGTGAAGGTTCGCTTCTGTTGGGAATTGGAGTTCGTCGACGTCGATAATGACCTCGACTTGGACCTGTTGGTGAGCAGCAAGAAGTCGTCGGGCTCGTTCCTGTTCCACAATGACGGCAACGGCAAGTTCGTCGATGTCTCGGCGGAGCGCTTGCCGCAGTTTACCAACAACTATGAGTTCGAGCCGATGGACGTCGACGGCGATGGCTATCTCGACTTGGTGACGATCAACGATGGTGCCGGCAAGCGCCGCTTCTCGGAGCACGTATTCCTGGCGGATGGCAAGGGCGGCTTCGTCGACGCGACCAGCAAGGTCTGGCCTGAGGCGGACAACCCGCACTCCGACGACAACATGATTGCGTTCCTCGACTACGACTCCGATGGCGATGCCGACTTCTTGATCGCATCGCTCAACGGCGTCGAACGTCTGTTGGTCAACGACGGCAAGGGCCATTTCGCGGCCGGTGCGCCCGTGTTCGATGGCGCACGCACCCGCGCGACCCTAGGTCTAGCGATCGCCGACCTCAACGGCGACCACCGTATGGACTGCGTGCACGCCGAGGGTGAGGTCAAGAACGCCGAGGCCGACAGGATCTTCTTCGGCAAGAGCATTGCCAAGGACACCGCCGCGCCGTTCATCGGCACCATCGATGCGCAACCAGTCGATAGTGGCGTGCTGGTGCGTGTGCGCGTTCACGATCGCAAGAGCCCGTCGATGCCGCACGATTGGCAGAAGGTCGTGCTGCACGTCAACGATGGCAAGACGAAGACCGTCGTGCCGATGCGGTGGTATGGCGAATACCTATGGCGTGCTTCGCCGAAGGCCGCCAAGGGCAGCAACCTGGCGTTGTCGATCGAAGCGGTGGATGCGGCGGGCAACGTGACTCGTTCGCCAGTGAAAAACGTGCGCGTTCACTAACGCGGCCGGATCTTCAGGCTGATTTCTTGGTTGGTCCTGTAACTGGATCGATGCCTTGCCCCTGATCCGAAGGCTGGCCCCGAAGGCCGGTAGCTTGGGGATCATGTAGATGCCTTCGCCATCGGCGTAAGTATTGCGAACGGTCTTACCGTCGACGATCACCTCAACGAGAGCTGCCGGGATCGGCTGGCCGAGCACGTCGAGGACACGTCCGGACGTTTGTTGGCGAGGTCCCTGTTGGCCAGATATCTCCTGACAGGTCAGTTGCGCTCGCGCTGCTAGTAGGCCAATCCCAAACACGAATGTGTGCATTGCGGTCATGTTCTCTCTCCAGCGCGCAACGGATGCATCACAGCCATGGTTCTGTCTCTATCGACCAGACCTTTCGTGCAACGAGACATGCCCGAAGCAAACTCCACATTTCTCGTGGGCCGGTCGGTTGGGTAATGTTCGTAGCCATGGTGCAGAGCAAGGCCACGAGCGTTTCCCAATACCTGAAGGAACTGCCGGAAGATCGACGCGCAGCGATCTCCGCAATTCGCAAGGTCATGCGCGGCAGCATCGACCCAGGTTTCGAAGAGACCATGAGCTACGGCATGATCAGCTATCAGGTGCCGCTGCGAATCTACCCGAGCGGTTACCACTGCACTCCGGGTGCACCGCTGCCCTATGCATCGCTCGCGTCGCAGAAAAACCACATGGCCATCTACATGATGGGCCTCTACATGGACCCGGATGATACGGCGTGGTTTGTCGACGCGTGGAAGGCCACCGGCAAGAAGCTCGACATGGGCAAGTCATGCATTCGTTTTAAGAAGCTTGAGGACGTTGCGTTGGACGTCGTGGCCGAGGCGCTTAGGCGTATGCCGTCGAAGCGCTACATCGCGACTTACGAGGGGCTCTACCTTAGCTCGCGTAAGGGCCCAGCTAAGAAGTCAGCCACTAAGAAGTCAGCCGCAGCAATGGCGCCGGCGAAGAAGGCCGCCAAGAAGTAGCTCGTCTACTTGCGTGACAGGACAGTCGTGGCGACACCGCCGAGCGTTAGCGCGGAGGCCGCCAGCAGTCGCATCGAGGTCGGTTCGCCGAGCAGGGTCACGCCACCGACTGCTGCCAGCACCGGCACCAACAGTTGCACGACGGCGGCGCTGGTTGCGGAATGTCTTGGCAACGCCATATACCAGATCACGTAGCCGATTGCTGAGGTGACGACACCAGATGCGATTGCTAGCCAGATACCGTCGGCACTCATCGAAGTTCGCGTGGACGCGGTAGCCATGGCGATGACGGCAATCGGTGCTGCGAGTGCGAAGTTGCGCGCGGTGGCGCGACTTGGTTCGGTGGCGCCGCGCCCGAGCAGGGAATAGACGCCCCAGGCAACGCCTGCGATTGTCATGAGAAGCGCACCGAACGGATCGGGAGCTTGCACGCCAGGCAGCACGAGCCAGACGACGCCGCTGATAGCGAGCAGCATGCCGAAGGCAGCGACCGCGGTTGGGCGTTCTCCATTGCGGATACCGGCTGCAATCATGGTGATCTGCACGGTGCCGAAGAGCAGTAGAGCGCCGGTGCCTGCATCGAGCGATACGTAGGCAAGTGAGAACCCTAACGCGTAGACGAGCAATGCGGCCGCGGCCCATCGTGACCCGGCCAATCGCTGCTCGATTGGTGTATTGCTTTTGGTGCGTGGCCACACCAGCGGCAGCAGCAGGATGGCACCGCTGGCGAGCCGAATCGCCGTGAAGCTCCAGGGGTCGATTGCGTGGTCGCGCAAGGCGAGCCGACACAGGATCGAGTTGCCGGCGAAGGCCAGCAGCGCGACAACCGTTAGCACAACGGTGCGCGGGAGTGTGTGCGGTGGAGAAGTCGGTTCGGGCAAGCGATCAGACTAAGCCTGATACACGGCAATCAGAAGGCCAACCGGAACGACATCCAGACACTCGAGTTGTTAGGGAACAGGTTGAAGAATCCTGGCTCACTGCGGGCGACGTCAAACCAGCGCATGCCAAGTTCCAACTGCAGGTCTTCGTGAATGCTGCGCAGTTGTCGCTGGTAGATGCCTTCGACCAAGTACTCCTGCTTGTTGGGATCGGCGAAGCCGCGCAATTCGATGCTGGTCCTGGCGAAGTCGTTAGCTTCCCAGAACGCGCGGACTACCAGGTCGTCATCAAACGGGCGGAATACGGAGGTCGAATCGTTCGCTCCGGTTTCTCCGACCCATTCTAGCGTGGCCGTGATCTGGTCCTTGTCGGTGAAGACGTTGGGGATCACGCGGTCGAAGCCGATTGCGTACTGCAGGTACTCATCGGGCAGCGTGAGGCTTTGATCGCTGAAGTTGTAGGGCACCTTGTAGACAACCTCGGCCTTCAGGGTGTACGCCGCGAGGCTCTCGTAATTCGGGACCGCTCGCACGCCGCCACCGACCGTCCACATGCCGTAGTAGGACGGCACGAAGTTCGTGCCGCCGCCGGATGCAATCGACTGGGCGAATAGCGGGAAGCGATCGGGACCTCGCGCCGCAACGAACTGCACGTCGGCGTTGGCTGGGTCTGTGCTGACCGTGGCTTGACCACGCAGCGCCAGGAACCAACGGTCAAAGCCACTGGGTCGAGTTCCGGCGTCTTCGAGCAATTCGTTGGGTGGCGTCGCAAACGAGAAGCGGTTGCGCCGTGTCGGGAAGCTCGTTTTGCGATGGGTGGGCAACGCGTAGACCGACAAAATCGGCTCTCCAATGGTGTCGCCACTTGGCAGCTTCCACCGGGCCCGCGCACCGAGTTCGCCAAGACGCGCCGGATCGAGCACGTCTTCAGCCAGGTCGCGCCGATTGATTACATCCACCGGATTGAAGGTGTCGGCAATGCCCCAGTTCTCGATCAGTTGTCCGGCGCGGATGTCAAAGTTGTTGCCCGGGCTTGACCAAGTGAGGTAGGCCTCGAGTGGCTCCGTTCGCACGAGGTCATCATCGATCGCGTCGATCAAGAACCGCGGTCGGAAGTAGCCAGTGACACTGTCGCTCAGCGTGAAGTCGATCTCGAGTTCGAGTTCTTGGATCCACTGCCCGTCCTTGCGGTTGTCGCCGGTGCGATGGTCCTTGATGAAGTAACGGCCGCGCGTTTCGAGGAAGCCGCGCAAGCCG
>JBNMND010000150.1:0-12821 GCA_051274975.1 Planctomycetota bacterium | reverse complement strand
CGTTGCAGGGAGCTGTGCACGCAACTTGATGTGCCGATGAAGACACGCTTCAAGGCGATGTCGCGCGGCCAGGGCATGAAGACGATGTTGGTTGCGGCGCTGTCGTCGGAGCCGGATCTGTTGTTGCTCGACGAACCATTTGCGGGCCTCGATGCGTTGGTGCGCGAAGAGGTGTTGCAGGGTGTGCTCGGCGCGTTGAAGGATGGCGATCGCGAGATCACCGTTCTGTGCGCGACGCATGAACTAGACATTGCGGCTCGGATCGCCGATCGCGTGGCCGTTCTGCAGGATGGTGGTGTGCATCAGCACGGCACGCTTGCGGAAGTGTTGGGCGAAGAAGAACCGGCGCAGGTGCCGAGTGGTCTGCAGCAAGTGCTTGCAACAGCTGCGCAACGAGTGCAAACGCAAGAGCAGGTGACGGTATGAACTTGGCTCTGACGTATTGCTGGAAGGAGTGGCGCGCGCAACGCGGCTTGCTGGTCGCTTACACGTTGCTCGTGTTCGCCTGCTTGTGCCTTTGTCTGTATCTGGCACCCCGCCACTACTGGTTTGAGGAAGGTTTCGGCGTGCACGCACTGTCGTGGTTCGTCGCCGTCAGTGTGATTGGTGTTGTCGCCTTCGTGGTGCCGAACCTGGTTCGCGCAGAGTTCACAAGTAAGGAAGACCAGTTCATTCGGCGATTGCCCGGTGCGCTGTGGCCTGCGTTCTTCGGCAAGCTGCTGTTCTTGGTGCTCGCAGTCGTGACTCTGCCGCTGCTTGGGCTCGCCGCTGGTGAAGCATTCGTGTCTGCTCTCGGCCACAATTGGGATGGGCTCTACACGTGGAGTTGGAATGGCTCTGTGACGATGAAGCCACTGATGGTGCCCGCCATATGTGGCTTGGCACTGCTGTGGCTGCCGTGGGTTTGGGCCGCGGGATCGTGGACGCCTGGCGGGCGACTCTCTCTGTTGGCCTCGGTCCTGTTGCTGCTGCTACTCGGTGTCGGTGTGTTCGCTGTCGAACGACAGAGCCCTGGCATCGTTGCCCTACACCACGTGAGCTGGCTCTGGTGGCTTGTGCCGGTGGTTGGCTTGGTTGTCGCTGCGCTTTCCTTTGCGCGCGGCAGGCGAGGTGGTGGTCCACTGCGTTCGGCACGCATCGGCTTGCTGACGACCTGCGTTGCCCTCTTGCCGTTTGGTAGTTGGCTTGGGCTGCGTGCCTGGCACTACCACTGGCCGGAGTCCAGTCAGGTGGTGCACCTCCGAGTGAATGGCATCACGACGGACGATCGCTTTGCTCTGGCCCATGTAACCGAGAACGTGGATTGGAGTCCGGTATCCGTGCGCGTTGACCTGCAAACTGGAGAGATGCGGAAGCTGGGCGGCATCCGCCGCTTTTGGTGGCCCAGTGTGCTGCGTCCAGAGCTCATGACGCAACGGAAGCGTGGTCGGTATTGGAAAGACTGGGACGAGAACTCACAGGTGCGGGTACTTGACCTGCAGACTGCGGATCTGAGCACCTTCCCGTTCGATTCGAAGCAGAAGCGAATCCTGATGCCTGACGATGTTCGCGCCGATGTGCAGCGTGATCTCCGTGCCAATACTCGCATGCGCGATGGGCGCGGCAATCGGGTGTGGATGGAGCGAGACGCGGTTTGCTATGAATCACCAGATGGCACCGTCGAGCGAGTGACGTGGGACATCGAGTCGATGCGTGTCATGCGGTGCGTGGGGCTGGGCGTGAAGCTCTGGGGTAAGGACAAGTTGTTCAACTTTGCTTGCCGAGAGTTTGTCGATGGCAGGAAAACAACGGCAGAGCACGTGCTGCGTGACTGCATGGTCTACCAACCACGGGCTGGCCGAAGAGAATGGTTCGTGCGCTGTGGCGACGAGGACCCGCAGGTCAGCGAAGAGTTAAAGGGGATGTTGGTCCTTGGCCTGTGGGACGCCGATCGCTTGCTTGCCTATCAAGCTAGCCACGAGCGTCGAGGCCGCGGGCGCTTGCTCTTATTCTCGCCGGGCGATGGCCAGGTGGAGGACGTGACGCTGCCTCAGGAACTGCCCTTCCAGTGGGTTAGAGTGGCTGCCCCGATGGCCCACGTTGGCTCGTTGCTGCAACGCGACCCGGATGGATGTGTTTGGTTGCATTGTGGCAAAGGCAGTGAGGCGTGCTTCGCACGAGTCGCCGCCAAGTCCTTGCACGTGTCCATTGCCTTGCCATACCGCTTGGATCACGGTGATACCAAACCGGAGCTGATGTCGTGGCGGGACTTGCCAGTGGTCTTGGTGCACGACCAAGAGCAGATTGCCCGCGTCAACATCAAGACTGGCGAGCGCGAAGTGCTGTTCCCTCGGAAGTAGCGAACTACGTCCAGATGATCACGTTTGGATGGGCAGCTCGAAGCTGTTGCCATTCGCTTTCTGCAACCGGCGTCTTGTTGACGTCGATGCGGGTCAGCTCAGGGATTTGCAAGACGCGCAGGTCAAACCGTTCGAACTCGCAATTGGTGAAGCTGATTGTGCTGATGCGTTGCAGCTCGGCCAAGCGGTCGAAGCCTTGTTGCCAGTCGAGATCGCGCAGGCCACAGACAGCGAGGTAGGCGAGCGATGGCAGTCCGGCAAGTTCGGGCAGCACAGTCAGCGGGTTGTAGCTGATGTCGAGTTGCTTCAGTTCGTCGAGGCCGCGCAGCGAGGCGGGCAACTGTTGCAGTTCCGTCTTCCACAGATGCAGGCTGCGCAGCTTGCTCATTGATACCAGTGAGTCCGGCACCTGCTTGATGCGGTTCTCGGACATCAGCAGCGTCTCGAGTGTCGACACGTTGTGCAACGCTTCGGGCCATTCCTGAAGTTGGCAGCGCACTACTTCGAGCACTTTCAGGTTGGCGAGTTCGCAGAGTCCTGTCGGCAGTTCGCCAAGCGGGTTGTCCTTTAGCCAGACGTTGGCAAGGAACGGTAGTGTTGCGACCTCCGGGTCGATCGTCGTCAGCTGGCAGGCCTGCATGCGCAGTGTGTCGAGGCTGTGGCAGGATTTGATCGCTGCGGGAACCGTCTCGATCGCGTTATTTGAAAGCTCCAGGACCGACACCTTGTCGATGCCGTCGACGTCGGGCCATGCGGTCAGGCCACACTCACGCAGCGCGAGCTTGAAGGGCTTTGCGGCCCACGGCAGGTCCGGGCACTTGCCGAGGGCCTGGTTCCACGACAGGTCGATGTTGCGCAGGTTCGACAGCGACTTCGGCAGTTCGACGGTCTGTAGCTTGCAGGCCGTCAGCGAGATGACTTGCAGACCGCAGGTCGTCGGGGCATCGAGCAGGCTGGTCAGTTCTCCGCCGTGGATTTGTAGTTGCTGGAGTCGCTTCGGCAGCATGTCCCAGGTCAACGGGCCGAGCTGCGTGCCGGTGATGCCCAGTTCTTCCAGGTCGGGGCAGGCCGAAAGCCAGCGCTTGAGGACTGCGCCGTCCAGCGTGCAGTCGATCACCTCCAGCGACTTCAGCCCAGCAAGCTCGCGCGGTGGCGCGGTCTTGCTGAGGTCGCAATTCTCGAACTCGAGCCGTCGGGGAACCGACTTCGCTGCCAAGAGCGGGGCGAAGTCGTTGTCGGCGATTGCGAGTTCAGGCATGCAATACTCGTTCCGGTGCTGGCTGCATTGCAGCTCAGCTCTACTGGTTGGCTCAGCTCTTCTTGTTTTCGATCGCCGCTTGCACGAAGTCGCGGAACAACGGGTGTGCCGTCAGCGGTTGCGTCTTGTACTCGGGGTGGTATTGCACGCCGACGAACCACGGGTGGTTCGGATCCTCGACGATCTCGACGAGGTCGAGCTTCGGGTTGGTGCCGGCCATGACCAGACCCTTCTCACGCAGTCGATCGCGATACGCGTTGTTGAGTTCGAAGCGGTGGCGGTGGCGTTCGCTGATCGTTTCCGAACCGTAGGCGCGGTGGCTCTTGGTGCCTTCTTGCAGCGTGCAATCGAACGCGCCGAGACGCATCGTGCCGCCCTTGTCGTTGGTTGCCTTCTGCTCTTCCATCAACGAGATTACTGGGTTCTTGGCGTCGATGTCGTATTCGGTCGTCGTCGCGTCCGTCAGACCCAGTTCGCTGCGTGCGAATTGCACGACTGCGGCTTGCATGCCGTAGCAGATGCCAAAGAACGGAATCTTGTGCTTCCGCGCATACGCGATGCTCGCGATCTTGCCTTCAAAGCCGCGCTCGCCAAAGCCGCCCGGCACCAGGATGCCGTCGACATCCTTGAGCAGCTCGTCGGCGCCATCGGCGGCAACTTGCTCGACCGAAACCTTGCGCAGGTTGACCTTGCAGCGGTTGGCGATGCCGGCGTGGCTCAGTGATTCGTAGATCGACTTGTAGGCGTCGTGCAGCGCGATGTATTTGCCGCAGACGGCGATCGTGACTTCATGCTCGGGAGCCTTGACGACTTCGAGCAACTGCTCCCAGTCGGAGACTACGAGCTTCTTGGTCGGCTTCAGCTCGAGGTGCTTGAGGATGCGTTGGTCGAGACCGGAGTCGATCAGCATCAGCGGCACTTCGTAGATCGAGAAGTCGACGTCCTTCTCTTCGATGACCGCTTCGGGACGCACGTTGCAGAACAGCGAGATCTTGTTCGCCATCTCTTCGTCCATCGCCACCTCGGTGCGGCAGACGAGCACGTGCGGCTGGATGCCGATCTCACGCAGCTTGCCAACCGACTGTTGCGTCGGCTTGCTCTTGAGTTCGCCCGATGCGCGCAGGTAAGGCAGCAGCGTCAGGTGGATGAACATGCAGTCGTGCTCGCCAACCTCGAGGCTGAACTGACGAATGGCCTCGAGGAACGGCAAGCTCTCGATGTCACCAACGGTGCCGCCAATCTCGGTGATTGCGATGTCTGGTGCTGGTTCGCCCTCACACGGTGCCGCGCCGGCGCGGATCGCCATCTTGATCTCGTCGGTGATGTGCGGGATGACCTGCACGGTCTTGCCGAGGTAGTCGCCGCGCCGTTCCTTCTGGATTACCGACTTGTAGATCTTGCCGGTCGTGAAGTTGGAGTCCTTGTTGATGCGCGCGCTCGTGAACCGCTCGTAGTGGCCGAGGTCGAGGTCCGCTTCGGTGCCGTCATCGGTGACGTAGACCTCACCGTGCTGGAACGGCGACATCGTGCCGGGGTCGACGTTGATGTATGGGTCGAGCTTCTGCATCGACACTTTCAGTCCGTGGCGCTCGAGGATCCAGCCGATCGCAGCTGAGGTCAGGCCTTTGCCGAGCGAAGAAACAACGCCGCCGGTAACGAACAGGAACTTGGTCATAGGGTGCAGTACGGGTGCTCGGCCGATCAGGCGGTCGCGGTCAGGCGTTGCAGGTAGGAGTCGTAGTCTTTGCGCGTCTCGATGCCCCAAGGGTTGCCTTGGGCATCGAGCACGTGCATTTGGATTTCGTTTTCGAGGAAGCGCAGCTGCTCGAGACTTTCCGTCTCGGCGAGCCCGCTACTCGGCAGGTTGGGAATGCGCAGCAAGGTGTCGCGCGCGAATCCGTAAACGCCGATGTGACGAAGGATCGGAAACGTCCCGTCTTTCATCGAAGGTCCGGCTCCGTGAGGAATTGCTTGGCGACTGAAGTAGAGCGCCTTGCCATTGCCACCGCGAACGACCTTGACGACGTTCGGATTGTCGATCGTCTTCTGGTCAGTCAGTTGGGCGCACAGCGTGTTGCACTGTGATTCGCCGTTGAGCAGTTGCGCGACCAGCGACTCCAGGTCGGACGGCGCGACTTCGGGCCAGTCGCCTTGGATGTCGAGCACGGCTCGGCAATCGATCTGCTGCGCGGCTTCCGCACAGCGCTCGCTGCCCGTGCGGCAGGCTTCGCTCGTGCGAACGACTTCGTAGCCGCTTCGCTTAGCCGCCGCTTCGACGTCGTCATTGTCGGTCGCGACGCAAACGAGGTCGATGTTCTGCGCCTTCTTGGCTTGGTCGCACGTGTGCAGGAACAGCTCTTGGCCGCTCTCCTTCAGCAACGCTTTGCCCGGTAGGCGTTGGCTGCCGACACGTACGGGAATGATGGCTAGTGCTTGGATGTTGGCGGGCCGACTCACTTCCGCCTCTCCGTGCCACCACCGCCGGCCTGCCTTTCCTTGAGCTTCTGCAACTCCTTCTGGCGGCGTTGCTGTTGCTTCTCCGTTAAGAACGCTGGATACCTGCCGTCGTCGCTACTCGGGCCCGAGTGGTAAGCCGTGCTGCCGTTGTAAAGCGACAGGAAGTAGGAGCGCGCCTTGTTGAACGCCTGTTCGCGGGGGTCGATGAAGCTGCCGCGGCGCACCCAGAACCACGTCTTGCCGCCTTGCTGAAGTTTCAGCACGTCGCGCGCGTTGCCAGGCAGACCCGGGATGCTTAGTTCGAACAGCTTTTCGGCCGTGAACACATCGAGCAGCGCCTGCAGTTCGGCATCGGGAACGACCTTGCTGAGTTGGTCCACAGCCTCGCTGTAGATGTCATTCGGGTTGCCGCCGCTGTCATTGCGCAGCGTCAGCTTGGGGCCATTCCGCGAGATCAGCGCAAACACCGAGGTTTCTCCGGGTTTGACGATCAGGCTACGAGGGAGCCCGCTGCAGGATGCGAGGAGTGTGGCGCAGAGAACTGCAGCGCAAATATGCAGCGAAAGCCGGACGGTGAGGGGGGCAACCATTCCGGGCCCAGACCTTATCGATGTGTGCGGCAAAGACCACTTCGCCTTTCAAAGGATCCGGTCAAAGGCGTCGACGTTTGTGTGCCGGACTCGGAGCCGGAACAGCGGGTAGCGCGAACTGTCGACTGTGGAGAATCACTTCGAACTTTCCACAACGCCTTTGGCCGGCAGCCAGCGCCAATCCATACCGCCGACGCTCGATAACGCAAGTGGTGACTTCCCGGGACGGTAGAGCTGCACGAGCTGCGGGTTGTGGGCCAACTTGACGATGGCGAAGGCACTATCCTGAGCGAGGCGGATCTTGGCACCCGTGCGGTAGTCCTTGGGAACGGCCTGCACCGGGTCCTTCTTGCCCTTCTGGATCAGCAGGTATTCATCGCCTTTGGTTTGGATCTCGAATACCGGAGTCGGCGCTTTTTCGGCATCGGGCGCCGGCGGTCGGTGGTGGTGGAGCTTCACCGGGCCGTAGGAAGCGTCATCGGTGATCTTGCCGGTTTCGATCGATCGTCGGATGAACGTGAAGTTGCCGCCGCCGAAGGCGCGGCCGCGGCCACCGCGGGTTTCGGACGTCACGACGTGTTCGTCATCAAACCAGCCGACTCTTACTGTCGGCGTGGAACTCGAGAGCGGCGACACGTCGATCGTCAGGTTGTCCCAGCTGTTGAGCCGCTTGGCTGAGCCGATGTCGACGACGGCTAGGTGTCCCCGGCCAACCTTGTTGGCGCCGATGGCGAGACGCTGCGCGCCCGGTGCCAACGAGAGTTGTACTTGCCTGGCGCCCTCGGGCAATTCGTAGAGCTTGCGTCCCTTGCTGCGCGTCAAGCTGACCGACCAGACCTCCTTCGAGCCATCGGTGATGCCGATCGCCAGGTTGCCACGCACGATCGGCACCGAGTCGAACAACGGTTCGGCCAGCTTGCGGCGCTCGGCCTCGATCCGCCACGAACGCGCGAACAGGTGGTTGTCGTTCGTGTCCCAGCGGTTGTCGCCGAGATACAGCACCTCGTCGCCGTGCACCGCGACGAAATCGTGAGACGAGCCTTCTGCCAGCATGCGATGTTTGCCGGTCTTGGTGTCGACCACGATCAGCCCATAAGGCTCGGTGTAGCTCGCGACCAGCAAGTGCGTCTGGTCGAGTCGCGCCACGACGTTGGAGTTGCCTGCGTTTTGCCAGAACCGCTTGCCCTTCTGGTCGCCGTCACAGTTTGCGACGTACAGATTCACACGGTGGGGCTTGTCATTGGTGGCCTTCGAAAAGCAGATCAGTGGCCCTTGGTCGAGCGTGACCGGAAACCCTTCTTGGGCAAGCACGGTGCTGCCGAGGCCCGCGAGCAGCAGCAGCAGCAGGGTGGTGAAGGCACGGTCCATTCAGCGAACGTAGCTGCAGCCTCGCGCGTCGGGGTAAGTGCCGTGTCAGTAGACTCCGGTGATGCCGTAAACCCCATTGCCAATGGGCATTCAGCTAGCATTGTGGTGGGGTCGAAAACAGTTCTAGGCGGACCTCTTGCTGGCGGCTCGCCCTACCCTCAGAGACGTCATGCAAATACGCCCCTTCCACAAGGTTCTCTGCGCCAACCGTGGTGAGATCGCGATCCGTGTGTTCCGTGCCTGCGCCGAGCTCGGCATTCGCACGGTGGCAGTGTTTAGCGAGGAGGACCAGACCAATCAGCATCGCTACAAGGCGGATGAGAGTTACTTGGTCGGCAAGGGCAAGGGCGCAGTTGCTGCGTACCTGAGTGGCGATGAGATCATCGACATTGCGAAGAAGGCCGACGTCGATGCGATCCATCCCGGCTATGGCTTCTTGTCGGAGAACCACGAGTTCGCCGCTGCGGTTCGCGCCGCTGGTATCGCGTTCATCGGTCCGAGCGCCGACGTCATCAAGGGGCTCGGGGACAAGGTCGAAGCCCGCAAGATGGCCGAGCAGTTGTCGGTGCCGTGTGTGCCGGGCATGGAGTTGCCCGCCGATGAGCAGCAGGCATTCGCGGCTGCCGAGAAGTTCTTTGCAGAGCATGGAACTGCGATCTTCAAGGCGGCGCACGGTGGTGGCGGTCGCGGCATGCGCGTCGTCGAACACAAGAAGGACGTCGCGTCGCTGCTTCGTCAGGCGCGCAGCGAGTCGATGGCGGCGTTCGACAGTCCGGTAGTGTTCGTCGAGAAGTTCCTGCCCAAGGTGCGCCACATCGAAGTCCAGATCATCGGTGATACCCACGGCAACGTGGTGCACTTGTGCGAGCGCGATTGCTCGGTGCAACGTCGGCACCAGAAGGTCGTCGAGATTGCACCGGCGCCGAACTTGCCCGAGCAGACGCGCAAGGCGCTGTACGCCGATTCGCTGCGGCTTGCCAAGCACGCTGGCTACCACAACGCCGGCACGTTCGAATACCTCGTTGCTGATGAGCAGCACTACTTCATCGAAGTGAACCCGCGCTTGCAGGTGGAGCACACGGTGACCGAACAGATCACCGGTGTCGACCTGGTGCAGGCGCAGTTGCGTGTCGAGCAAGGCTATGCCCTCGACAGCGATGTCGTTGGCCTTGGCGATCAGGACTCGATCAGGCCACTCGGCTACGCGATCCAGTGTCGGATCACGACCGAGGATCCTCAGAACGATTTCTTGCCCGACACTGGCACGATCATGGCCTACCGGTCACCTGGCGGCTTTGGCTTGCGTCTCGATGGTGGCGATAGCATGGCTGGCACCACCGTTGGTGGCCACTATGACTCGTTACTGGTGAAGTGCATCACGTTCGCCAAGACGCTTGAGAAGGCCGCGCAAAAGGGTGTTCGGGCGCTGCGCGAGTTCCGGATCCGCGGCGTGAAGACCAATCTTGCGTTCTTGTGCAACGTGCTCAGCCACGAGAGCTTCCTTAAGGGTGTGACGTGGACGCGGTTCCTCGATGAGACGCCGGAGCTGTTCGAAATCGAGCCCGGCCGCGACCGTGCTAGCAAGCTGCTGAACTACTTGGCTGACGTGATCGTCAACGGCCACCCGACCGTGCCCGCTACGTTGCGGTTGTCGTCGGCGAAGGCGATCGCGCCCGCTGTTCCGGTGATTCCCGACGGCATGCCGCCAAGGGGGACGGCGCACATTCTCGATGAGGGTGGGCCGGCGGCAGTGGTCGAATGGATCAAGCAGCAGAGCAGACCGCTGTTGACCGATACGACGATGCGTGATGCGCACCAGTCGCTGTTGGCGACACGCATGCGCACCAAGGACATGCTGGCGGTCGCTCCAGCGATGGCACATGTCGCGCACCAACTGTTCTCGTTCGAGACGTGGGGCGGCGCGACCTTCGATGTTGCGTATCGCTTCCTCAACGAGGATCCGTGGGAGCGTTTGGTCAAGCTCAAGAAGGCGATCCCGAACGTGTTGCACCAGATGTTGCTGCGCGGCGCCAACGCCGTTGGCTATACCAGCTATCCGCAGAACGTCGTCGAAGGCTTCATTGATCAGGCCGCCGAATGCGGTGTTGATGTGTTCCGCATCTTCGACAGCCTCAACGATCTTGACTCGATGCAGGTGTCGGTGCAGCGCGTTATCCAGACGGGCAAGATCGCCGAGGTTGCCGTCTGCTACACCGGTGACGTCGACAACCCGGCGCGAACCAAATACTCGCTCGACTACTACACCGACCTCGCCAAACGCATTGAAGATCTCGGCGCGCACATCTTGTGCGTCAAGGACATGGCTGGCTTGTTGCGCCCACAGGCGGCGCGCACGCTGATCAGCAAGCTGCGCGAAGTGACCGATCTGCCGATCCATCTGCACACGCACGATACGTCGGGCAACGGCATCGCGACCTACATGGCGGCAATCGAATGCGGTGTGCACATCGTCGATACGGCGCTGTCGCCGATGGCCGGCTTGACGTCGCAACCGAGCATGAACGCGCTGATCGCGGCGCTGCGTGGGCACGAGCGCGAGACCAAGCTGACCAACCGCGACATGCAGCCGCTGGCCGACTACTGGGAGGGTGTGCGTGAGTTCTACGCGCCGTTCGAGTGCGGTCTCAAGAGCAGCACCAGCGAGGTCTATTACCACGAGATTCCTGGCGGTCAGTATTCCAATCTGCGACCGCAGGTGGCTTCGCTTGGTTTGATTGATCGCTGGGCAGACGTTCGTCATGCCTTCGCGATCGTCAACCAACTCGTTGGCGACATCCCTAAGGTCACACCGTCATCTAAGATGGTCGGCGACTTCGCGATCTTCCTGGTGCAGAACGATCTACTCCAGATGCGCGGCGACCTGGACGCTTCGGTCGAGGCGACCAAGCAGAAGGTGCTGATGGAGGCCAAGCGCGTCGACTTTCCTCAGAGCGTCGTGACCTACTTCCAGGGCTACCTAGGCCAGCCGCCAGGCGGCTTCCCAGCGGACCTTCGCACGGCCGTGCTTAAGGGCGAGCCGGTGTTGACGGGTCGACCGAGTGACGGCATGGAGCCGTTCGACTTCAAGGCCGCCAAGGAACACTGCGTCGCACGCATGAACCGGGCGCCGCAGGATCGCGATGTGGTCAGCTACGCGCTCTATCCGCGCGTTCTCGACGACTACTTTGCGTTCCGTAATCGCTGTAGCGACGTGTCGCTGTTACCGACGCCGGTCTACTTCTACGGCCTCGACGTGGGCCAGGAAGTCTGGATTGAACTCGAACGCGGCAAGGCGCTATTGGTGTCGCTGGATGCGCGCAGTGAGCCTGATGAGGAAGGCATGGTGACGGTCTACTTCAAGCTCAACGGCCAGAATCGTCAGGTCGTCGTGCCGGACCGTTCGCTCGAAGGGGAAGTCGTGACGCGCCGGCGCGCCGATGCCAGTAAGCCCGGCGACGTTGGCTCGCCGATGCCCGGTCGTGTGATCGTGCTCCATGTTGCCGAGGGCGCCGAGGTCGCAGAGGGCGATCCCGTGTTGACGCTCGAAGCGATGAAGATGGAAACGATCGTGCGTGCGACCTGTTCCGGCACGGTGCGCGAATTGTGCACGGATGTCGGCGCGGCGGTGAAGGCTGATGACTTGCTGGTCGTGCTCGAGGCCAAGTAAGGAGAGGCCGAGAGCCGAATGGCCGCGGAGAGCCCGCAGTTAGAGGGGCTGTGCCCGGAGTCGCCTTAGCCTAGGATTGTGTCAGTGTTGGTCGCTGAACTTCCTTGGTACGACTTTGTCGAGCTTCGAGCACACACGGATACTTGGTGGCAAGGCATTGCCCGGCACCTGTGTGCAGCCGGTGTTGATGGCATACCGGATGCGCTCGTGCGCGGTGCCGACTACGAATCGCGTTGGCGCGATCCACAGTTGCTGCTAAGCCAAGCATGTGGGTATGACGTGTTATACGACGCCGCCGACCACATCGTGCCCATAGCGACTCCGTGCTATGCCGCCGAGGGGTGCGAAGGCCCGCGCTACCGGAGCTTTGTCGTGGTCCGCACCGATCGAGCTTGGCAATCGTTTCAAGACCTGCGCGGCCGCAGTCTGGCGATTAACCAGGTGTCTTCGCACTCGGGCAGCAATGCGTTGCGTCCACAAGCTGCCGCGCTGCAGCGAGAAGGCGCGTTCTTTGGCGATGTTGTGGAGTCTGGCTCGCACATGCTGAGCTTATTGGCTCTGCATCGAGGCGAAGTGGACGTGGCCTGCATCGACGCCGTGGTGCTGGCGATCCTGCGTCGCAACCGTCCTGAGGCTGTTATGAATTTGCGCGCAGTTGCTTGCACGAACACGGCATTGGCGCCGCCTTACGTGGCTTCCAAACACGCATCGGCGCAGTTGCACACGCAGTTGCGTGCGGCGTTGCAGGCCGCCATCGTGGACCCGGAACTTGCCGCGGCACGCGAAGCCTTGCTGCTGCGTGATATCGCGTTCTTTCCGCCTGCTTCGTACAGCGAACTCGAAGAGTTCGAGCAGGCCGCAATCGCGGTGGGCTACGACGAGTTGCCCGCGCCGATGCGTTCGCCGCTCTCCGATCGCGAAGCCTAGCGCGTCGCGGATGCGTCTCGCCGGTCCAGGGGGGAATGATAAGAGCCTCGCAACCCAATGGGGCACGAGGCTCTTGTCACGGGGTCCACCTGCCTCACGGAGGCACAGTGCGACCCTATCGAACTTGATGCAGCAACCTACGGGTTGGTGCCGACCGTCATGGTCGTGTAGTTCGAGAACGTCAGGTCGCCCGGCTCTGAGGTGTCAAGCGTCAG
>JBNMND010000149.1:0-12823 GCA_051274975.1 Planctomycetota bacterium | reverse complement strand
TATTTCCGAATTGCAGGACGCGCTGGATGCGTATGACTTGCAGTTGCGCCACTTGGCTGCGGGCGTACTGCGTCGGCGTTGCTCGAACCAGCGAGCCAGTGTCACGCCCGAGTTGCTGAAGGTGTCCGTCGATGCCTTGCGCAGCGACCTCGGACCGGTCGCTAAGGCTGCCTATGCAACCTGGGTTGGTTCGTTGACGGTTTCGAGCGCACGCTTCCTGCGCAGCCGCGCGGCGATCGCGAGCGGTTTCCTGGCGAACCAACTGACATCGATGAACCCGCAGCAGCGGTTCTTGTCGGCCTATTTGTTGGCGCAAGCTGGCTTGACCAATCGTGATCGCTACCCCGGCTATGCGGGTCGCATCGCCTTTGAGTTGCTCGGCCACCTGCCGGACAACAAGATCTCCGGTGACGCGTTGATGGCGACACACGGTCTCTTCCGGCTAGGCAAGGTCGCACTGCCGATTCTGCTCGATAACCGGCGCTTCATGGATCCGCAGGCGCAGAAGCTGATTGACTTGATCCAGCTCGATTTGCAGAAGCCGCCGCGCAACAAGAGAGAGCTGCATCAGCGCGGGCGTGCGCATCGAATCTCGACGCTCTATCACGACGCGGCGATTGAATACGACATGCGTCGCTCGGTGGTGCCTCGTTTTAACGCTCGCTGAGTCAACGGCGCGAACGAGCCGGCCTGGGCTGTAGCGAGCTGGGCTGTAGCGAAGTGATGCCGATTGGGTCGCCGCGCAGCATGATCGTACCGTGCAGGCCGGTTGACCAAAGCTTCGCGCCGAACGCTCGTGCGACATCTCCTTGCAGCGTCTGGCCATCTCCCGTCGTCGCCGATGCCAAGCACGCGTGTGGCCGGGCACGCCGCAGCAGGTGGGGCGCGTTGGCGTTCCGGCGGCCGTGATGGGGCAGCACCACCACATCGCAACGAGTCACAAAGCCACTCGCGAGCGCGGCGGCGGTGCCCAACTCTTGCGCGTCGCCCGTAAGCAGGATGTTGCAGTCCAGGATCTGCAGCTGCATCCACAAGCTCAAGTTGTTATCGCTCGCGCCAATCGGGAGGTCGGGGGCGAGCACGCGAACACTAGGCAGTGGCTGCGATTGTTCACCAGGCTTCAGCAACATGATCTCGCAGCCGTGCTCGACTAGCAGCGCGTGCAGTTCTGTGCCGTCGAGCGATGCTGGCATCATCGCGCGCCGCACGTGCAGCCGCTGTAGTAAGAACGGCACGCCGTTGTGGTGGTCGGTGTCTGCGTGTGTGATCACCAGTAGGTCGATCGAACAGCGCGTCAACGCGCCGTCGATCAACCGAGCGGCACGCGAACCACCTTGCAGGCTGCCGCAGTCGATGACGATCTGGTGAAGCTGTTCGGTGTTGGCCAAAGCTGCTTGGCCGTGGCCAACTGCAAATAGGGTGAAGTGCGGCTCGTCACGTTCTTGCAGGGGCAAGAACCACAGTGTCACGATTCCAAACACGGCGATCACAACGCTGCGTTTCCTGGGCACCGCGAACACGAATGCGACGCAGATCGCACCGACCAATGCGATGGCCCACGGCGGCGGCCGATACCATGCAGGAATTGGCGTTCCGGGCAGGTGGTCGGCAGTGTGCACTAGCCACGCGTAGGTACTCGCCATCGCGTGCAGCGGCCACGCCAAGAAGTCGGCAAGTCCCGGCGCTACCATGGCCAAACTTGCAGCGATCAAACCAACCAATAGCATCATCGCGACCAGTGGCGCACACAGCGGCGTCAGCAGAATCGTCCAAGGCGCGAGTTGTCCGAAGAAGCCGAGCGTCAGCGGCGCCGTTAGCAGGGTTGCCCAGAACGATGCGCGGAGGCCATCGAAGAGCCATTCCCCAAGTGTTTCCGGGGGACGGCCGCGCAGCGCCATCGCCAGTCCGGTCACCGCGGCATAGCTCAGCAGGAAGCTCGGGCTGAGCAACGCCTCTGGTTCGACCAAACACGTGATCCATGCTGGCACTAGCAACCCTGTAGCAATGCCAAACGGTCGCCCAATGCGCGCCGCGATCGCTGCCAAGGTGTATGCCACGACGGCGCGCAACACCGGCGGTTCGGCGCCCGCGATACCGCCGTAGATTAACAGAATGGCCAGCACGAACGCCGAGCGTGTGCGGCCCGCACCGAGGTGTCGGCCGCGGCTTGATAGCCCTAATAAGAACGCCAACATCGCCGCATGCGCCCCGCTGACCGCCAGCAGGTGACTCAGCCCGGTGGCGCGATGTGCGGCGGCAAGCTCGGGATCGGGTCGGGTGGCGCGACCGAGCACCAACGTCGCCAGCATCGCACCGTGCTCGCCGGGCACGAGCCGCAATAGTTCGCGTTCCATGGCACGTCGCAATTGCGCGCAGCCACTTCGAAACGACCACGTGCATGGCTCGACTTTCATCGTCGCGGGGATCGCTTGCAATGCGCCGCGCACACCAGGAATCGCCGGTTCACCCGCACGGGCTAGCACGCGCAACTTGTCGCCAGCCACCAACTCGATCTCGCCCGGAAAGGCGATGCGCAGATCCTCGGCCAGCTGCACGTAGTTGCGGCCGGCTAGAGGCGCGCGCACGACATCGCGAACCCGACCTTCTACCCACACTGGGCCCGGCTCTGGTGCGGGCAGTGGTGCGGTCGATGCCGGCACAGCCGCCAACAACACTGGCAGGGCACTCAGCCCCGATCGTCGCCAGCGATACTGCGTGCAGGAGGCCACCAGGATCCCGGCCATCGCGATAGCAGCCGCAATGGGCAGGCAAATGCTTGCGAGCACGGCGGTTGGCAAGGACCAGACAATGGCCTCGGCGAGCGAACGGTATACAATCGGAGCCACATCCTAGTAGGGCTCAGCAATCGCCAGCGGTGGCAAGCGATTTGGTGAATGCTCGCTAGGAGGCGTGTTTCGTCGTGAATAACGCCGAGGTCCGTGTCGAGGTGCAACGTCGTGCGGCCGATCGCTCGCAATCGCTGGGACTGCTCCGTGCTCCAGTCCCGTCACCGGTTACAGTCCCGCCAATGGTCTCGGCCCTCTACCCCGGAAGTTTCGACCCTGTCACGCGCGGCCACCTCGACTTGGTCGAACGCGCGTTGCCCCTGTTTGATCACCTGACGGTCGCCGTCGGCATCAACAGCCAGAAGACTCCAACCTTCTCATCCGAGGAGCGCGTCGCGATGCTGCGCGAAGTGTTGCCCGACGATGACCGTGTGTCGGTGGTGACGTTCTCGGGGCTGGTCGTCGATTTCTGCAGGAAAGAGAAGATTGGCGCGATCCTTCGCGGCGTTCGCACCGTTTCGGACTTCGAGTCCGAATATCAGATGGCGTTGACCAATCGCCATTTGGAGCCGTCGGTCGAATCCGTCTTCGTCATGCCCAGTGCGCAATACAGCTACGTGTCGTCTTCGTTGATGCGTGAAGTCGTGCGCAACGGTGGCGATGTCAGTAGTTTTCTGCACCCGTCGGTCGAGCAACGCCTGCGCGACCGACTGCAATCCAAGTAGCCGTATTTCTTCCAACTAACTATGACCCTCGAATTCGTGCAAACCGACAACGCTCCCGCGGCGATCGGTCCCTACAGCCAGGCCTGCAAGGTCGGCAATCTGTTGTTCTGCTCGGGCCAAATCCCGCTTGATCCCAAGACCATGGAAATGGTGGGTGACACGGCTGCCACGCAGTGCGAGCAGGTGATGAAGAACATGACTGGTTTGCTCGAAGCGAGTGGTGCGTCGCTGGCGCAAGTAGCGCGAACGACCATCTTCCTCGTCAGCATGGCGGACTTCGCAGCCGTCAACGAAGTCTACGGCCGCCACTTCGGCGACCACCGCCCGGCACGTGCCTGCGTCGCGGTCAAGGAACTGCCGAAGGGCTCGTTGGTCGAGATCGACTGCATTGCCGCGCTGTAGTTCCTTGCCGCGCTGTAGTTCCTCGCCGCGCTGTAGTTCCTCGCCGACCTGAAGCACACGTCGCTCTCAAGCACATTGGCGCATCCCAGCTCTGTGACGACCAATGATGGCAACCAGGGGCTGGGCAGAACACGTTCGCCTTTGCGGAGTGCCAGCGTCGCGGCGGTTTGCTGCAGCTTACTGGTGTTGTTATTGCCATCGTTGGTAGTTGGCCTGTCCGTAGGCACACCGGCCCAGCCCGACGAACTCGCGCGCTTGCAACGCATCGTCGAACGCGGGCCCAGAGCCGGGCGCATTGATACGAGCGGTTCGCGCATGTTCCACGTCGCGGCGATTCCCGACGCGACCTGGCCGGTTGTCGAAGCAGAGCAGAGCGCGCTGATCGTTCGTGCGCGCCTGATGCAGGTGCTCGGCATTACCGCGCTGGCGTTCTTGACCTACTTGTCGGTGTTGCTCGCACGCGGTCGACTGCAGGCGTTGTTCGCGTGCGGCTTGATCGCGGCGCTGCCCCCGGTCGCGTTTGCTGGCCACATTCTGCGCCCAGAGACGCCGGCGACGTTGTTCGCGTTGCTGTCCCTGGTGTTGCTGCAGGTCGCCTCGCGTCCAGCACCGCGGCATCGCTATCGCAGTCCGCGCCGCAGCATGATGGTCGGTGGTGCCTTGATGCTGTGTGCATCGATGGCTGCCGCTATGGCTTGTGAAGCGATGCCGTCGGCTGGCGCCATCTTGTTGGTGCCCGGAGTCGTGTTGTTGGCCGGCACGGTGCAATTGGCTAATCGAGGCATTCGCTGCTTCCGTAGGCGCGCGTTGATCGGCACGCCGATCCGTTCACTCAACCGCCGTCTGATCCCATGGACGGCGACCGCGTTGGTCGCGCCGGCAATTACTTGGTGGTTGCTCAGCAGCACGCTGAACGTGTCCGTCGACCATCTCGCCGTGACCGAGCGGGCGAGTTCGTTGCTGCCCGAATCGTCGCTTGGCTATGCCGTGTCGATCGGCCTGCTCGCTGTGGGCCTGATCGCTGGCGTGCTGCGCGTCGGCATTCGCTTCGGGCGCGGGGCGCGCATTGGCCCCGATTTGATCCTGCTGTTGTTCTGCGCCGTGTTCTTGATCACGTCCATGACCGGCGAAGGTCTCGCCGACCCGCTGCCATTGTTGCCGGCGATGGCGGTCTTGCTCAGCGAAGGACTGTGCGCCTTGTTGGTGTTGACGCTGGGGTTGTTGGCGCGGCGTCGTTCTTAGAACAGGCGCCTTAGACGAGCGCCATAGAGCGAGCGCGTCTGGCCAAGAACGTCCGCTACCAGAGCCGCGTTAGCGCAGCGCGCGTTTGATCACCTGGGCCAGTTCGGCGCGGCCATCGTTGGTGCCCGCCTGCAGCCCGAGTCCGGCGATCTTGCCACGCTTGTTTAGCACGTGCACGACGGGACCTTCGACGAACCAGCGCAGCGCGCAGTCGGTTCCCGGCCCCTTGCCGTCGCCCATGACGGGGAAGCGGATGCCGAGTGCCTTGACCGACTTCTTGATCTCGTTGACGTCGCGATCGAGGCTGATGCCTAGCACGATGAGGTTGGTGTTCTTGGCTTGCAGATCCGCGAGCAACGCCATCAAGCGCGGCGTGTCGTAGTCGGCCGCGGTGAAGAACGCGAGCACGACCGCCCTGCCCAGTTGTGCCTTGGTGGTGAACGCTGTGCCATCGAGCGTCTTGCCGGAAATCGCGATCGGTTCATCGCCAACCTTCATGCGGGTCGCGCGCAAGCGGTCCTTAGCGACCGAGCCCCAGTAGGTCTTCGGCAACGCCTTGGCGAGCTTCTCGAGTTCGTCAAAGCCGGTGTTCTCGGGCAGGTCTTCGCGGTCGCGCAAGGCATCCGCGCGGTGCCACATCACGAACGACTTCTCTTCATCGTCCTTGGCGCTTGCCAGGGCTTTGGTGAATAGCCCTTCGCCGAGTTCGATCTCACGCAACACCGTCATCAGCAGGCGCGCCATCGCCATGCGATCGATCAGCGGGGCATCCTTGGTGACGGCTTGTTTGATCCACTCGTCGCGCAGTTGCACGAGGTTGAGGTGTTGGGCCATCGTCGCTGCGCTGACCAGCACCATGCCGGGTGCTTGCTTGGCGTCGATCTCCTTCAGGACCTCCGTGGCTTCTTGGCGCTTGCCGCGAACCATCTCGAGCTCGGCCAGCCAAAGGCGTCCGTTCCACCGGTCATCTCCCTTGGCTTTGCCTTTGATGAACGTGCGCAGCTGAGTGACGTGTCGATTGAACAGTTCGTCTTGTTGCTGGCGCGAGGGAGTGTTTACGTCTAGCTGCTGCATCTCGCCGCGGAAGCGCATCTCCAGTTCTTTGAGAGATTGCTGGGCGGTCAGGCTGGCGAGCACGCAAGTGAAGGCGCACATGGCTGCGATCCGAGTCATGCCAAGCAGCATAGCGAAATCTGTGCCGTATCCTGCCTTTGTGATGCTTGCAGTCGCGCCTCGGATTCGGTGCGATGGCAAGTCTGTGCAAGCCCTGCTTGAAGTTGTCGACTATTCCTTGAGCGACGGAGAACGTTTTGAGGTGAACTTGCCTGAGCTACGGCTGTTCCCCGGGCAAACCGCTGCTCTCTACGGGCCATCCGGTTGCGGCAAGACTAGCATGCTGGTGTCGATCTTCGGGCTGCTCGAACGGGACGGCTGGCTGGGGCAAGGCGCAGTCCACTTTCGCGGTCGATCGCTGCACGGCTTGGCCGAAAGTGACCTGCTAGAGCTACGCCGTAAGGACGTCGCATTCTTGATGCAGGACGCCCATAACGCGCTCGATCCGCTGGTGCGAGTGGGGGAGCAGATCTTCGCCGCGACTGGGTCGGCCCCTGACAAGGTGCACGCGATGCTCGGCCGACTAGGGGTCGATGATGCGGCGCAGCTGTGCCAGCGGCAGCCGCATCGCATTTCTGGTGGGCAGGCTCAGCGAGTGCTGCTGGCAATCGCGTTCTTGCGCGAGCCAGCGGTCGTCATTGCCGACGAGCCATCGGCCAGTCTCGATGGCGGTTCGTATGCCGAGTTGCTGACCCGGCTGCGCGAACTGGTCGCTTCTGGCAGTGCGCTGCTGTTGGCGACCCACGACCACCGCTTGCTGCGCGACCTCAACGCGGACATTTACCAACTGCAGGACGGGGCGTTTTTGCGAGCGCAGCCGGATCAATTGCCATGGCCGCCGCGCCCCAAAGAAGACCTCGGGTCGGTGCCGGTGCTTGAAGCCAAGCAAGTCCGCGTTGCATACGGCGATCGGGTGGTGCTCGACAACGTCGACTTCGTGCTGCGCCGCGGCGAGATCACGGCGCTGTTGGGCGAGTCGGGTGCAGGTAAGACGACGTTGCTGCGGGTGCTCGCCGGCCACCGGCGTCCGGACTCCGGCTTGGTCGAGCGACCCCAGCGCAAGGCGGCGGTGCAGTTGGTGTGTCAGGATGCGTTGGCGTCGCTGACCCCCGGTCGTCGCTTGCACAGTTTGCTTGAGGAAGCGAGTTCCCCGTTCTTCGATGCGTTTGCCGGTGCCAGCAGCGTGCAGTTGCCAGAGCAGCTGCTCTCGCGCACGGCAGCACAGATGTCTGGCGGCGAACGTCGCCGAGCCGCGTTGCTGCGTGCGATTGCGGTGCAGCCCGATGTGCTGTTGCTAGACGAACCGACGGCTTCGTTAGATCGTGCCGCCGCGGTTGCCGTGATTGATAATTTGCTGACAATGGAGCGCAGCCGCGCTTTGGCGATTGTGGTCGCAACCCACGATGAAAGCCTCGCCGCGGCCATCGCGCACCGACAGGTAACCGTTCGAGAAGGCCAGCTATGCGAATGATGCTTCGAAGAATCTCAGCCTGCTTGTTCGTGGCGCTGTCGTCGATGGCGCTGCTGCCAGCGCAAGAGCAATGCACCTACCAACAGGTTGATGGCGCCACGGCGACGGCGGTGGGGGTGCTGTGGTCACATGGCTTTGACGACGACGACGTCGAGGTCGCTGGTCTGGCGCGCGTCTTGGCGGCTTGTCGACTTGAACGGGTGCGTCGGCTTGTGCCCAATACGGTGGCGAGCGGGATGCGCATCGGCAGTGACTACTCGTTGGTGTTCGGGGTTGTCGCCGGCGGCGATGCGAAGCTTGCGGCGCAGTTCCTGTCGACGTTGTTGGACGAGCAAAAATTCGCGGACGTGCTGAGCGATGACGTCATCGCGCTCGCGGTCGCCCGCGCGGCCTTGGCCGCCGACGACGCCGAGTCTGTTTACCCCGGCGATGTGTTGTTGACGCGTGCCCGTCAACACTTCGGTAGGGGTACTGCGTTGGCGCGGCCGCCAGCAGGAATGGCGAGCGCCATCGCCAAGCTGACCTCAGAGGCCGTGCGCGAAGCCTTGCGAGTCGACGTGCCCGTGCGCATGGCGGCGCTGGGCGTCGTCACAGCGGGCGTGATTGACGCGATCCGGCCATTGGCAGCAACGTTTGAGACGCGTGTGCGCGGCGCGTTCGTGTGTGCGGATTCGCGTGCGTCGACCGAGATGACTGAGGATCGCAACGATCGCGTCGACTCACCCTACGTGTCGGCCGCCTTTGCCTTGCCGGCCGAAGTGGATCGCGCGGCCTTGGCCGTTGGGGTGCAGGTTGCTACCAGCCGGGCCTTTCGCCGTTGGCGGATGCGCGGCATGGAGCAGCGAGCGCGCGCACCATTCGTTGCGTGGTCCTGGCTGCACGCCGATCCGTTGTTGCGCTTGTGCCGTCGTGGCGAAGAGCCGTCGCAGCTGCTACCCGGAGAGCGTCCACAGGCGCTACTGCCCGACGAAGTACGCGCGACGAGGGCCGAACTGCAGGCGTTCTTGCAGAACCTTCGCACAGTACCGCCATCCGAGATCGAGCTTGGCCCGGCGCGTTTGGCGTTGCGTTCGCGACTTAGCTTGCCGGGACCGGGTCAAAAAAGTTCTTGGGCCGGCGAGCCGGCGACGCTGCCTGGTCGGTTGCAAGTGTTGCTTCTTGCAGCACACCACGGCGTGGATGTAGCAAGAATCGACAACGTGACTGCCTCTCAGGTGCATGCGGCGATCAAGTCGGTACTGCAAACTGATCGCAGCAGCTGGCATTCGTTGCTGCCGGCTAGCAAGAATGTGTCTGGCTACCGGCGACGGTGAAGCTGAAGCAGCGTAGTTGCCGATAAGGAGCGGGCTGCCAGTGGCTGGCTGCAAACGCAACTACAGATGGGCTTCATCAACGTCGCTGAGCGCACGATCAACGCCAAACTCGTCTACTACGGGGTTGGTGTTGGTGGCAAGACAACCAGTTTGCAGCAGGTGCATGGCATCTTCTGTCCGCGCAACGAAGTCCAACTGGTATCGATTAATACCGAAGAGGATTCGACGTTGCTGTTCGACTTCTTGCCGATCAACCTCGGCTCGGTCGGTGGCTTCAAAGTGCGCATCCAAGGCTTCACGGTGCCTGGGCAGCCCAAATACAAGCAGATGCGTAAATACGTGCTGCAGGGCGCCGATGCAGTGGTGTTCGTGGTCGACAGCCAACGCAGTCGCCTCGAAGAGAACCTCGAATCATTGCGCAGCATGCGCGAGCACCTGCGCGATGAGGTTGGCACGTCTGAGGACATCCCTATCATCGTGCAATACAACAAGCGCGATCTCGACGACCTGTTGACCGAGGAAGAGCTCGACCAGCACTTCAAGTTTCGCGACGACATCGTCACGTTCCCGTCGGTGGCAACGGAAGGCCACGGCGTGTTCGAAGCCTTCGTGGAAGCGGCGGTCACGCTGATCGAACGCAAGGTCGCACACTACGGTCTGACGCAGGACGATGAGGCGCCGCGAAACGTCGCCGAAGAAGTGCGCTCCAAACTCTGGGACATCTGTGATGAGGTGCGACGCGCCCGCGAGATCGTTCCGCTCGAAGACTTGCCGCAAACGCGCGTATCCTTGCCCGATGACGTTCCTGACCCCGCTGCCGAAGCACCCAGCGGGCTTGAGTTGCTGGATTCGGCGCCCGTTCGCGTGCCCGAGGAGGCGGACGTAGAGCTGTCTCCCGGTGACGAGGAGTTCGACTTCGGCTACGAGCTGCGTGAGAGCTCCGGCGTCATGCTCGATTCGAATGTGCTGGCAAGCGGTGACGAGGTGTTGGGGGACTCCTCAAACGAGGTGCTCTCTGATGAGGATCTCGACCTCGATCTGTCCGCGGGCTTGGTCCCGTTCCAGGGCGAAGTGGTGGCGGAGCCCGAGTCGACGTTGCTCGAGAAGACGGTGCATTCCAACCTCGAACTGGCCAGTCGCTTTGGCGAGCTCGATGAGCAGCGGTTGCTGCTCGAACGCAAGGTCAACGAGTTGGTCGACATCGCGCAATGCACGGTGCACGATCTCAATCGTCCGATTAGTGCCGTTCGTCTGATGCTGTCGACGCTCACCAAGGGCTACTTCGGCAAGATGACCGACATACAAACCCAAGCGGTTGAGAACGGCTTGA
Organism: Planctomycetota bacterium; assembly: GCA_051274975.1. Lineage (GTDB taxonomy): Bacteria > Planctomycetota > UBA1135 > UBA1135 > UBA2386. The sequence continues at coordinate 2,441 of JBNMND010000149.1, read as the reverse complement.
TGGCGGTCAACCAGATGGAACGTCTGGTTCGCGACCTGCTCGACAGCTCGCGACTCGACCACGACGGCGTGCTGCTCGACTTTGACAGCTGCGATTTGACGCCGTTGGTTTCCGAGGTGCTGGGCACGCTGCGCTACGAACTAGACGAGCACAGTCTGATGGTTCGCGTTGAGCCGCTGCCAGTTGTGATTGCCGACAGTTGGGCGCTGCAAAAGGCGTTGATGAACCTGCTCGGTAACGCGATCTCCTACCGCGCCAGCGAGCGCACGCCGCTGGTCCGCATTTTCTGCGAAGAGACTGAGGACACCTGGTCGCTGGCCGTTAGCGACAACGGCATCGGGATTCCCGAAGCCGATCGCGAACGCCTGTACCGCCGCTTCGAGCGCGGATCGAACACTGGCGGCATTAGCGGGACTGGCTTGGGCCTGCACATCGTCAAGGAAATCGTGCATGGCCACGGCGGCACGGTCTCGTTCGAGAGCGAAGTCGGCAAGGGCACTACGTTCTGGCTGCACCTGCCAAAGAATCCGGTGCAAGCCGAGCATTCGCCGTTCACCGAGACGGCGGCGCGGGCGGATCTGTAGGCGCGAGACCAACCGGTCCACTCGTGCCTATTTTACGGGACGACTATTTGTCGGTGTCGGCAAGGACCTTGAGCAGGTCGATCCGGAAGTAGTAGTCGATGTGGTCCTATGGCGCGTTCAGGTTGTAGCCAACACCGCCCTGTAGGAACCCGCGCCAGATCGACGCGTACAAGCCGATCCCGAGTTCCGTTGCTTCGTCTTCGAGCAGGTCGCGGCTTCTAGCTTCGTGTGTGCGGCCAAGGCGAGCATCGCTTGCTCGGTGACGTGAGAGCTTGACCTTGGCGGAGGTTACCTTGTCCGCTTGCACGGAGCCGGCAATCGAGGCGTAGTGGCTGATGTGAACGCGCGTGCGCTCGCCGCCCGTCGTTCTTCGGCGCGCACCTTGACCCCCCATGAGCAAGGGGTTGCCCTCGTGTGACTCGTGCACTTGTCGGATTCGGTCCTGCTGTTTGATGGCGATGGCCTTGGCTCGAAGCACCGGGTCAGTGATCTGGCCTTCGATCTTCTTTTTGCTCGCAGCGAATGTGCCCGGAGCGAGCGGCACGGTCGTGCAGTTGGCGGCTGCGAGCACGAGCACGAGCACGAGCACGAGCACGAGGACAGGAGGCCTGCGCGTGCGGGAGGTTCGAGTCATGGCGGTGGCAGCCATCTAGCGAGATGGCTTGGCGACGGATGGGCCAGGGCGTTGGCCTGATGCCATGGAGAACAATATTCCGTCCCGTCGTCGGCCAATTGTTTGCCGGGACCGGGCGATCCTGGCGGGTTCCTCACTCGATCAGGCCGCGCGTCAGCAGCCTGGCGTGAGTTTTCGTGGCCTGGCGGACTTGGTGTGAGCTTGCGAGCCGCTGTGTTCTGGCCGGCGCGATTCTCTGGTCCGCCCGCCCAGATCACCGGGGTAACCGCTCATTCGGCGGCCATCAACGAGTCCTCGGTACAGACAATCGGCCGCGAACTACCTGTTTCCAGGCGGTTCACGGCCGTTGCGTTTGGTACCTCCGAAAGGATTTGAACCTTTGACCCGCGGATTAAGAATCCGCTGCTCTACCAACTGAGCTACGGAGGCCGGTTTGGGGCGGAGAAACTAGCGATCCTTTCGGTGCGATGCAAGCTTCGTTCAACTGTCCGTTGAGTCTCCTTGACGCCGGGCTCGGTCGGCGGCAAACTCCTCGCCCACTACATCGAGTTCGCTCGGACGTTGTGCACGGTGGCTATAGCTCAGTCGGTTAGAGCACCAGATTGTGGTTCTGGAAGTCGCGGGTTCGAATCCCGTTAGCCACCCCATTTTTTCCGCCGGCGTGATGCCAGCTTGGCGAGCCCGCCAGCCTCGAAATGAGGCGCTCAGCATGGGTTCTCGATATCCCGGACTCCGGTAGCCAGGCGCGGCGGCTGCGCCGGGTCTTGGGGCGGTGCTGGGACGCCCGGTGGCGGCTAGAGCGACCGCAGGAAACGCAGCAAGGCCCCAAGGCCGGCGCGCGAGCTCGGGTGGAACCCTGCGAGCTTCGCTGTGCGCAGGACAGAACGATTGTTCAGTTGCGGACCGAACGTTGCCATCGCCAGTTCGGGATCGATGGCGTCGAGCGAATGGGCCACCTTGTTGGCGACGCCGGGCGGCACATCGGGCCCGATAATTAGGCAGCCGTGGCCGCCAGAGCTGAAGAACTTTGACCTGGCGGTCTGCAAATCGTCGACAGCGTCGACGTGTACACCTTCTAGACGCAGCGCAGTGAGCAGCGCCTGCATCGGTTTTGGATCGGCCAGCAGGGCGAGCACTTCGATACTTTGTAGGTCGTGTTCGGGCAGTGTCATAAGCGATCGCGGCGCCAGTTTCTTCGTCACCGCAGGCGGGTGAGATCAAGC
>JBNMND010000148.1:0-12941 GCA_051274975.1 Planctomycetota bacterium | reverse complement strand
GGTGGCGGATGAAGCACGCGACGCCGGCGCTATCTAGCGAGAACTGCTCGCCAAGCGATCCGGGACTATTTGCCTAGTTGGCCAGTTGCTTCGCCAACTAGCTTGCAGGCCAAGCCAGGTCTTCGATCTTCGCAGCACCCGTCGACGGTCCAAGCAACTCGCCGATGCGCCGCAAGCGGAACGGCACTGCCCACGTTTGTTCGAACTGCTCGTGGCCATCGGCTGGGTCGCTGCGCTGCAAGAACAACTCGAACGCAGACCGCGCCTTCGGCCAGAAGCGCAGCTTGGCAGCTTCGTCCTGCGGCACGATCTCGTAGTAGAGCAACCCGATGTTCAGTGCGGCGCGCGCCGTCGTTGGCTCTGCCGCCAGGATCTCAAGATACGTCTCCGCGGCGGCTTGCGGTTGCTTGGCGCGCCATTGCGCCGCAGCTCGATCCATGCGCAGCGACAACGACTTCTCACCGCGTTGCTCTAGCAAGTCGAGATAGTCGATCGCCTCGTCAATTCGCGCCAACCCATAGAGCAGCAGTGTGATGTATTCGCGCACTGCGACCGAGTCACTCGGCGCCTGACCAACATACGTCTTGTACTCGACGGCAGCCTCTTCATCGCGGCCGAGCTCGGTCAGCACTTGGGCACGCTCAAGGCGCGCCTCCAGCAACTCAGCGTCGTTCGAAATCGCCTCGTCGTAGTTCTGGAGCGCCTCGGAAAGGCGGCCCTGGCCACGATTGACGCGGCCTCGCGACAAGTAGCCCCACGCGAACGTACCATCACTCGCCAAGATCTGATCGAGCGCGTTCGACTGCGCATAGGCCGTTTCGGCCAGGCGCGCGCGCAAGTAAGCCGGCACCGGCGAACGATCACCGGGAGCGCGTTCAGGCGCCTTCACGTAGAAGTCGACCATCGCCTGCTCGTGCTCGCCGCCAAGGCGCTTCGCGACGTCTTGGTAGGCAATGTGCGCGCGCAGCAGGACGGGACACTTACTGGTCACGATGCGCAAAAGCGGCAACGCCTTCGCATCGCGGCCCTGTCGGACTTCGATCTTGGCCAGCCCCCACGCCTCCCGCGCTTCGGGGTCTGCACACTCCGAATAGCTGGCTGTGCTGCCGCTACCGCCAGCCGGGAACAGCCAGCAAGACGCCGACAAGCAAAGCACCAGCGGATACAGGCTCAGCGAATACAGGCGGCGGCGCATCACTTCTGCACGACACCGTTTTCGATCGCGAACTCCCGAGCGTCGCGATGCTTACCGCCCGCTTCCCGAACCATCACAATCGAACCAGTCGCGCGCGCTGACAGCGTCATCGCCGCGCGCTCGTGTGTCCGCAGCGTGAACTGGTGCGTCACGGTGTAGGTCGTGCGCGGCCTCGGCTTGGACGACACGTCGGTCGGATCCTTCGGCTCGGAGATGGTCACGGTCAACCAACCCGCCCGACCGCCGGTGAGGTTGCGCCAGGTCTTCTCAACCAACGCCTTCATGTCCACCTTGTCGAAACGGATCAGCCCCTTCTTCTCACCAGGAAGGCCGATGTGCAGGTGGAAATTAGGCGTGATGTCGATCTCAAGCTCAGAACACGCCACTTCGGTGTCCTGCAGGAACGGCAGCATGAACTGACGTTCGGCCAACCGCCTCTGCTCGGGAGTCGCCGGCGTGCCGCCGCATCCCGACAAGCCCATTCCCAACACAACCATCGCAACTGCTGCGATCCGCCTTGTCGCCTTCACCATTACTTGCCTCCTACCAATCCAATTCGCTCACGAACCATGACCATCGTCTCTTCGGCAGTCCGACGCGCCTTTTCGGCACCGGCTGCCAGAATCTGATCGAGCTCATCCGGCTTACTGCGAAGATCTGCCGCACGCTCGCGGATCGGCCCCTTCACGGTTTCCATGTTGGTGCCGAGCATCTTCTTGCAGTCGACGCAGCCAAGCGAAGCCGAGCGGCAGCCAACGGCTACTTCGGCGCATTGCTCCGGCGTCGAGAAGAAGCCGTGGTAGCTGTAGATGTTGCAAACTTCCGGCGTGCCCGGATCAGTGCGACGCTCACGCGCCGGATCGGTCTTGGCACCTTTGAGCTTCTTCCAAGTCTCTTCTTCCGTCTCGAACAAGCCAATCTCGTTGTTCTTCGACTTCGACATCTTGCTCTGACCATCGAGCCCCATGACGCGCGGCGCCAAGCTCTTCACGGTCTTCGGCTCGGGAAACACGTCCCCGCCGTATGTGAAGTTGAAGCGACGAATGGTCTCGCGCGCGAGTTCGAGGTGTTGGTCCTGGTCCTCACCAACCGGCACCGCTTCGGGCCGATACAGCGCAATGTCAGCCGTCTGCAGCACCGGATAGGTGAACAGACCCGCGTTGATGTTCTCGGGTTGTTGGGTGCTCTTGTCCTTGAACTGCGTCATGCGGTTCAGGTCGCCAAGCGGCGTCAGACACATCATGATCCACGCCAGTTCGGCATGCTGCGGCACCTGCGACTGCACAAACAACGTCGCGCGCTCCGGATCGACGCCGCTAGCGAGCACGCCAACCGCAAGTTCGCGAACGGCCTTGCGCAGTACGTCGGGGTCCGGGCGCTGAGTCAGCGCGTGCATGTCGACAACGCAGAAGTATGCGTCGTAATCTTCCTGCAGCTTCACCCAGTTAACCAGGGCGCCGAGGTAATTGCCGATGTGCAGATTGCCGGTCGGCTGGATACCGGACAAAGTTCGAACCATGCACACGTTGTAGCGCGGCGGCGGCGTGGTGCGAACTGTTCGTGTGCGGGTTCGTCACGATCGCAGGACTCTGCACGTACGGTGCCGGGACAAAAAACCACAACTCGCTACCGGCCAGTGACACGATGCCGCAGTGGAATGAAGCCACGGATCTGGCGGCGCAATTCACGCCATCGCACGCACGCGAGCTTGTCAGTTATTGTCCTGGCACCGAACGGACCTGGTCCCCGGCAAGCGGCATGCTAGGCATCAATCAGTATGTCCCGCCCATCGCTGGGCTTGTCGGCTTTTCGTTCCATGCCCAATGGCTAGTGTTGTTGAGCGGAGGCGAACTAGTAACAAGCGACGGTCTAAGGATCACGCTCGGCTCCTAGCCGGCTGGCACGAACGGTCTCGAAGAACTGCGCGCGCTAACGCACCACGCTAGTTGGCCAAGCGGCGGCGGCTGCCTCATCGCGGCTCATGAGCCTGGGATATGACTTCCGAAAATCCCCCGCCACGATGTTGGCCGGGTTGCGCTGGCGCACGCCGCTTTGCCAATACCGCTCTCACCGGACTCCAGCACGCCGTTTCTCACGTGCGGCCCCCACCCATCTCTGGCATCCTCCTGACACCCGCATGGTGCGCCCGAGCCGATACCTAGTCGCCTTCCTGCTAGTCATCCTGACTAGCTCTTGCTCGCTGATGCCCCGTGAGCTGAACCTGACCCCGCTCTGGTTCCACCGCATGGATGCCGAGGGCAACATGCTGGAGTGGGATGCGGCTTGGCCGATACTGCATTACGAGCAGACTGCAGACGGCGGCGATGACTTTCGCGTCCGGCCACTCTACCGGCGGGTTACCCAGCCATCGCCCGAACTGCCCGAAGACGCGTTCGTCGATCATCAGTTCTTGTGGCCGTTTGGGCGCGTGCAGTCCTACGAGAAGCAGACCCACGCGCGACTGTTCCCGCTGTGGAGTTGGCGCACGGCGGAGAACGAAAACGGCAAGTGGGACAACGATTGGTATCTGCTGTTCCCGTTCATCTGGGGCGGGTCGAACGCAGAAGACGACGAGAACTACTTGGCGGTGTTGCCGTTCTACGCCGACATCCCCGAGTTCCTTAGCTACCGGCGCTTCCGCACGGTGCTGTTTCCGCTGTGGGTTGGGCTCGAGAAGAACGATCACTACCACCAACTCGCGCTGTGGCCGCTGATCGGTTGGAGTGACTGCGCCGAAGGAACGCACAACTGGTTCCGCGTGCTGCCGTTCTATGGCCACGATATTGAGGAAGGCCGTCACGACCGACGGTTCGCCCTGTGGCCATTCTTCTCGTGGAGCGATGAAAACCTCGACGCGAAGTCGGGTCCGGTGAGTTCGTTCTTCATGTGGCCATTCTTCGGTTGGCGCGACGGTCCGGCGGTCAACGGCTGGACGGCGCTGTGGCCGTTGTTCAGTTCGACGACGATGCGCGATCAGTTTGTCGTGCTCAACGTGCTGTGGCCGATCTACCGCTACTACCACAACGCGCGCGAAGACAACGTCACCGCCTGGTGGGTCTGGCCGTTCTTCAGTCGCGTCGTTAGTGACGACCAAGACTCGTGGACCGCTTTGTGGCCGTTCATCTGGTGGCGTCACTACAGCGACCCGGAAGGCACGCACGAACAACAGACTGTCGTGCCGTTCTTTTCGCGCATCGCCAAAGACAACAAGGACGGCTCGAAGGAGCGCTACCTGTCGCTGTGGCCGCTCTATCACCAGGACGAACTAGCGGACAAGAACGGTGAGACCGTGACGGCCGACTGGAGCCTGTTGTCGCCGCTGTTCGGCCACAAGGGGCTGACCTACGGCCTGCACGAGGCTTACGGCTTCCTCTGGGAACTCGCACGTGGCGTGCAGCGCAGCAAGGATGATCATGCGGTTGATGTCGTTGGCCGCGTCTACACGCATCGCTCTCGCAAGGACGGCACAACGGCGAGCGTGCCGTTCCTGTTCAACTACGAACAAGACGAGGGTGGCGAACGGACGCTGCGCCTGTTCCAGTTCTTGCCAATCCCCTTGGGGGGTGGCAAGTAATGAATCCGCTAGCAAGCACAACCCGCTTCTTCGCCGAACGCATGCAAGGTGCGGGCTACGTCGTCAGCTTGATGCTGCGCACGTTCCTCAGCTTGCCGCGGTTGCCGCGACGCCTGCGCTTTCTGCTCGACAACGGTTTCAACGCCGGCGTGCGGGCACTGCCAGTGACGCTCGTCGTTGCGGCCTTCGCCGGCGCGATCCTCGCGATGCAGACCGGCATCGAGCTGCGCAAGTTTGGCAACACCAGCGTGCTCGGCACCATCACGGCATTATCCATGTGCCGCGAGATGGGCCCATTCATCACTGGCGTCATCCTCGCCGCAACGGTCGGATCCGCGATTGCAGCCGAGCTCGGCACCATGAAGGTGTCGGATGAAATCGATGCTCTCGAAGTCATGTCGATCGATCCCATCGACTACTTAGTGCTGCCTCGCGTCGTCGCCCTCGCGTTGATGTGCCCGCTCCTGACGGTGCTATCCAACCTGATCGGCATCTACGGCGGCAGCGTCATCGCCGAACAAAACCTTGGCGTCAGCCCCGACCTCTATTGGGTCGGCGCAATCGAATCGCTGACTTCGTCCGGCATGCTGCTTCCCAAGGAAGTCTACGTCGGCCTGCTCAAGTCGTTCATCTTCGGCATCGCCATCGCAAGCGTCAGCTGCGCGGCGGGCTTGAAGGCGCGCGGCGGTGCACTCGGTGTTGGACTCGCGGTTCAGACCGCGGTGCGCAACTCCGTCTTACTGATCATCGTGCTCGGCTTCGTGATCACGTGGTTCTTCTACTTCCTGGCCTAAGCGATGATCGAACTGCAAAACGTGCACAAGCGCCTGGGCGGCCGAGACATTTTGAAGGGCCTGAGCGTCAAGATTCCGAAAGGCGTGAACTACGTTCTGATGGGCCCATCCGGCACTGGCAAGAGCGTCACCCTCAAGCACGTCATTGGCATCTTCAAGCCCGACCAGGGCCACGTGTTTGTCGACGGCCAAGACGTGCCGGCGATGGATCAGAAGCAGCTGATGGCGTTGCGCAAGCGCATGGGCTACCTGTTCCAAAACGGCGCCCTGATCAACTGGCTGTCGGTCGGCGACAACGTGGCACTGCCGCTCAGAGAACACAGTCGCATCTCGAAGTCCGAAGTAGATGACCGTGTGCACAAAGTGCTCAAGCTCGTTGGCATGGACCAAGCCGCCAAGCAAGCTCCACCGGACATCTCCGGTGGCATGAAGCTGCGCGCTGGCTTGGCGCGCGCGCTGGTGACCAACCCCGAGTATGTGCTTTACGACGAGCCCAACGCTGGCCTCGACCCAATCATCAGCCATCAGATCCACGAACTGATCGCCGAAGTCCGCGACACCCTCTCGGTGACCGGACTGATCGTCACCCACTCGCGCGCCTGCGCCACGCAGTGCGGCGACCGCATCGGCATCCTCGAAGGCGGCGACATCGGCATCGAAGGTAGCGTCGACGAGATCACTAACAGCGACCACCCACTAGCCCGCGCCTTCATGGGCATGGGCTCCGACTAACAGCAACCCGCACTCCCGAACAACACATCCACATGGACCGCATCAAACGCGACACCCTGCTCGGCTTAGTCTTCTTCGGCACGCTGGGCTTTCTGCTCTGGGCGACCGTCAACCTGACCGACTTGTCACTGAGTGAGAAGATCGACGTCTACTTCCCGCAAGCTGGCAGTTGCAGCGTTGGCACCAACGTGATGGTGCTCGGCAAGAAGATCGGCAAGGTCGGCGCCATCGACATCGACTACGACCGCGCCGACACGCCAGTGAGGATGCAGTTGTTACTGCGCGAGAAGATCCCGCTCAAGGGCGGCCACCTGATCGAAGTGCGCGACGACGGCGTGCTCGGCGGCAAGCTAATCTACATCGATCCCGGCAAGGGCCTAGCACTCACTGCGAGCGAAGACTTGCTTGGCATTGTCGCGGGCAGTGCGTTCGACAAGCTCGGCAACATCGCCGATGGCGAGGGCGTCATTGGTGAAGCGCTAAACTCCACAGTCACGGAAATCGGCGACTTCTTCCGCAACATGAACGACCCGGAGACGTCGATCGGTCGCATCGCGACCAGCCGCGAGCTCTACGATAGCGTGCTTAGCACGTTCACCAGCGCCAACGATATCTTCGAAGCGGTCACCAACGCCGAAGGCGCGGTCGGCGCGTTGATCATGAACAAGCAGACGGCCGAAGACACGACCGCGCTGCTCGCCAACTTGCGCACAGTCAGCGACAACCTGCTGGGGACCGATGGTCCGCTCGGTGTGCTGCTCAACGACAAGCAAGCGGCTCGTAACCTGCAAGGCATCCTCGACAACGTCGACCGCTTGATCGCCGACGCACGCGATGGCACAGGTATCCTCGGCCGCATCCTGACCGACGAAAAGCTTGCTGGCGAGTTCGCATCGATCGTCGAGAACCTGAACACGGTGCTGCAGAAGGCCAACGATCCAGACGCGGGCATGCTCGGCGCAATCACCAGCGATCCGGAGATGGCCAAGCACCTGAAGAAGACGATCGCTAACGCCGACATGTTTACCGAGCAGCTAACCCAGAGTAAGGGTCTGCTCGGTGCACTGATCAACGACGAACAACTGGCGGTGCGCTTCCGCCGCATCCTGACGCAGGTTTCCCGAGCAATCGAAGATGCGCGCGAAGCGGCGCCGATCAGCAACTTCATGCAAGTCTTGCTCGGCGCGTTCTAGAACGTGCCTGCCCGCGCGCCGACCTAACGCTCGTCGGCGTCGAGGAAGCGCGCACGCAACTCAGGCGTCGGCACCCAGCACTCTTCGCGTCTGCCAAACCAGCGAATGCGATTGCGCGCAATCCAGTCGTAGACCAAGTTGCGCAGCGGGTACGGCACGAGCCAGAACACCGACACTAGCGGCCACGGAAACCGCAGCCCGCGCGCGATCGCCAGCGCCGCCGTCGACTTCATCTGCAGCTTGCGGCCGCGAATCAGCATGATGCTGTCGGGAAGAATACTGCCGGGGGGATTACTGCCTGGAAGCTCGCCTTCCGACACCGCCGCGATCGCGTCACGCCCCGCCTGGGACTGCAGTGACGCAAACCGGAAGCGCGCCAAACGGTCTCGCTTCAGGATGAACTGCACCGAGTTGTTGCACAGGTTGCAGTCGCCATCAAAAAGCACCAGTGGATGTTCGCTCGAATCGGACACGTGCCCAGCATCGTAGCGGCGCGCTGCCTCCGTGTCGGCAACCGTTGCTATGCTCTCGTGCATGTCGCGATCCTCATTGTTGGTGCTGGTGCTCATCCGCGTGCTCTGTGGCATGGCCATATGTGACGCCATCGCCGCACAAGCAACCGGCGTCACGCCCCCAACCAAGATCGATCCCAGGGGTGTCCGCGGCACGCGCGTGCTGGGCGGAGGAGGCAAACTGCCCTCCGACATCTACGAACGATTCCTGTTTCACGCTGGCAGCAAACGAGCGCGCAGACTGATCGTACCGACCGCCAGCAAGCGCGCGGACACTGCGGAAGGCCGACAGATCACGTTGCAACGCTGGCAGAAAGCCCACCCCGGACACCAATTCGAAGTGCTGCACACACGCGATCGCTCAGAAGCGGACGGCAAAGCGTTTGCCAAGAAGATGCAAGCCGCCACCGCGGTCTGGTTTGGCGGCGGCGCCCAATCGCGCTTGGCCGAGGCCTACGTCGGCACGCGATTCGAACGCGAACTGCATGCACTACTAGAACGCGGCGGCGTGGTTGGCGGCTCATCGGCCGGCACCGCCATCCAAACCCGCACGATGATCGCCGGAGGCAAAGCACCGCCGCGGCTCATGACCGGCTTCGACCTCGTGCCGTTCGCGATTGCCGACCAACACTTCTCACAGCGCAAACGACTGCCGCGGCTGCTACTCGCACTGGAGCTGGCGCCGGGTCACTTCGGCATCGGCATAGATGAAGGTACCGCCGTCGTGGTGTGGCAACGCGCCGTGCACGTGCTCGGCAAAGGCAAGGTGCACTTCGCCCTGGCTAAGACCAAAACGCAACAGCAACGCATCGTCACGCTCGGTGCCGGCGGCCAAATCGACCTACCTACCTGGCAACGCGCCGCGCGCCAACGAGAACTCGGGGCTTGGCCGCCTGCCAAGCTGCCGCCGCCAACGGTCAAGACTGGCTCGCTAGTGCTCGCTGGCGGCGATCACGTGCCAGACCAAGCGTTCGAACGCTTTGTCGCACTGGCCGGCGGCGCGGCCAACGCGCGCATCGTGATCGTGCCGATCGCGACACCATGGTGGAGGGACCGCGAAAGCTACGTGATCAAGCATCGTATTCTACCCGTGCAACGCAAACTGAGAGCACTGTCCGTCACCAACATCCAGTTGCTCACCCCGGAACATCCGAACGACGTCCACCAGCGTCACACCGAGATGCTCGAACAAGCAACCGGTGTATGGTTCACCGGCGGCCGCTCGTGGCACATCATCGACGCGTTTGACGGCACTCCAATTCCGATGGCACTGCATCGCGTGCTCGAACGCGGCGGCGTCATCGGCGGCATGGCAAGCGTGCAGAGCGACTTCCTGCTGCGCGGCGACCCATTGTCACCCAAGCCACTGCACTGCGAAGGCTACGACCACGGACTAGGGTTCTTGCTAGGCTGCGCGATCGACGACCAGTTCGCACCGCATCAAGGTATCGATGGCCTGAAGGCGCTCATCACCAAGCACCCGCAACTTCTCGGCATCGACCTCAACGATCACACCGCCGCAGTTGTCACTGGCGACATGCTCGAGGTTCTCGGCACGCAAAAGGTGACCATCGTGCAGCGACGAACGGAGCAAGCGGCAGCGACCACTACGACACTAACGGGTGGCGAGCAATGGCACCTGCGGCTCGGAAAACGAAACCGCTAATGACGCGCAGCAGTCGGTGCTTCGCACGCAGATCCGCACGAACATGCCGTTCGATAGCGCACTGCAAGTCTCTGGGCTCTAGACGCCAAAGCCAGCCAACCACCGCCGCCGTTTCGACCGCGTAACAAGAGAAGCGAATCAAGCGCCGCCACGACCGCGAATCGCGGTTCGCTTGGTCAGGCACGAGTATTGCCATGCATCGGTCCCACCCTTTGCCAACTGCCATGCTCCGAGCCCTACTACTGCCGCTGCTTCTAGCCACGGTCGCGATCTGCCAAGACGCGGCGGAACGATGCGCCGCCGCCTTGCTACGCGGCGATTTCCAGGCAGCCGCCGAAGCCGCCACCTCGGCGACGGACCCAGCCGTGCGCGCGCGGTTGCAGGCGGCCCTACTGCCACCGTCGCGTCGCCCCGCGGCGATGCTCGCCGTCGCTTCGCACTACCCAAACAGCGCCCAAGCAGACCAAGCAATCCTCGCAGGTGCGGCCGCGGTGTTGGTTCTTCGTGATTACGAAGCCTTGCCAGAGCTTGCGGCCTGGAACAATTTTGAATGCATGGATGACGAATGGGACTGGCTGCCGTCTCCCGTGATCCAAGGTTTGTGGCGACAACTAGAGAAGCGACGCGCTCAAGATGGCGACCTCGCGATCCTGGCTGAGGCAGAACAAGCGTTGCTGCGCTGCAGTGTGTCACGATTCGGCTTCGATCCAGCGCGCGTCGCACCGAACGCTACTTGGTCTCTGCCCGAACGACGTGAAGCACTACGACTACGCGCTTGGCAACGACAACCAGGGCGCATCACTTGGGCCGACGCCATTCCACGCGTCCCGCCCGATCGCGAAGTCCTGCTACCGGTAGTCAAGCTAGATGGCATCGCCGGTCTACCGTCCGGAGACTGGCTGATCGAACTGTCGTCAACAACGACTCGCTGGCGTTCTGTCCGCGCCGTCGAAGTCTCAGACCTCGACGTGATTACGTTGGCAGATCGTGACCGAGTTGCGATGGCCGCGTGGCGCAATGGCAAGGCGATCCCCACCGCAAACTGGTGGCTAACCCAAAACGATGCATCGCAAGCGAACGGCATCACTGGCGACCCGGCTGCGATGCTTGTGCACGACAAACTTCGCGACGGCGGCGAACTGTTCGTGAGCGCCGAGGGCCAGCGCGCGCGCATCGCCCTGCGCGGGGCCGATGACCGATTAAGCGCGGTCGACCGTTGGCAAGTACACTTAATGGTCGACCGCCCAATCTACAAACCCGGCGAGAAGATCCAGGGACGGCTCGTATTGCGCGAGACCAATTACGAAGGAACGGGCGTCGATGCGGTCGCTGACGCTGCCGCCTGCGCCAACCGCGACATTGAGTTGCGTGCCTTCAAGGGCAGCAAGCAAGTGCGACTAGCCGGGCGCACAGACGCGAACGGAGTCTGGTCGTTCACAGTACAGGCCCCCGCGCCCTCAGAACGCACGGACGCCACGTTCTCCGTGCACCTGCCGAACAAGTCCACGCCAATCTACAAGGGGCACCCTTGCGAAGTCACCGACTTCCACCGCCCGGCGTTGATGCTCGAAGTGGATGGAGCCACGGTGATCGCTCGCGACCGAGACACTGCCGCGGCCTTGCATGCAACCTGGGCATCCGGCGCACCAGCCAGCGGACTACGCGTCGACGCAACCGTTCGCGTTTGGCCCACCGGTCGCGCGACGTCCCTGGAGCACTACAGGCTCGCGACGGACGCTCTCGGTATCGCAACGCTACAACTGCCACTGAAGTCGCTTGCCGCCACCTTTGTGCGCATCAACTTCCGAGTAGAGACTCCGGCAGGACCCAAGCAACTGACGCACACCATCGATACACGTGTCAACTCGAACGTGGCTGGCCGCAACTCCTGGCCACGACGCGATGGACCTCGGTTGCTTATTCCGGAGGTCGCAGTCGTCGGCCAACCATTGCAGGTTCGGGTGCGAGGCATCGCCAACGACACGGTGCTGTTTGTGACAGGCCGTGGTCGAAGGGCCCGCCAGCAGTCGATACAACTGGACGAACACGGCGCCGGCAAGATCACCGTCGTTCCAACACGCGCCGAATGGCCAGCACTGGACCTCGCCGTAGCCGGGCACACCCGCGCACACCAAGAACGCATTCCGCTTCTGCTGCGCCCAGCGAAGCAGCCAGAAATCAGCCTGCCCGAGGCCACGACACCCGGTGCCAGCGTCGCGTGCCAGGTCGCGACGGGCCTGCCAGGAACGGTCGTCACGGTAGCCGTAGTCGACGAACGCACCTTTGCAATTGCCGACGATCGAACTCCCGAACCAAACGTCACTCTGCGCCCAACCGTCGCGGCGCCGTATTGGCGGCATGCGGCCAGTGCCAAAGAACTGTCGCCCGAGCAACTTCTAGCTGCACTGCTCGAACATGGTCGAATACCCACGAGTGATCTCGATGGCAAGGTCGCAGGTGGCTCCGGCGCCCCGTCTACCGGCGGACCTGCCGGTCCCAGTGCCGGCCAAGTGCGAACGGACTTCCGCGCCACCGCGGCCTTCAAAACGGTCATCACCAATGCCGATGGCCTCGCCAAGTTCGATCTGCAACTACCGCACGATCTAACAACCTGGCGCGTTTCGCTCGTTGGCATTGCAGCGGACGGCATCGGCTTCCAAGAACGACGGCAGATCGTGACGCGAGTGCCGCTGGCCGCCGAGCCGGCGCTACCACGAGTGCTGCGCGTCGGCGATTCGGTGGAAGTGCCGATCATCGTCGACCGCAAGGCAAAAACTGGTGACGACACTGCCGTCAAGTTGACCGCCACCTGCGTCGACGCGGTGGCAACGGTTGCCAACGGCGATTACCAAGTCGCCGTCGCCGGCGGCACCGCGGCACGCGCGTTGGTCACGTTGCGCGGCATGAACGCGGGCGTCACCAAGCTCGCATTGTCCGCCAGCGTTGGCGAGTTCGAAGACCGTTCGTTGCGGCCCTTGCCAGTGCACGACGACGCCATCAAGCGGCCCGTGTCCGCAGTGGCCATGGCAGTTGGAAACGTCTCCGTCACTACGCCGGCCGGCACGACTGGCGACCTCGAAGTCACCGTGCTCGGCGGTAGCAGTGCAACGTGGGCCGCATTGGAACGACGCCTGTCGACCTATCCCTAGGGCTGCGTCGAGCAAACGCTTGCCAAACTCTTGCCGTTCTTCGCGGCCGCACGAGGCGCCAAGATCCACGGCACAGCGCCGCCAGTCGCCAGCAAGGAGTTTACCAAGCGACTGCAAGCTGGGCTG
>JBNMND010000147.1:0-12964 GCA_051274975.1 Planctomycetota bacterium | reverse complement strand
GATCGATCAGGCGGCGATCGGCCGCACGCCACGCAGCAATCCGGCGACCTACACCGATCTGTGGACGCACGTGCGCGACCTGTTCGCGATGCTGCCCGAGTCGCGACTGCGCGAATACAAGAAGGGACGGTTCTCGTTCAACGTTTCTGGCGGCCGCTGCGAAGCGTGCTTGGGCGCCGGCGTCACGACGCTCGAAATGAACTTCCTGGCGCCGGTCGAAGTGGTCTGTGAGGAATGTGCCGGTGCGCGCTTCCATCCAGACACACTGGCGATTCGGTTCAAGGATAAGAACGTCTACGACATCCTCGCGATGACCGTCGATGAGGCCGCCGAGTTCTTCTGCGACCTACCCAAGATCGCGCGTGGCCTGGTCGCATTGCAAGATGTCGGCCTCGGCTATCTCAAGCTGGGGCAACCATCGACGACGTTGAGCGGCGGCGAAGCACAGCGCGTAAAGCTGGCGACCGAACTGCAACGGCCGGCGACTGGCAAAACCTTCTATGTGCTCGACGAGCCGACCACTGGTTTGCACTTCCAAGATGTCGCGCGGCTTCTCGATGCGCTGCAACGCTTGGTCGAATCCGGCAACACGGTGCTGGTCATCGAGCACAACCTGGACGTGGTGCGGGCGGCCGATTGGCTGATTGACCTGGGCCCAGAGGGTGGCGTCGGCGGCGGCCAACTGGTTGCGTGTGGCACCCCCGAAGAAGTCGCCGACATCGATGCTTCGCACACCGGTGCGGCACTGCGGGCCACCGGACTGGGCAGTAAGAGGCGCAGCAAGAAGGCGAAGGCCAAAAAGCGCAAGAAGACGGCGCGGCTGCCGGCACCGACCAGCATCTCGGTCAAGGGCGCGCGCACACACAACCTGCAAGCGGTCGACTGCGAAGTGCCGATCGGCAAGTTCACGGTCGTCACTGGTCCATCCGGATCGGGCAAATCGAGCCTCGCGTTCGACACGATCTTCCAGGAAGGCCAACGCCGCTTTCTCGAGAGCATGTCGACCTATGCGCGCCGCTTTTTGGGCCGCATGGACAAGGCGCCGGTCGACAGTCTCGATGGACTCGGTCCGGCGATCGCCATCGACCAGAAGCGCACTTCACGTAGCCCGCGCTCGACGGTCGCGACGACCACGGAGATCCACGACTACCTGCGCCTTCTGTATGCCCGCATCGGGCGGCACCACTGCCCAACCCACGAGCAGGAACTGCACGCGTGGTCGCCGAGCAAGGCCGCCGGCCATGTCGTCAAGCAGTTCGCCGGTTCGCGCGCGTTCGTGCTGGCGCCCGTTGTGATTCCGTCAGACTTGAAGGCCAAACCGTTCAAGGAGTGGCTGATGACGCTTCGCGAAGAGTGGCAACGCAACGGATTCGTGCGGGCGTTGGTTAACGGCAAGGAGCAGCGACTCGACGAAGACTGGGACCAGCAGGAGATCAGCAGTAGCACGATCAGGGAGCTGCAGTTGGTCGTCGACCGCACGGCCATCAAGGATCGCACCCGCCTCACCGATGCGTTGGAGCAAGCGCAAGCTCAGGGCAAGCAGCACGGCGGCCAGGTCGCGGCGATTGTGCAGCTGGTCGGTGGCGATCGAGATGGCGAGCGCCATTGGTTCGCGGCCGAACCAAGCTGCGAGCACTGCGACTACCACGCACCACAAGAGCCGCATCCACGTTGGTTCTCGTTCAACCATCACAGTGGCGCTTGCGCGAATTGCCTCGGCCTCGGTGACGTCGTCGTCTGCCCAGAGGACCTGCTCGTCAACCACCCAAACAAGCCGACCTTCAGCGGCGCGATCCAACATCGCGGCGGCGCATTCACGTTCTTGACCGCTACCGGTGGCTACTACCACGAAGTCGCCCAAGCGGTGGCCAAGCGCTTTGCCTTCGACCTGAAGTTGCCTTGGAAAAAGCTGCCCGATTCGGCAAAGAAGTTGCTCCTGCGCGGCGCCGGCGAAGAGCGCTTCGAGGTGGTCTTTAAGAAGAACGATGCCGGCAAGAAACGCGAATGGCGCATGTCCGTGCCGTGGAAGGGCATGTCGCGCCAAGTCGAAGACTGGTTCCACGGCCGCGACCAAGATCAGGGGGCCGACGACCGTTTTGGCGGCGTCATGCGCGGCGAGACCTGTGAACAATGTGGCGGCGATCGCTTGCAGTCCGGCCCGCGCAATGTGCGCGTCGGCGGCGTTCGATTGCCGGAGGTGCTGCGTCAGACCGTCGACGAAGCGACGACGACGCTCGAGGGCCTGAAGCTCGACAAGACTTCGACGCGTATTGCTGCCGACGTGCTCAAAGAACTGGGCCACCGTTTGTCGTTCTTGCGCGAGACGGGCCTGGGCTACCTGACCCTAGAACGTTCGGCCGCGACCCTGTCTGGCGGTGAGGCCCAACGCATTCGCTTGGCGACGCAACTCGGCAACAAGCTGGTCGGCGTGCTCTACGTGCTGGACGAGCCGACCGTGGGCCTGCATCCGCGCGACACCGAGCGACTGCTCAGCACGCTGCTGGAATTGCGCGATCTCGGCAACACGGTGTTGGCAGTTGAGCACGACGAAGTGATGGTGCGCTCCGCCGATCACGTGCTCGACATCGGCCCTGGTGCTGGCGTGCGCGGTGGCCAGGTCGTCGCCAGTGGCACGCCGGACATCATCGCGGCCAGCGACACGTTGACTGGACGCTGGTTGAACAACACGCTCGGCATCCAGGTGCGAGCCGAGCAGGACCGGCGCACGCCAGCTGGCCACGTCGAACTGCGTGACGTCGACGTGCACAACCTGCAGCACGTCAACGTCGATGTGCCACTTGGCGTGTTGACCGCGATCACCGGTGTTTCCGGTTCGGGTAAGTCGTCGTTGATCATGGACGCGCTGGTGCCCGGACTGCAAAAGCACGAGCTTGACATTGCATGGCTTGATGGCGACGACCGTCACTACCAGCTGATCTGCGTCGACCAGAGTGCGATTGGCGTGTCGCCATCGAGCAACCCCGCCACCTACACCAAGGCGTTCGGGCCGATCCGCGATCTGTTCGCGGCGACGCCGTTGTCACGCCAGAAGGGCTTCACGCCGGGCCGGTTCTCGTTCCACGTCGCGGCCGGTCGATGCGCCGCGTGCGAAGGCAAGGGCCAGATCCAGGTCGAGATGCACTTCCTCGCCGACGTCTGGGTCAGCTGCGAGATCTGTCGCGGCCTGCGCTACAACCAAGAGACGCTCAGTGTCGAATATCGCGGCAAAAACATCGCGCAGGTGCTCGCGATGGACGTCGACGAAGCGGTGCAGTTCTTCGGCAACCACAAGAAGATCATGCGGCCGCTGCAGTTGCTGCACGACGTGGGCCTCGGCTACCTAACCCTTGGCCAGCCCGCGAACACGTTCTCGGGCGGCGAGGCGCAGCGCATCAAGCTGGTTGCCGAACTCGCGCGACGCCCGAGCAGCCACACGGTCTATGTGCTCGATGAGCCTACGACCGGCCTGCACGCTGACGATGTGCAGAAGCTGCTCACGGTGCTGGAACGCCTACTCGACCGGGGCGACTCGGTGCTGGTCATCGAACATCACCTCGATGTCATCGCAGCCGCCGATCACGTGCTCGAGTTGGGGCCGGAAGCCGGTGGCGATGGCGGCCTGGTGGTCGCGGAAGGCACGCCGGAACAGATCGCACGGACCAAGGGCAGCCATACCGGGCGCTTCTTGAAAGAACACCTGGCGACCCTTCGCAAGCCGCCTGAAGAATCCAGCCAGAAGAAGCCTAAAAAGAAGGCCAAGTCTGGCAAGTCAACGAAAGCCAAGTCGACGAAAGCGACGAAGGCAAATAAGCCTCGCAACCACGAGGTGCTTGGATGACCGAACCACCATTGATTGTGCAGGCTGATGGGGCCGTGCTACTAGAGACCCTACACCCCGACTACGAACCGGCGCGCGAGCGCCTTGCCAAGTTCGCAGAGCTGGAGAAGTCGCCCGAATACGTGCACTTCTACCGGATCACGCCGATCAGCATCTGGAATGCGGCGGCCCTTGGCGAGCGTGTCGAGGATGTGATCCCGTGGATAGAGGCCAACGCGCGCTTCCCGGTTGCCAAGGAAGTGACCGAACGCATCGCCGAGTGGTTCCGTCGCTACGGCCTGATGCGCTTGCAGAAGGCGTCTGGTGATCGCTTGCAGCTGGTGTGTGACGAACCGGACGTGCTCGCCGAATTGGTGGCGACAAAAACGTTGGAGAAATTGGTCGAATGCGACGACGACGGACGCGCGTTCTTGCCGACCGGATCGCGCGGCGACGTCAAGCAGGCGCTGGTGCGGCTCGGCTACCCGGTCGACGATCGCGCCGGCTACCAAGTCGGTGCCGAAATGTCCTTCGAACTCGTCAGCAGCGAGTCGTTCCAACTGCGGGACTACCAACGCAAAGCTGCCGCAGCGTTCCACATGGGGGGCAGTGACATCGGTGGCTGCGGCGTCATCGTGCTGCCGTGCGGTGCCGGCAAGACGGTGGTTGGCATCGCTGCGATGGACTTGCTGCAAACCAACACGCTGGTGCTGACCACCAACACCATTGCAGTACGTCAGTGGGTGCGCGAGATCCTCGAGAAGACCACGCTCAACGAGAACCAAGTTGGGGAATACACCGGCGAGCACAAGAACATCCGACCGGTAACCGTTGCGACCTACCAGATCCTGACGCACCGCCGCGGCAAGATGGATGGCTTCACGCACATGAGCCTGTTCGATCGAGGCGGCTTTGGCCTGATCATCTACGACGAAGTGCATTTGCTACCGGCGCCAGTGTTTCGCGCGACGGCCGGCATCCAGGCGCGTCGTCGCCTCGGCTTGACGGCGACGTTGGTGCGCGAAGATGGCCGCCAGGACGAGGTGTTCTCCTTGATTGGTCCGAAGCGTTACGAGTTGCCGTGGAAGCACCTCGAAGGCATGGGGTTCCTTGCCGTGGCGCGGTGCTTCGAAGTGCGCGTGCCGCTTGGTGAAGAGCGAACCCAGCGCTACAAGAACGCCACCGCTCGCAGTCAGATCCGCATCGCCGCCGACAACGAGCGGAAGTCCGATGTCGTTGGCCAACTGCTGCAACAACACAGCTCCGATCGCGTGCTGATCATCGGACAATATCTGGAGCAGCTGCGCGTGCTATCGACGCTGTTCAAGCTGCCGCTAATCACCGGGCAGACCAACAACGTCGAGCGCGATCGCCTCTACGCCGCCTTCCGTAGCGGCGAGGTGCCACACTTAATAGTCAGCAAAGTCGGCAACTTCGCGATCGACCTGCCGGACGCAAATGTCGCGATCCAGGTCTCGGGCACTTTCGGTAGTCGCCAGGAAGAAGCCCAACGGCTCGGCCGGGTGCTGCGGCCGAAGTCCGACGGCGGCACCGCGACTTTCTACACCTTGGTTTCGCGCGACACCCGCGAGCAGGAGTTTGCCAAGAAGCGCCAACTGTTCCTTACGGAGCAAGGATACGGCTACCAAATCGTTGGCGCCGACGACTTGAAAGGCGGCACCGTTTTGGGGCCACCGGAGGCAATGGGGCCACCGGAGGCAATGGGGCCAAAGGTGTCCGCATGAGTCGCCTAAGCCTGCGGGTGTTGCTGCGCGAAGCGTCAGAGGATGCCAAGCGAGAATGCGTGCTAGGTTGGCTGGCCAAGCCGGGTACCGAAGCACCAACCGGAAAGCCGGTGCTCAGCCATGTCAGCACGGCGATGGAGGACGAGTCGATCGTGCTGCAGCGCATCGGCATGCTGCCACGCAAGCTGCAGGACCTACTGGAAGTGTTCTTCAAGGACGACGGTGCCGTGCGTGTCGTGCAGGACCTGTTCACCGAATTCGGTCGCAACTTCAAGAGCCGCTTTGACCTTGAGGCGTCTTTGGCCGCGCTGCACCGCGAGTCATTCCTTTGGCCAGTCAATGACCAGCGCTGGACGCACTACGACAGTCCCGCGTGGGCCGCGCCGAGTGAGTTGGTTGGCTGTGTCCGCGAATACCGCGAGCGTCGACAACGGCAACTGCCCGATACGTTGACGCTGCAAGGTTTCTTGGAGGCGCGCTTCTTCAAGAAGGACAAAGACAACGGGTCGAGCAACAAGGAAAAGGAGCAGAAGGCGGCCGATCACGCCCGCAAGATCTACAAGCTCTACATCCTCGAGAGCGCGATGAAGCAGCGGCTGAACAAGCTGCCAGAACACATTCGAACGCTGGTCGACACGACGTTGCATACGCATGGTGGCATCGCGTCATGGGAAGAGCTGACCCACGAGGTCGACTTGAAGACGCCGCCCGACCTGGACTTCCTGGGCAAGAGCCTCGAGGAGTCGATGCTCGGAACGACCACAAACCTCGACCTGGCTCGCGTCGGCATCCAACCGTATGCGCACGGCGTCGTGGTGTTTCACGAAGTGGCGTTGTGGGCGATCCGCACGCGCGGCCAAGAACACGCCCCGACGGTCGAGCAAGAGCTGTCTGCCACCAGTGACTTGGCGAGCAACGTCTGCAGGTTCTTGCGTGAGCTGCAGCAAAGCAAGGTGCTGTTCACCGCCGAAGGCGAGTTGTTCAAAGCATCCGCCAAACGCATCGCGGGCACGCTGCTGCCGATCCCCGGTGGTTTCCTGCTGTCGGATTCGATGCTCGAAATCATCTACCGCTTCTGCCTGCAACGCCGCCTGATTGATCGCCGCGGCGAGCGCTCGCTGAGGCCGACCAAGGCCGGTGCTCAGTTCGAGCGAGCGAGCCTCTCCGACCAGATCAAGCTGCTGCTCAGTCACTTTGTCGAAGAGCGCACGCTGCCGGGCGAACCATTTCACCACACCCGCATGCGCCGGGTGCTGCTGCGCTTGCTGCGCCGAGCCGAGCCGATGCAGTGGCAGGACGTGGCGGTGTTGCCGTTCTTGGCCCGTAACGCCTACTTGTCTCAGCTGGATACCGGGGCGGCAGAAGAATTCTTCGCGGCGCGCTTCCAGGGCGGCGCCTATGTGCCGAGTGAATCCCTCCAGCAGATGAGCTGGAACTTGCTGGTCTGGATCAAGAAGCGCCTGTTCCCGCTCGGCCTGGTCGATGTCGGCATACAGGGCGGCCGCGTGACAGCGCTACGCCTGTCGCGACTCGGAGCCGAATTGTTGGATGCCGAGACGGCCGGCAAGGTCGGCGGCACGCGCTGTTCGCTAATCGTACAGCCGGACTTCGAAATCCTCGTATTCCCCGGTGATGACGTGCACGACGTGCTCCACCAATTCGACCGTTTCGCCCGCCGAACCAAGAGCGATCACGTGTTCCAATTCACGATTGAACGCGAAAGTATCGAAGCGGGTCTCGAAGACGGCCTAAGCTGCGCCCAGATTGTGCAAGAATTGAGCGATCGAGCTCGTGTGCCCATCCCACAGAACGTGCTCTACAGTCTTGAGGACTGGGCGCAAAAACCGAACGCATGAGATACCTCCAATAGCCCTTGCGATAGCGGCGACTGCGACATGCCTTTCTTTACAGGAGGCGCGGCGCGCTGCCGATGGTAACTGTGCGTAGCCCTTTCTCGTCTCTCCTCGATGCCGACCCCTCGTTTGAACCCTGCCCCTGAAGCCCTCGTCATAGGCGCCGGTCCCGCCGGACTCGCCTGTGCGATGGAACTGTCCCGCAAGGGCATGAGCTGTTCGGTCGTGGAACGTGACCACCAAGTCGGAGGTCTCGCCCAGACAATCACGATCAAGGAAGGCGACGATGTCTTCTTGACTGACATCGGACCGCACCGCTTTTTCTCCAAGAATCAGTATCTCTACGACTTCATTGAGGACTTGCTGCAGGAAGAGTGGCGACGCGTGCCGCGCCTGACGCGCCAATTCGTCGACGGCAAGTACTACAACTACCCCGTCAACTTCGGCCAGGTCGTTCGCAACCTCGGCATACTGAGAAGCGCCCGCATCGGCATCGACTACTTCCTCGCGCGTATCCGATACGACGTGTTCAAGAAGCCGATGCGCACGTTCGAAGACTACGTGGTCGCGAACTTCGGGCGCGCGCTCGCCGAGTTCTCGATGATCAACTACTCGGAGAAGATCTGGGGCATCCCGTGTGCGGACATCCATCCGGATTGGGCCAAGCAACGAATCAGCGGCCTCAATCTGTGGAGCGTGCTGAAGAACGCCATAGGCCTCGGTGGTAGTGGCAAGGGCAAGAAGGGACCGAAGTCGCTGGTCGACGAGTTCTACTACCCGCAGTACGGCACCGGCCGCATCTACGAAGAGATCGGCAAGCACCTCGTTGAGAGCGGTACCGAGATCCATGTCAACAGTGAGCCAGTGGCCGTTCGCCACGACGGCAAGCGAATCACCGAAGTTGATATCAAGACGCCAGACGGCATCGAGACCATCAAGCCCAAGCACGTGGTCGAGTCGGTGCCACTGACGGCGTGGCTCGACTTGCTTGATCCCGCGCCGCCGGCCGAAGTGCTGCAAGCCGCCAAGAACCTGCGTTGGCGCAATCAGGTTTACCTGTTCTTGACGCTCAACAAGGAGCAGGTGACCGCCGACAATTGGATCTACTTCCCGCAGAAGGACATCCCGTTCGGTCGCACCAGCGAGATGAAGAACTTTAGTAAGGACATGTGCCCCGAAGGCACGACGTCGTTCTTCATCGAGTTCTTCGCCTTCGAAGAAGATGACATCTGGACGATGCCGAAGGAGCAACTGCTTGAGATGGTGATGCCCTACTTCGAGAAATGGGGTTTCTTCACCAAGGACGAGATTCGGCAGTCCTACTTGATGAAGCGTACGCACGTCTATCCGGTCTACGACACGACCTACAAGGCCAACGTCGAGAAGATCCGCGAGTACCTCGACGGCATCGAGAACCTGATCTATGTCGGTCGCCCCGGTCGCTTCCGTTACACCAACCAGGACCACAGCCTGGAAATGGGCATCATCGCCAGCCGCATGATCCTCGAGGGCCGCCGCTACGACATGGACACCGTCGGCGCCGAGAACGAGTACTTCGAGAAGGGCCCGATCTACGAGAAGCGCATCTAGCAGCTTCTGCCGTGCCTAGACGGCTCAGTTCTGTTCTGCTCTGCAGGCATGTCTGATACCTCGCCCGACGATCAACGACTGCGACTGATTCTGGTAACCGACGGCGCCGGCGATCCCGGGCGCATCGAAGAAATCGTCAGTGAAGCCCTGCTTGGTGGCGTGCGCTGTGTGCAGATCCGCGAGTCCAAGTGGACGGCCCGACAAATGCTGCGGGCGTGCGAACGCTTGACGCCGATGCTGGAGCAAGTGGACGGGCTATTGCTGGTCAACGACCGAATCGATGTCGTCGCGGCGCGGTTTGCCCACGGCGCCCAGATTGGCCATCGCTCGCTACCACCAGAGCTTGCTCGCGAGGTGCTCGGCCCAAACGCACGGATCGGCTACTCCGCGCATGACGAGGAAGAGCTGACCAACGCCGCCAAGCACGGCTGCGACTTCGCGTTGCTGTCGCCGGTCTGGCCGACCAGCAGCAAACCGAATGCGGCGTTCTTGACCGTAGCGCGAGCGGCGTTGCTGACGGCTGCCGCTAAGTTGCCAGTGGTATGGCTCGGCGGGGTGAATGTGGCCAGGATCGCCGAAATCGCCAGTGTGCCAGCGGCGCAACGGCCAGTCGGAGTCGCCGTTCGTAGCGCCATCATGCAGGCGGACGATCCGCAGGCCGCGACGGCCGAGTTGCTCCAGGCCTGGCCGAAGTAGGAGCCGGTTCTGGACCCGGCCGGCGTTAGGGCTGATGCTGCAAGTCATGGCCGTTTCCGGCACCGTTCCAGCCTCCAAGCCAACTCGCCTGCAACCGACTACGGTCGCGAAGTGGCTGCGTCGCATCACCATCGTGTTCGCGGTGGTCTGTGGGCTTTGGTTCTTCCTGAAGTTCGGCACGCAGTGGGTACCAGCTGGCATGGACACCGTGCCGGATATCCCGGCGGGATCATGGGTCGTCGTCGACCGCTGGGCGTCGGGCTTGCGCGTCGGTAGCGACGTCTTCATTGACACGCCGCACGGCGAGTTGTTGTCGCGCGTCACCGAGCTTCGCGACGACGAAGTAATGATCACGCATCCAGCCGTTCGTTCGGGCTATGGCGACAGCGCCCTGTTCGGGCCCTTGCCGCGCGCAAACGTGCGTTCCACAGTCGTGGTGGTGTTCGCTCCCGATGACAAGTGAGCGAGAACTGACCGCGCGGTTGGCAACGTTCTTTCCGAGCCACCGCGACTTGCAGGTAGGCATCGGCGACGACGCTGCGGTGATTCGACAACGCCACCAACGGGTGGTGCTTTGTTGCGATCCCGTGATTGCTGGCGTGCACTTCGACGCCGCCGCGCAACGCGGGCTAGTTGGCAAAAAAGCCGTCAATCGCAACCTATCAGACCTGGCGGCGATGGGGGCGGTGGCGGACTGGTTGCTGGTTTCGCTGATCTTGCCGACGACCACTTCCCGAGCGGATCTTGACGCATTACTGCGAGGTATTCGCAGCGCCGCCGTGGCTGCGGATTGTTGCGTCGTTGGCGGCGATGTTGCCAGCAGCCACGGCCCGATGGTCGTTACCGTGTCGGCTTATGGCCACTTGCCAGGCCGTGCGCTAACGCGTTCCGGCGCGAGAGCTGGCAACACACTGCACGTCACCGGACCTCTCGGTGGTTCGATCCATGGCCATCACCTGCGCTTTCGTCCCGCGCTAGCGGAGGGAGTTTGGTTGGCGGAGCAACGCAGCGTCACCGCCGCGATGGATATCAGTGACGGGTTGCTGCTCGATCTGCAAACGATGCTCGCCGCGAGTTCAAAGAACGGCGCGCCACTCGGTGCCGAGCTGAACGCGAATCGCATCCCCATCCGACCGGCAGCCCGCCGCTTCGATGACGGCCAGGCCTTGCAGCACGCGTTGGCTGACGGTGAAGATCACGTATTGCTGTGGACGCAGCGTGCGAGCAACGAGTTGCCATCCAGTGGGCCGCTGACGAAGCGGTCGCGGCACGCCATTGGTCGGGTAGTGCGAGAACCTGGGCTGTGGCTCCTGCAAGATGGCGAGCGCCGGCGCCTGCCCGAATCCGGCTTCCAGCATTCGCTGAACCCCAAGCAGCGCGCGCCGCGCCGAACGTCACCCAAATCCCAATGAGTGCGCCCCAAGAACCAACACCGGCGGTCACCCTCAACTTGCCCAACGACCCGCTCACGACGGAGCGACTCGGAGAGCTCGTTGGCGAGCGACTGCAGCCCGGCGATACCGTCGCGCTAACCGGTTCCCTCGGCGCCGGCAAGACGACGTTCGTGCGGGGCCTCGCCCGCGGTCTGGACGTCGATGACCCAGATGCCGTCAGCAGCCCGACCTATCTACTCGTCATAGAGCACGACGGGGAGGTCCCTCTGCTGCACGCGGACGCCTATTTGCCAGCAAAGTTAGAGGGCTTTCTCGACGATGGCGGGCTCGAATACCTGTTCGACCCCAGCAAAGTGGTCGTCGTCGAGTGGGCTGAAAAGGTCCGCAACCAGCTTCCAGAGAAGGTGTTGTGGATCGAACTGTCGGTGCCACCGGAACTTGGTCGAAACGTGTGCATGCGCAGCGAGCAAGCGGGGGGCTTCCCATGGCTCCTAGATTTCCGGACGATTTGGGACCAGCGATGAACCGTGGGCTCGGGACAGCCGTTCTGACCCAGGTCCTCAGCACAGAAGCTTTTGCGGATGGCGCAACTGCCGAAATCGTGCGAACAAAGCCAACTCACGGTCTCCCAACGTGAAAACCCGATCTCCTAACTCGAAGGCCACCGCGAAGCATGCCGGTGCCGCCAAGCATGCCGCTTCCGCGAACGGCGATGTCGACCTGCTCGCCCTCTACCGCGATGGCGAACCGCAGGCATTCCGTCAATTGGTCGACCTGTATCGGGATCGCATGCTGCAGTTCTTCTACCGGCTGTGTTGGGATCGCCAGCGCTCAGAGGACCTGACCCAGGACCTGTTCCTCAAGCTGATGCTAGGTAGCAAGCGCTACCGCCCCGAAGGCCGCATGGCGACCTTCGTCTACCGCGTCGCCACCAACCTGTGGATCGACCACTACCGTCAGCAACGCCCGCGCCCGCGCTTCTACTCATTTGATCAAGTGGTGCACGCCAACGACGACAGTGCGCCGCGTCAATATGCTGGCGATGATCCGTCGCCGCACGAGCAGTTGAGCGATGGCGAAGAACGCGCCGCAATGCGTCAGGCACTGGAGCGCTTGACCGAGCCGCACCGTTTGGTGTTCGAGCTCGCCGTCTACCAAGAACGACCATACGGCGAAATCAGTGATCTTCTGGGCATCCCGGTCGGCACCGTCAAGTCGCGCATGCACAACGCTGTGCATGCCTTAAAGGACATGCTTGGCACGGCCGAGCAAGAGCGCGAGCAACGGCAAAGCCAGCAGCGTGCCGGAGGTGCGGGATGAGCTTTCTCAACCATTCGAATCGAGAGAATCGCGACAACAGCGATGACGAGGACCTTGAGAACGAGGTCATTGCATGGCAGCCGATTGACCTGCTGCTAAACCAAGGCACGCCTGAAGAGGTGACCGCCATGCGCAACGAAGTTGCCGGCGACCCAATGAAGGCGCTTGAGCTTGCCGACACCGTTGGCTTGGTCGAGCAGTTTCGACACCTGCGCACCGAGGCCAGTCCTGAGTTCGCAGGCAAGCTGCAGAACGTGGCGCTACACAGCGAGCGCTTCTACCGCAGCCACTTCCAGCCGAAGCCACCGATCTGGTTGATGCCCATAGTGAGTGGGCTCGCCGCAGCGGCAACCTTCTTCGTGCTGTGGGGATTCGATATGGCCCAACTGTGGCGCTCGGACTCGACGTCGGTGGTTGTGGCGTACCGCGACATCGCGACGGGGCTCGGCGGCATGACCATCGGGGACAATATCTTCGGGGACAATATCTTCGGGGACAATATGGCTGGCGAGATGGCTGGCGAGGCCATCGTGGTGGGTGATGAGCCCA
>JBNMND010000146.1:0-13002 GCA_051274975.1 Planctomycetota bacterium | reverse complement strand
CCACTCTGGGCTGAGGAACTCCGGGTAGCCGAGTGGTTGCGGAATGCCGGACTGGCCGATGAACCACTGCAGCGACAGTGGCTGCCAGCGGTTTGGGTAGCCGATGTTTGGGTTGCCCGGGAAGTCGGGCAGCATCGCGAGGTTGACCGGGTAGTAGTATTGGTTCGCGTAGTCCCCGGCTTCGTTCGAGTTGTCGCCGGCGCCGAACGTGAGTATATTCGCCGCGATGCGGTTGCCGATCGCAGCCGGCGTGTTACCGGTGGTGGTCGTGTTCGCGCCGCTGTAGCCGAGCGTCGCCATCAGCGCGTCGTATTGCGGCAGCATCACCAGGCTGCCGGGCGACGTCGTGAAGCGCGCCGTCATGATTCGGTAGCTAGCGTAGCTCAGTGCTTCGCTGCGCCAGTAGTCGATGGCCGGATCGGTCGTCGGGTGGTTTTCATCGAACAACACGCACTGAGCGTTTTGGTCGTAGGTAGCCCACGCATCCCACATAGCCGTGGACACGTGGTAGAGGTTGCGTGCGTGAACCGTCGGGCGCGCGAAGTCATTGCGAATGGACTCGAGCAAGAGCTCGTTCCATTGGCGTGCTTCGGAATGCTGGGCGCGTGCCTGGGTTGTGCAGATGGCAATAGCCATCGCAGCGCAGCCGAGAGTGGCGGATCGGCTCAGATTCATGTTGGTGCTTCGAAAGAGAGGTGGTGGCGGGCGGCGGCAGATTGCTCGGTTGCGGCGGGCATCAATCTACTGAGCCGCGCTGCCATTCTACACGTCGGCGCAAATGGCCGAGAACTTTCGATACGCAGTCCGCCGAAATCCCGGGATGCGACCGAATCACGAACGCTGCCCACGCGTTGCGTGAACTCTCGATGGCATGGCTAGGATGTGCAGCATGCGGCGGGCAGCGGTAGTTCTCTTTACGGTGCTGTGGATCACAGCCATGTCGACCTATCCGGGTTGGACGCAGCTCGATCCCAACACTCAGGGTCACGACTGGTGTCGTAACTTCCTATGCGACCTGCTCGCTTCCGAGACGGGTGACGGCCGAAGCAATCTTGTCGGTTCGATTGTCATGACGGTCAGCGTCGTCGTGATGATCTTCGGCGGCATGTTGCCCCTTTGGTGGAACGTCGCGGCTGCGGGCCGCCGCCGCACGATCGCGCGAACGGCCTCGGTGCTCGCCATCATGCTGACGCTCGGCATCTGCATCGAGCAAACGATGGTCTTGGAGTTGCCGCACGGTGCGTTGGCACTCGGGGCCGGCGGTGTTGGCCTCGTGCCAACGGCGATAGTCATGGTCGAAGATTGGCGGCGTGCCGGTTGCACGCGGCTACGTCGGTTCGCGATGGTTGGGCTCGCCGTTTCCGCGGTCACCAGCTTTGTCAGCTACTCGATCGTGCAACTCGGTGGCGAGTTGACGCCGGTCGTGCCGACGGCGCAGAAGTTTGCGATCACCTTCTTGCTGCTCTGGCTGTGGTTGGTCGACGAGCGAACGCTAATCGAGGCCAGCACGGCCGACAGCGTCCCGTTTAGACGCTCTTGAGCAGGTGGCCGGTCGCGCGACCAGCGGCCTTCACATAGCCACGCAGGGCTCGCGTGCCGCGGTTCGTTTGACTGATCTCTTTGTTGATGCCTTTGAGTCCGGACTTCATGGCATGTTGCAGCAGGCCATATGCCGTCACGGCGCGGGCTCGAAGCAGGGCTTCGGCAGGCGTGTCGTCGTCGCCGTTGCCGACCACGGGCAACTGCACGTCGGCAAGGTCAAGCAACGATGTGACCGACTGCAGATCGCTTCGCCCCATAGCCTCGTGGGCCTGAGTCCAGCACGCGATCAGTTCTTCCAACGCGAAGCCGACCGACGAATCGGTCGCTGCAATCACCCCATAGTCATCGGCAGTCTTATTGGGCGGCGATGCCATCCCAACCTTCCTTCAGCGTGCGCATCACTTCGATGGCCGGATCGATGCTCTTCGGCGAGCGTTGCAGATTGGCTTGGCTAAGCTGGTCGAGCACGAACTCGTAGAGTTGGTCGAGCTGACGCGAGATGTCGCCGCCGGCCGCGTGGTCGAGGCTAGCGCGCAGTTCGCCGATGATGCCCATGGCCTTGCTCAGTGCGACGCCGACTTCTTGCGAACGCGACGTGCTTACGTCGGCGAGGCCGACACGGCTCTTCTCGAGGTTCTTGAGGGCGCCTTCGTAAAGCATCTTGACGAGCTTCTCGGGGGATGCCGTCATGACGGCGTTGCGTTGGTAGGTCGCAGCTGCTTGTGCGTAGGTCATATGTGGGTCTCCTTCTTTGACGTGGGGTGAGTTAGTTGCCGAACGCTGCCGCGATGTTGTTGACGGAGCTGCCTTGCCCTTGCAGGCGCGACAGCAGAACTTCGAGGTTTGCGTACTTCACAGTGAGTGAATCTCGGAAGCGCACAAGGCGCCGTTCGGCGTCCTCAATGCGCGAGGTTGCTTGCTTGATGCGACGGTCGAAACCGTCGTTACGCGTCTTGAGTAGGCCGTCGACCGAATCGGTGTAGAGGTCGATCTGGTCTTCGAGCCGCGACGCGATGCCGTTCGTGCTATCGCTGAACAGTGCGGCCACAGCGTTCTCGTCTTCCGCCAGCGCTTCTTCGAACTTGCTCTGGTTGAACTCGAGCTTGCCCTCGGTGTCAGAGCTGATGCCGATCTGCGAGAGCAGCTGGAAGGCCTCGTTGCCGGTGCCTAAGACCGAACCGCCGACGATGCCGCGCAAGCTGCCGCGCATCGAGCGCATCGTCGTGTCGCCAAAGATGGGGCTCTTGGCGGCGCCTTCTTCGTCGAGTGCGTTCTGCGCTTCGAAGAAGTCGACGACCGCGTTGTAGGCGTCGACGAGTTCTTTGACCTTGGTGCTGGTCTCTTCGCCGTCGGTGGCGACGGTGATGGTGACTTCTTTTGTCGCATCCGCGGACTTCAAATCCAGTGAGATGCCGCCAAACAGGTCGCCAATCGTGTTGCTCGAACGGAAGATGTCGAGACCGTTGACCTGGATGTGTGAGTCTTTCGCGACCGTCGGGTCCAAATTCAAGTCATCGATGAACGTCTGGAAGCCAGGGCCGCCATCATCGTACGCGATCGTGAATGAGTTATCGGTGCCAGGGTTATCGCCACGGATCACCAGCTGGTAGCGCTCGGATGGAACCGCACCGCTGCCGGTGTCGACGACTTCCGCGCTGACCCCATCGTCGCTGAGAAGCTCGTTGTTGTTGATCGCGGCGGCGATTGAGTCGAGGGTGTTGGTCGTTGGTGTGACGAAGTGCGTCGCGCCATCGATCTCGATCGAGAACGAAATCGGGACTGTACTGTTCGGAATGGGGCCATCCGCTGTGTCAGCGCCGGCGGTGTTGATTTGGCCGGTGGCCAACTCAATAACTTTGACGCCATACGTGCCTGGCGTCGCTGAGCTGTTCGCCGATGCAGTCAGGATGTCCTCGTCACTCGAGGTCGTCTTCATCTGCAAGAAGCTGCTCGTTGTCTTCAGCGCTTTGGCGGCATCCGTCAACGTGTCGAGCAGGGTACTCAGATTGCCGAACAGAGTCTTCTGTTGGCCAAGGCTCTTCTTGGTCCTCTCTAGAGCAAAAATCGGCCGCTCTTCGACGGCTACGAGTGCCGCGATGATTGCCTGCGTATCCAAACCGGATGCGAGGCCACCGAAGCTGATTCCTGCTGAGGACATGATTGAGTTCCCGCGGAAGAGATCCCGCTACGGAACTATCGGAAACGGTCGCGGGTCACTTGATGGCCCATTGGAGATTCCGTCCATGTCGCCGGGGTTTCGGTGCAAGCCTTGCCCCAAAACCAAACACAGTCGGCGGTTGCCGACTGGGGGGGCTTGCACACTTTTCTTGTGCGTTGCTGCGAAGCCAACCGCTGCGAAGCGTCGACTAGGCCGCTACCACCCTCGCGAATCGACTAGAAGCGGCTTAGTCGCCTAGTGTTCGCATCACGCCGAAGCGAGTGGCAGTGTGTCGGGAATCTGCACAATGGCATTGTGCGTCGATTCTGGCTGCAGCGAGCGCGAATGCATGCTTCGGTGACCGGCGCATGGCTTGCGACGTTTGCATGGTCGTCGCAGGTTTCTGCGCGCGATCCCCGAGGTGCTGACCGAATCAAGTGGATCCAGCCTTTGACCTGCTCCACTTAGCTTCTAGGTCTCGATTAGCCGAGCAAGCGGAGTGCCGATTGCGGCAGGGCATTCGCCTGCGACAGAACCGAGATACTCGCCTGCTGGAGAATCGAGTTTCGAGTCAGCGCAGCAGTCTCAAAGGCGACATCGACATCGCGGATTCGCGATTCTGCAGCGTTCAGGTTCTCGCTGGTGATGGCGAGCGTGTTGATCGTGCTGCCGAGGCGGTTTTGCACCGCACCGAGTGAACCGCGCAACGAACTGACCGAGTTGATGGCCGAGTCGATGTTGGTGATGGCCGTCGTGGTCGAACCGGTCGAGCCGATGTCGAGCGTGTCGAGCGCCAGCGAGGTGCTGAGCGAAGCCGACAGGCTGACCGACAAGGTGTCGATGCCCTCGGTCGTGCCGAAGCCGACTTGGAAGCTGACCGAGCTGGACGAGCCGTCGAGTAGCTTGATGCCGGAGAACTCGGTAGAACGGCCGATTCGGTTAACTTCACTGACGAGGCTGCTGAACTCTTCATCGAGCGTCGCCTTGTCCTGGTCACTGACCGAGCCGTTGGACGACTGGATGGCCAGTTCACGCAGGCGCACCAGAATCGAGCTGACCTCGTTGAGTGCACCCTCGGCCGTTTGCACGAGCGAGATGCCGTCATTGGCATTGCGCTTGGCTTGGTCAAGCGAACGAACCTGCGAGCGCAGTCGTTCTGAGATGGCCAAACCGGCGGAATCGTCGGCGGCCGAGGAGATGCGAAGTCCGGTCGAAAGTCGGCGGAAGTTTCCGCCCAGCTTTTCGGACACGC
The DNA here is from genome assembly GCA_051274975.1 of Planctomycetota bacterium. GTDB lineage: Bacteria > Planctomycetota > UBA1135 > UBA1135 > UBA2386. Next base: position 8,050 of record JBNMND010000146.1, on the reverse strand, counting down.
TGCCAAGGTTTCGTTGCGCGTTAATCGACGCGACGTTGGTGTTTACTCGAAGTCCCATATCTTCCCTGTTGCTTAGCTCTTGTGTTGTGTGTGGACGCCTGGACGCGCCTTTTGTGTCGATCGGCACAACACCAAGTGGCAACTGAAGAGCTTCCGTTGGATTTCAGGTCGGTGTGCGCAAATACACCACGTGCTGCCAATAGCAGCGTGCCCAGGCGGCTCACAGTGATGGTGAATCCATCAGTCGAATGCGGGTTCAAACCGCACGCGTTTTGCTCGAAGTGGCTACGGATGGGAGTGGCGGTCCGACACTGGTAGCTAAATGAGAGACCTGAACTTCGCAGTAGGGCCCTTACAGCGATGTGGTGGCCTTCCCCGGTTGTGGGCGAGTGCGTTCTTGGTGCTGCTAGGGGTCGCCGTTGTGTTGTCACTCAGTCTGTTGCCGGGATCTGGCAAGACCGGGATGCGACGATGGATGGCGGCTTGGCGGTTGCCGTGCACCTTGGAGTGAATGCCCAGGAGGCACCGACCGCTGCGTGCGACTTCGTGGAATACCGGGACATGGGAAGCCCGGCGCACAGGTTTATCAATGATGGGCGTTCGGTGCGGTTCCAATTGCAGTGGGCGTCGTTCGAGGGCGAGCTGGATGTACGGGGTGATTTGCGCGGCACTTGGGTGCAAGGTGCGCGGCGCATCTCTGTCGTGTTGCGCTCGCGCGCGCTTGAGTGACAACCACAAACGCCAAACGGCGCCGCATCCAAAGATGCGGCGCCGTTTGGCGGGTGCGAGAGTCGCCTCTCGCGGTGCTGTTAGCCAGCTCTAGGCTTAGCCGAGCAGCTGCAGTGCGGACTGCGGTTGCTGGTTGGCCTGCGACAAGACCGAGATGGCGGCCTGCTGAAGGATGTTGTTCCGCGTCAGCTGGGCAGTTTCGTAGGCGACGTCGACGTCGCGGATTCGCGACTCGGCAGCGCTGAGGTTCTCAGTCTGGATGGCCAGGTTGTTGATCGTGCTACCGAGGCGGTTTTGCACCGCGCCGAGTGAGCCGCGCAACGAACTGATCGAGTTGATGGCCGCGTCGATGTTGGTGATGGCCGTCGTAGTCGAACCGGTCGAACCGATGTCGAGCGTATCGAGCGCTAGCGAGGTGCTGAGCGAGGCCGACAGGCTGACCGACAAGGTGTCGATGCCCTCGGTCGTGCCGAAGCCGACTTGGAAGCTGACCGAACTCGATGAGCCGTCCAGCAGCTTGATGCCGTTGAACTCCGTGGATTGGCCGATTCGGTTGACTTCGCTGACGAGGCTGCTGAACTCTTCGTCGAGCGTCGACTTGTCTTGATCGCTGACCGTGCCGTTGGACGACTGGATGGCCAGTTCACGCAGGCGGATCAGGATCGAACTGACTTCGTTGAGGGCACCTTCGGCGGTTTGCACGAGGGAGATGCCGTCATTGGCGTTGCGCTTGCCTTGCTCGAGTGAGCGAACCTGCGAACGCAAGCGCTCGGAGATGGCGAGGCCCGCAGCGTCATCGGCGGCGGTGGAGATACGAAGGCCTGTAGACAGGCGACGGAAGTTACCACCAAGACGCTCACTAACCGTTGAGAGGTTCCGTTGTGCGTTGATGGAGGCGACGTTGGTATTGACTCGAAGACCCATGCTTTCCCTATTGTCTCTACGGTAAGTGCCCGAAAGGCGGGCAGTGATACAGTCATGGTCGGTCTACTTGATGAATGCTTGAGCGGTTGGCACGGGGAAGACCCCTGCATGTCGTTCATTGCGTCGCTCTGTCGCGCCGGGTGTCGCGCACAGTGCGATGCCACCGAGTCTGGCGTTCGGTACGACCGAAGAATGTTTTCTGCGGAGAGCACTGATGCATCTTCGTACGCCTCTAGCAGCGCGTCCCGCTGTGGGGCCAACACTCGCAGTCGCACTGTGCGGTTGCTCGCTGCGTTGATGTAGCGAGAGCGCGTGCGCCCATACAGTTCTATTAGGGGGCTGCAGCATTGCGTCCGCGAGTCAGCAGTTCGGAGGTCTTGCTACGAACGCAAAACAGGCGGCACCCTCCCAATTGGAGGATGCCGCCTGCTTGCTGCGGGACTTAGATCGGGGGCGTTTAGCCGAGCAGCTGCAGTGCGGACTGCGGTTGCTGGTTGGCCTGCGACAAGATCGAGATGGCGGCCTGCTGGAGGATGTTGTTCCGCGTCAGCTGGGCAGTTTCGTAGGCGACATCGACATCGCGGATTCGCGACTCTGCAGCGCTCAGGTTCTCGCTCGTGATGGCGAGGTTGTTGATCGTGCTACCCAGCCGGTTTTGCACCGCGCCGAGTGAACCGCGCAATGAACTGACCGAGTTGATTGCCGAGTCGATGTTCGTCAGCGCCGTCGTGGTCGAACCGGTCGAACCGATGTCGAGCGTATCGAGCGCCAGCGAGGTGCTGAGCGAGGCCGACAGGCTGACCGACAAGGTGTCGATGCCCGCCTGCGTGCCGAAGCCAACTTGGAAGCTGACCGCGCTGGACGAACCGTCTAGCAGCTTGATGCCGTTGAACTCGGTAGAACGGCCAATTCGGTTGACTTCACTGACGAGACTCTGGAACTCTTCGTCGAGCGTTCCCTTGTCTTGATCGCTGACCGTGCCGTTGGACGACTGGATGGCCAGTTCACGCAGGCGGATCAGGATCGAACTGACTTCGTTCAGTGCTCCTTCAGCAGTCTGCACAAAGGAGATGCCGTCATTGGCATTTCTCTTCGCTTGTTCGAGTGACCGAACCTGCGAGCGCAGCCGTTCGGAAATTGCGAGGCCAGCTGCGTCATCCGCAGCTGTTGAAATCCGCAAGCCTGTAGACAGGCGACGGAAGTTGCCACCGAGACGCTCGCTAACCGCCGAGAGGTTTCGCTGTGCGTTGATAGATGCGACGTTCGTGTTGACTCGTAATCCCATGATCCCTTCCTGCTCCTAAGTGCCCTGCTTGTGGGCGGTGACTTCGACTACATGATCCGGCGATGCTGTGGTGTCCTTGAGTCGGTGATTACAGAACCAGAGCAAATCGCGACGTTTTTCGGGAAGTGACCAAAAGGTCAACGCCTGTTTGTGCCGAAAAGTCCCATGGCAAGGTCATCAGGACTAAATCGGCAAGCGCTTCCCACGTTTGCCGGAAATCAGGACACAGGTCGGCAAATGAAGAACCTCAGTTTCCCCGGACTCCCCCGCGTTCTTATCGTTGACGACGAAGATGGTGTGCGTGAAGGGCTTAGAACCCTTCTCCAGCACGAAGGTCTTCACGTCGAGACGGCAGGCACCGCCGAAGAAGGTCTGCGCCGCGTGAGTGGCCGCTGCTTCGATATTGTCTTCCTCGACCTGAATCTGCCTGGTGCAGACGGCCTGTCGTCGATCAGCGAGTTCCGTCAGGGTACGCCCTCACCGGACATTCTGATCCTCACGGGCTACGGCACTGTTGCGAAGACCGTCGAGTCGATGCGCAAGGGTGCGAGCGATGTCATCGAGAAGCCGTTCTCCGGCGATCGCATCCTGGCCACGGTTCGCCGCGTGCTCGAGACGCGTCAACTGAAGAACGAACTCAGCTGGCTGCAGGATCGCGTTCGCGAACTGACCGCCACCGAGTTGGTCGGCCTCTCGCCGAACATCCGCGAAGTGCAGACCCGCATTGACCAGGTTGCCCACGCGCCGGATACCACGGTGTTGGTCACCGGGCAAAGCGGCACGGGTAAGGAACTCGTCGCTCGCTGTGTGCATGAGCGCAGCTCACGACGCCACGGCCCGTTCGTCGCTATTAACTGTGCGGCGCTGACCGAAGCCCTGCTCGAAGCGGAGATGTTCGGTTACGAGCCGGGCGCATTCACTGGCGCTTCCCGCGAAGGTAAGGACGGCCTGTTCGCAGTTGCGAGCGGGGGCACGCTCTTCCTCGACGAGATCGGCGAGATGGAGCCAACGCTGCAAGCCAAGCTGTTGCGCGTGCTGCAAGAACGCACGTTCCGCCGCGTCGGTGGTGTGCAAGACGTGCCAGTTGACGTCCGCATTATTGCGAGCACGAACCGCGACCTGCGCCAGATGGTTCAGACCGGCACGTTCCGCGAAGACTTGTTCTACCGCCTCAACGTCATGGCTGTGAACGTGCCGCCGCTGCGCGAGCGCGCCGCCGACGTGCCGCTCCTGTCGCACTTCTTCCTCGACCAAATCGGTCGCCAGATGGGCAAGGCCCTGTCCGGCTTCACCGAAGAAGCGATGGAAACGCTGACCGAATACGGCTGGCCTGGCAACGTGCGCGAACTGCGCAACGCCATCGAACACGCCTGCATCATCTGCCCCAACGGCATGATCGACGAGGTGCACCTGCCGAAGTTCACGGGCGGCCTGCCCGATGGCAGCGACGAGATCGATCGCACTTCGATGGTTCTTGATGGCAGTGATCATTCGATCCGCGCCCTCGAGTCGCAGCTCGTCTCCCGCGTGCTCGAAGACACCGATTGGAACATCAGCCGCGCCGCGGCCATCCTCGGCATCAACCGCACGACCCTCTACAACAAGATCCGCGTTTACGAACTGGGCAAGCGCCCGATGCGGAACAAGGTGCTGGCATGAGTCCCGCCACTCAGGATCTTCCCGGTCTGCTCGGCCACGAACTGCGCAACCCACTCGCGTCGGCAATGACCGGCGCGATGCTCGCGCGAGACATGATCGATGATGACGACCCACGCGCCATTGTGCTCGATGGCGTGCTCAAGGACCTCGACCGCATGACTGGCCTGACGGATGGATGGCTGCAATTGGCTCGCGATCAACAAAGCACGCAAACCCGAGTCGATGTCGAAGAGTTGCTGACCAAGGTCGCTAGCGCCCAGCGAGTCGAAGTTGTCTGCGCCCCGCCTGCGTTCGCGGTCATGGGCGATCGCTTCCTGCTCGAGCGCGCCATTGAAAATCTCTGTGAGAACGCCCGCAACGCCGGCGCCACCAAGATTCGCATTGCTGCGCAACACGACGGCAGTCGCGTCGACATTCATGTCGAAGATGACGGTCATGGCATCGATGCCGCTGATGCCGAGCGCATCTTCGAAGCTGGCTGCTCGCGTTCCGGTAGCACGGGCCTCGGCCTGCACGCTGTCGCCACGACGATTGCCGCATCCGGTGGCGAAGTTCGCTGCGTGCCGCTTCCGGCTGGCACGCGCTTCACGATTTCTCTCCCCCGCGCGGAGCTTGCACTGGCATGAAGTGCTTGCTTGTCGATGACGAACCCGGCATTCGTGAAGGTCTGGCCATGCTGCTGCGGCGGCGCGGTTTCGAAGTCCACACGGCGGGCGATTGTGCTGCGGCCCAACACGAGTTGGCGACACAGGTGTTTGACGTGGTTGTCACCGACTGGCGTCTTCCCGATGGTCTCGCTCTGACGTTCGCCGCCGATAGCCCGGTTCCGGTCGTCGCTGTCAGCGGTCACCCCGAAGAGGTCGAAGTCGTTGGCTCGATCCGCGACGTCATGGCCAAGCCCGTGCGCCCCGCGCAATTGCTCGAACGCATTGCAGCCGTGGTTGCCCCCATCGCGGAAGAGGAAGTGACCGTGCCGAAAGATGTGCAGCGTGTCATCGATGACGTGTTGGCCCAATTGCCGGACGGTCTCGAAGCAACTTGCGATGATGACGGCACGTTTGTCGTCTTGCGCGTGCCACTACCAGGTGGCGATCTACCAACTATCCGCAGCCTTGGCGGCGATCTTCGCATCGTCACAACCGCCACCGGCTGCGAACTCGAACTACGTCTTTGCCGCGATGGACGCCCCGACGCCAACACCCTGGTGGTGGGCATGGGCGATGCCTGGCCAACGTGCGCTTCGTTTGCCGTCGACTGCGATGGCACAGATGCCGCACCTGACACATTCTCGAACTGGCTCGTCGCTGTTGAAAAACACCACGCCCAGGGCGGCAGGATTTGCCTACTAAACGTGCCTGAGCGTCTCGAATCGACCACCTCGGTTTGGGAAACGACCCATGACATGCCGATGAGAGAGCGGGTCGGACCTCGCCTGTCGGCGGAGCTGACCGAACTCTGGAGCTAGCCGTGACTGACGATAAGGCCGACAACATCACCGAACCTGAGGACGAGGTCGTAACGACCACGAACCCGGATACTCAACCGACCGATGCACAGGCGCAGCCTGATGTGGGCACGGAAGAGGACAAGCTCAGCGGCTTGATGGCTGGAACCGAGGTTTCGGAGGTCAAGCCTGCGAAGCCCGCGGTCAACCTCGAAGCCGATGCCATGCGCGCTGCCGAGCAGGCGCTGGCTGAAGGTGAGAAGGTGCTCGCCGACACGCATGCGAAGTTGCAGGAAGGTTCGGCGCCGCAAGTTGCCGCGAAGCCAACGTCGCGCATCAAGCGCGAACTCGTTTTACGCGTTCTGCTGGGCGTCAACGTGTTGGCGATGGTTGTCGTCTCGATGTTGCCGGCACCGGCCAACATAGGTCCGGACGATGCCACACCGACGGTGGTGGAGCCACAGCCGAAGGGCCCCCTCGTTCGCCAGATGAGTGATCCGGTCAACCGCGCCTGGCAAGCCTCCGAGAACCGTGACTTCGCCAGCGCTGTCACCATTCTCGAGACCTACATCCAAGACAATCCACGCATGCACTCGGCGGAACAGCTGAGCGTGTACATTGCCTTGGCGAGCTACGCGTCGCGCACCACCGACTTTGCCAAGTCAGAGAAATACAGACAGCTAGCACAGTCCCTAGAGCAGAGTCATTCGCTCCCAGGTGACCTTGTGCTGATGGCTGAGGCGGCGATCAAAAGCGGCGACCAGGAGGCCCTGCGCCGCATCTGGGCGCGCTTCCTGCTACAGCAGCGGCAGATTCCGAGCTCGCTGTATCAGCATGTTGCCCAGGCCTACCTGGAACTCGGTGATAGTTACCGCAAGGATGCGGACATCGCTGCTGAGGCGGTGCGCCACAAAGAACTCAATGACGCGGCAAGTCGCTTGCGGGCGGAAGCCATAAAGCTTGGGGGCGGCAAGTGAACGGCCTCCTAGTGTGCGCAGTGTCGCTGTTCTTGCAGGCGCCGCAGGCACCGCAGACCGGCGTGTTCACAAAGATGGTCTTGCCCTCCAAGGATGGTGAGTTACCGCGCACGGTTGTCTCTGCGGATAAGCGTCAGATCAATTGTCGGACCGCACTAAATGATCTGTGCACCTCGATGAACTGGAACTTGGTGTTCGAGAGCACGCCGCTGGACAACGAATTGCGTTTGGCGTCGATCGACCTCAACCTCGCCGAGCAGGCTCCGCGCATGGTCGCGCAACTGCTCGCGGTAGCTGGTGGTGCTGACACAATCTTCGATGAGCCCGCCGCATTCGAAGGCGCGCGAGTCACGCTGCATGTGGTACGCACACCTTCGGGCGAGACCGAGTCCGGTCGCCAACGTTTGCGGGCACTGGCCGGCCAATGGTATCGCTCGTTCTTGCAAGACGATCTGAAGTACGAAGCGGTTGTGCAGCAAGAAGGCATGCACGTTCGCATGCACCTCGGGCAACTGCTGCTCGACAGCGGTGACCTTGAGAGCGCGATCCTGTTCTTTAGCGACGTCTACGAGAACCGTCCGCACGATCATGTTGCCCAAGCTGTGCTCAAGATCGCTGAGAGCCACATCGACCTCGCGCGTGGGCACATCGACAACGAGCTGAAACTGAAGCAACTGGCCGAAGCCGAGAAGTGGGTGCGACGCATCTTCGAAGGTTTCCCGACTTCGCCAGCGACGACGCCAGCGACGCTCCTGCTGGGGCGAGTGTTACTTGCGCAAGCGCAGGCGCAGTCCGACCCGGTCGCGGTCCACGCCATGGCTCGCAAGTGCCAAGACGAACTGCGCGCGCGCATCATTCACCTGCTCGATTCGGTCGAACTGCTCGAGGTCTGGCTGCTGTCTGGATACGCACAGTTCCTGATGGAGCGGCCGCAGCGCTGCTACGAGACGATGCAATCGCTTCGGGAGTCGCCGTACTTCGACGACCTTGGGCCAGAGCAGTTCCTCGACTACCACTTCCTGCTTGGGTATG
>JBNMND010000145.1:0-13011 GCA_051274975.1 Planctomycetota bacterium | reverse complement strand
GCTCATCCCGTCGACGCCAACAAAAATCGAGATCGATGTCGGGCAGATCACTGCGACCCGGATTGAGGAAGCGTTCGAACAGCAATCCGTAACGCAACGGATCGGCATCGGTCAGGCCGAGGCAATGCGCCACCAAACTGTCGGCTGCCGAACCGCGACCAACGAACGGAATGTCGCGGGCGCGCGCCAACTCGGCGATCTGATGCACCGCCAAGAAGTACGGCGCGAACCCCATCGATTCGATCACCGACAGTTCGTGTTCGCAACGCGCCATGGCTGCCTGCTCTTGCTTGCCATAACGCTGCTGCAAACCGGTCAACACCAGCTGCCGCAAACTCGCCTCCGCAGTCTCACCATCTGGCAACGACACCGGCGGAAAGATCGGCTTCGCACGATCAACAAACGACAAGGTACAGCTATCGAGCACTTGCTGCGCCATCGCGACGGCAGCCGCGTCTTCTTCGTGACCAGCACGCAACTGCTCCTTAGTCGGCAAGTGCGCATCAGGGCCCGCGACCCCAATACCACGCAGGTCCTTGGCCGGATCACCGCCGCGCAACGAACGGTTCCACTTCACCGCCAAGAACAGTTGGTGCAACGCGTGGTCCTGCGACGAAGCAAACCAAACATCGCGCACGGCGCACAGTGACAAGTCGAGGTCGCGCGCAATATCGCGCAGCATGCGGCGCGGCCATGGGCAACCTGGATCGGGCAACTTGCGATCGCGCGGCTTTCGCGGCGCCGGCCCCATCGACGAACCAGATGCCGACGAACCAGATGCCATCGAAGAACCGGCTGCGCCATCGCGCGCAGGCTCACCACCGGGCGGCCGCTGCGGCAACGCCACCAACAACCGTTCACGCGGCACCCGCACCGACAACTCAGGCAACAACCGCGGATCGCCACAAAGGAACCACAGTCCCTTCGCATAGCGCTCGCAGGCGCGCACGAGATCGAACTCCCAATTGCTTTCAGAACGCCTGCTCTCAGAAGGCCCGGGCCCAACCCCATGGAACGCACTCAGCAAACTGCACAACGAGCGGTAGCCGCGTTCGTCCTGGGCAATAACCGTCAGCCGCCGATCGCGATGCACAAGCTCACAACCGAACACCGCCTGCAGCCCGACGCGCCGCGCCGCCTGCGCGAACGGATACAGGCCGTAGAGGCCATTGGTGTCGGTCAACACCAAGTGGGTCAACCCCAGCCGCACAGCCTCCTCGCACAACGCTTGCGGCGACGCGGGCGCAGTAAGCAGCGAGTAGTGCGTTCGGGACAGCAACAGGGACATGCCCTTGAGCTATACCTAACATCTCACGAACATCAAGAGGCTGGCTGGGGAACAGCACGCCGGAGCCGCTGCAAAGAACGATGTGATCACGGCTTACGATCAACCACAGATCCATGTGCTGAAGCCACTCCGGGCGGCCACAATAGTACGAGATGGATGCCATTCCGAACCTCCACGAGTTCCGCGACGCGCTGATCGCCGGGGACTGCGCGACCGTCACGAGGCTGCTCGACGCCCACCCATCGCTGCTGACCACGGAGCCGTGGCAACCACATTGGGATGGCGCGCCGCTCGACATGGTCGCCAGGCAGTGCACGTTCCACCGACCGGAGGCGCACCGACTCGCGAACCTACTGGTGCAGCGCGGCGCTCCTTGCGACCTACCAACCGCCGCGCGCTGCGGCCTGCTTGACCGCGCGCAACAGTTGCTCGATGCGCACCCCGAACTGGGCAATGCCATCGACGAACAAAACCGAACGGCCGTATATCGCGCAACGTGCGTCAGCGGCCGCTTCGACGAAGGGCTCGCCGTGACCGACTTACTGCTCGCACGCGGCGCCGCGTTGGATCTGTTCTCAGCATGCACGCTTGGCAACGTCAAACGCGTCGAACAACTGCTACGGGCGGATTCAGAACTGGCGCGCACGCGTGACCCAGAAGGCATGACAGCCTTGCACTGGGCGGCGCGCATTCGCCGAAATCCACAGCACGCAGTCGCGATCACACAGCTATTGATGACGCACGGCGCCGACGTGCAGGCGCGCAACCCACAAGAAGATCAAATGACGGCGCTGCATCATGTCGCCGAATGGGGTGGCTCGATTGAGCAAGCCGACTTGCTGCTCCAGCACGGTGCCAACCTGAACTCCGCCACGCGCCATGGCCTCACCCCCCTCTGCTACGCGGTAGATCGCGATCGCAAGGACATGATCGCGCACCTAACCAAGCTGGGAGCCCGACAAACGCCACCGCCCGCAACGTAGTCTCCGCAAGCTGCGGGAACCGGATCCGGCATCCCGCCGTATGATGCCCGCGCAAGCCAACCCATCGCCCACCGAGCGACCCTTCATGATGACTGCCCGACACATACTGTTGCCACTCCTGTTGCCCCTGTTCGCCTTAGCGTGTTGCGGTCCAGCGGCGGGACCTGCTACTGCGTCGACGGCTGCAACAGTGCCGGACGCCACGCCAAACGCTGCCGTCCCGGGGGAACAACCCGACGCGAAGCCAACCCCCGCTGCGAAAACGAACACTGCGAACCCAACCGCTTCGAAGCCGAACGCACCCAAGCCGAACACGATGACTGAGACTCCCGACACTCCCACCGAAACCGCCAAGCCCAAACACGAAGTCGCGACGCTCGGCAACGGTTGCTTCTGGTGCACGGAAGCGGTGCTCGAACAAGTCGCCGGCGTAATCGACGTCGAGTCGGGCTACACCGGCGGCGACGTCGACAACCCGACCTACAAGCAGATCTGCACCGGCACGACCGAGCATGCGGAAGTCGTCAAGGTGACGTTCGATCCTGCGGTCATCAGCTACGAATCGCTACTCGATTGGTTCTTCCGTTCGCACGACCCGACCACTCTCAACCGCCAAGGCAACGACGTCGGCACGCAATATCGCTCGGCCATCTTCTTCCACTCGAAGCAACAGCACCAAACCGCGCTCGCGTTCATTGAGAAGGTTGCCAACAACTGGAAGGACCCGATCGTGACCGAGTTGGTTCCGGCGGTGAAGTTCTGGCCGGCCGAGGCCTATCACCAGGACTACTTCCGGCAAAACTCCAACGATGGCTATTGCCGTGTCGTAATCGCTCCAAAGCTCGAAAAGCTGGGCCTAAAGAGCAAGTAGAGCCGGTGCACGACAGCCTGCCTCTGCGGCCGTGGTGCCTGACTCCATCGACTGGCTCGTCACTGCTCCGAACGCCTACGCTGCTGGCGGCGGCAGCGACAACGAAGCGCAGCTGCGTCACCTCGGCATCGAAGTAGACGCATCGACGTCGACGACGGTCTCGGCATCGACGTTGCAGTTCGACCTCGCGTTGCCGCTCCAGGATTCGCTGCTCGGCGCGCACGTCTACGTGCAGACTTACTGCATAGCGCCTGGCGAGAACCAGTTGCAGATGATCGCCAGCAATGGCATCGGTTGGCTGATCGGCAACCACTAGACGGGCGAGCAAAAGTAGCTAGACGATGTTGCCGAAGACGATGCCCCCAAGAAGTAAGCCCCCGAACGAACAGGCCCTACCTCAACGCTTCCAAACCTGCTCCTGCAACAGCGTGTCATCCAAGCCACGCTCTTCGTAGACCTTCACGGTTACCTGATCCTTCTCACGCAGGTCGAGCACCAACCGGAAGCCGCGGCCGTTCGGCGTGAGCGCATCGTGTAGCACGCCGGTCATCGTCAGCACGTCGGCGTCCTTACCGATGCCACCATAGCATTCGACCGGCCACGTGGTTGCGTTATCGCGCCACGACGAGGTGTAGGCCAAGCGCAACGTATCGAAGCCGACGATCTGCACGGCCTCGACGTCTTGGCCCTGCATCTTCGCCTTCAGGTTGAGCACAACGTAGCGGCCTCCCAGCATCGACTGGCCGAGCACCTTGCCGGTGCCTTCTTGCACCTTGCCGTCGGGACCGTGCGTGCGCAGCGTCACCTGCCACTCGCCGGCAAGCTTCTGAAGTCGCTTGTGCTCGGCGGTCGTTCGCGACAGGGCTTGGGCGCGGCGCAGCGTTTCGCCATCCGGCACGCGCACAGAAGGCTTCGGATCCTGCTCGCCGCCCGCTTCGATGGACGTCGCCGCGCCCTCGGGTGCAACCGCCGCAGCGCCTTCAGGCGCAACCGCCGCAGCGCCTTCAGGCGCAACCGTCGCCGCACCCGCCACCAGCATCAACAACACCAGACTCGCCCACAATCGACTTCGCATGCCAATAGCGTGGCACTGCAACTTGCCCGCGTCCAGCACGCGAACGGTGCTCGCTTGCAGTACCCGGTTTGGCCACGATAGATCGCGAATGGTGCCCCCGACTCGCCCGGACGAACCCCGAAGCAACCTCGTCAGCTTCGTGCTCGTCACGGTGCTGTGCCTCGTTTGGAGCAGCACGTGGTGGCTCATCCGCATCTGCCTCGAAGAACAACCGCCGTTGTCGTCGGCCGCCGTGCGCTTCGTCATCGCCGGCATCGCGATGGCCGCCGTGACCCCGATATTTCGCAAGCGGGAGAACGCGCCGCCACCGCCGACCTGGCTATGGGTCGTCTGCGGCATCACCAACTTCGGCGCCGGCTACGGCATCCTGTACTGCGCGGAGACCGTCGTACCGTCCGGCATTGCGGCAGTGCTCTGGGCGATCTTTCCGCTGCTGATGGCGGGCAGTGCCGTCTGCTTCCTGGGCGAACGGCTGAGCGCCAAGCAGTGGCTCGGTTTTGGGGTTTCGTTCGCCGGCATCGTCGTGGTGTTCGCTGGTGACCTCGGCGGCATTGGCGAACACAACATCGGCTACGCGTGGCTGTTGCTACTCAGTCCGGTCATCGCCGCGCTCGGCACGACCTTGGTCAAGAAGTATGGCAGCAAGCACAGTTCGGTCGTGCTCAATCGCAACGGCATGCTGCTCGGCGCCGCCATGTTGTTGCTCGCGGCGTTCATCAGGGAAGATCCCCTCGCCATGACGTGGTCGCTGCGGGTTACCGTAGCCACCATCTGTTTGGCGGTGTTCGGCACGACCATGACGTTCGGCGTCTACTTCTGGCTGCTGCGCACCGCACCTGCATCGATGCTTGCCTTGATCAACTATGTGACTCCGGTGTTGGCCATGGTGCTGGCCGAATTGGTCGGCGATGGCAGCCACGGTTCGATGGCTTGGGTTGGCGCCGGCTGCGTTGTGCTCGGCATTGCCTTAGTGGTACGTAAATGAAGAGGCACCTGTTGCTGCGAAGCCGCAAAGCAATGTCGACCGTCGCACGAACGGTTTGGCGTGGACTGGTGCGCATTCCTTGGCGACGCCTGCGACCGCGCACGCGACGCAGCGCTTCGATCGCTGGCGTTGCGTTGCTGACACTCGTCTGGTTCTCCAGCGACGGAGAAGTCGAAGCTTCGGTCAACACGTGGAATCGCCGCGCGCTGCTCGATGCCATTCGCTTTGTCGAGAGCGGCAACCGCGAGAACGTTCCGGACGGCGACGACGGCAAGGCCATCGGCCCCTACCAGATTCATCAGGTCTACTGGTTCGATGCCACCGAGTTCGACTCCTCACTCGGCGGCACCTACCAGCAATGCCGCAAGCGCAACTACGCCGAGCGTGTCATCGATGCCTACATGCGTCGTTACGTGAAAGCGCAGTGGGCTGCCGGTGATGGTGAGACCGTGGCCAAGGTGCACAACGGTGGGCCAAAGGGGCACCAGAAGAAGGCGACCAAGGGCTACTGGCAGCGCGTCAAGAAGCGCCTACCCGCGCCACGCTAGCGCCGCTGCGTCTGCGACCGCGTCAACGTTCGGCAACTGACCAGCGTCGCCGACAACTTGCACGTGCGCGCCCACCGGCGCCCAGACTGACGCATCGGTCGCGACGAAGATCGCCACGGTCGTCACACCCAACATCGCGGCGAGGTGCGTCGTGCCGCTGTCATTGCCGATGAATGCGCGCGCCTTCTCGAGAACCTTCGCGAGCTGCACTGGTTGTTCTTCGACGATGAAGCTCGTGTCGTTCGGCCACGGCCACAGCCGCGGATCCTCGCGTTCGATCTCTACGGGTCCGATGACGACCTGTAGTTCGCGGCCTTGCGCATGCAGGCGCTGCGCCAACGCGAGCCAGTGCTCCTGCGGCCAGCACTTCTCTGCACCCCCGCTGCCCGGAGCCAACACCGTAGGGCCAGACGAAGCACTCGCTCGTGGTTGCAACAACTGACAGTCCGCGGGCCACTCAGGCTCACAACCGATCTGACGCGCCAACTGCAACGCGTATGGCGTGCCGGTCGCGTGCCCCTTCAAATCGAACGCGTGTTGCACGCAATCCGGTTCGTCGCCGATCACGAGATCAAACGACGCCAAGCGTTGCTGGGCGCGGGCCGGGATCCACAGGAGGAAGTCTTCGGCGGAGTGCGCAGCGTCGATGATGCCGTAGGCGCACATCACGTCGCAAAACTCGCGAGTGCCGGCGAGGTGCACCTCAGCACCTCGATGTTGGCGCCGCAACGAACGCAACAGCGGCGCGGTCAACAGCGTGTCGCCAAGTCCACCGCGGCGAATCACCAGAATACGATTCACGCAGCGCTTTTGATCACGGTTGCTTAACGGATCCAGATCTAAGGGAACCGGACTTACTGAGACTCATGCTCGCCAAGATAGCAGAGTTGCGGACATGAAACTGGCGCGCCAATCACGAACACTCGTGAACAGCACGCCAATCCTATAACGGCCAGTTCCTGCACCGGCCCGGCCGGTGCAAGCACCGACCCGGGCGGTCGCACGAAGCGCGCCGTTGGCATCGCCTAGCTGGACTACGCGTCGTGGACGCGACCGACCATTTCCGGGCCGGGGGTCAGCGTGCGGTCGCCATCGTCCTGCCACTTCGACGGGCAGCCTTCGTTGGGCTTCTTGCCGAGGTAGATGTTGGCTTTGAACTTGCGCATCGTCTCGTCGATGTTGCGGCCGAGGTTCAGGAAGTTGACCTCAGCATTCATCAGCGTTCCTGCCGGCGAGATGAGGTAGGTGCCGCGAAGGCAGAAGCCACCGTTCCAGACGCCGAACTGCTTGGCGAGGTCGCCATTGCGGTCGGAGCCCATGTGGAACGTGACGGCTTCGAGATCCTTCTCTTCGCGCTGCCAAGCCAGGTGAACGAATTGCGTGTCCGCGCTGACTGTGACGATCTCACAGCCCATCTTTGCGAACCTTTCTTGCTGCTCTGCCAGAGCAGCGAATTCGGTGCTTCAAACGAACGTGTAGTCCGCCGGGTAGAAGAACAGCATGGTCCACTTATCGTTCTTCTTGGCGTCAGCCAGCGAAAACTCGCCGAAGCCCTTGGTGGTTGGTTCGTAAGTGGTCAGAGAGAAGTCGGGCACCGTTTGCCCGACCTGGAGGGTGGTTGATTCGCTCATAAGAGATTCCTAGGCGAAGACGGTACGAACCCTGGCTACCCGTTGCCAGTGGCTTCTGAGCAACCGAACCGTCAATCGGTCACCAAGACCGTGGCGCCGCGGGGGCCCGGCGGGCACCATATTCGGCCGGAATCCGAACAGTGAGCACCCAACCGACAGAGTCCTCCCCCGCCGCCTCCACCGCCGCCCAGGCACTCGCCGCTGCCGGCGATGCCGAATCAGCGCGCGACGTTGGCGCCCTCGACGACGCCGCCCAGCAAGCGGCCAAGCGCCTCGGAGCCAGCAAACAAGGCTTGGTGGAGCGGTTGATCTACGGCCCGCTGCCCGAAACTAGCGAGCTGCAAAGCGGCGCCATGGGTGCAGCCAAGGCAGATCGCACAGCTGGCGACGAAGTCATGGCTGCGGCGATGGACGCGCTCGAGCAAGGCGTGGCCTTCACTGCCGATGGCAAGTTGTCGAGCACGCTGCGCAAGCAGGTCGCGACAGCTGGTGGTTATGGCTTCACGGTACCGGGCGAGTTCGGCGGCAAGGACGCGGAGTATACGCAACTCGCCCTGGTCGAAGAAGAGATGGCCGCCAACGGCCTAGGCCCGCTCGCGGTCGAAATCTCCGGCGAATTGACGATCGGCGCCGGCTCCTTGCTGGCCTACGGCACCGACGAACAGAAGAAGACGTTCTTGCCGCTGGTCTCCGATGGCGAACTGATGGCGTTTGGCCTGACCGAGGTCGGCATCGGCGTCAACGCCAAGAAAGTGCGCGCCTACGTCGAGTCGGATCCTTCGGGTGGCTTCCGCCTGTTCGCCGATGGCGATCGCAACAAGCTGTGGATCACCAACGCCACCCACGGCGGTCTCGTCGGCATCGTTTGCCGCGTCGGCAAGGAAGGCAAGAAGGTCGGCCTGTTCGTGACCAAACTGCCGGATCAGGACATCAAGAAGGGCGAAGGCACGGACGGTGCCGCCAAGGACTACGAGTTCTGGTGCCAGTCGTCAAACACCGGCGCATTCACCGCGAACTACAACTCGCGCCTGCACTTTCACAACTACCCGCTGAAGGCCAACGAAGAGATCCAGGCCGACGGGGTCGAGGTACTGTTCTACTGCCTGCGCATGGGGCGCTGCATGTTGGCGGCGATGGCGTCCGGCTACCAACGCATGTTCGCGACCGATGCGACTGCATATGCGCGCAGCCGCGAAGGTGTCGGCGGCCAGGTCATCAAGCACGAACTGCCGCGGCAACACATCGGTCGCATGCTCGGTGGCTCCTTGATGTCGCGCGCGCTCAGCCATCTGTCGCTGCGCCAAGACAAGGACGGCGTCGACCTCGCCGGCTTGCGCGACTTGACCAAGTCAGCCGCGGCAACCAGCGCGCTCGATTCGCAGATCGCGTGCGAACGCGTTATCGGCGGCCGTTCATTTGACCAGGGTTCGCGCGTACACGATGCCCGCCACAACATGCACGTGTTTGGCGTCGTCGAAGGCGAAGACGATTTGATCCTGATGGGCATGGTCAAGGACGTCACCGATGCGTTCACGACCAAGTATATGGCCGGCATGCTCGGCGTCCTGCAGTCGATCAACATGGGCCCGGATGGCAAGCCGCTGCCGCGTGACCAACGCATCCTGCGCATCACCGCCGCCACGGTATTCGACAAGCCCGGCAAGGTGCTGTTGGCGACGCGCCGCTTGCTGACCAACCCATCGTTCTGGAAGCTCAAGGGCTGGATCGTTGGCAACTCGCTGATCGAACTGCTGCGTACGCCGTTCCGCCTCGTGCCGACCAGCATGATTCCGCGCTACCAACTGCTGCCAGCAGAACTGCGCCGCTATGCCCGCTTCGCCGAACGCCGCTTGCGCCAACTCAGGTTCGCCAATCTCGGCATCAGCCTGCACTTCCAACTCGAACTGACGCGAGCGCAGGTCCCGCTGCAACGCCTCGGCAAGTGCATCGAGCTGTTGGTGTCGATGCTGGCCTTGTGCCACCACTCGGCCAGCAACCGCGACGTCAGCCAGATGCGCATCGCCGCTCTGCATTGCGAACAGTTGATGACGCGCGTCAAGGGCATCAAGTTGCTGACCGGACTGTGGGAGATGGATCGCCTGCGCAAGCACCTCGCGGCAGTTGGCGATGACCTTGAGAAGGGTCAGTGCACGCTGATCGACAATGTCAAGCCACAGCCACTTGCGCATCCGTTCGAGATCCGCGAGCGCAAGAAGCGCTAGGCGGCCGCTAGTCCTTGCTGTAGCCAGCCGAGCGACGCATCTCGCCATCCATACCGATGGCGCCCATGACGAACGCCGACAGCAACGCTCCGTAGAGCAGGAACGGATTGCGTCCAAAGAATGGCGCGACGACCGACAAGTAAGCGATGAGGCCGCAACCCGCGTAGACAAAGCGTCCGCCGCCGAATAGGTGGGCAGCAGCGCCAGCGATGGCGCCGGCGATCGTCATGCCAGGCACCAACATGAAGCCACCAGCAAGCCCCACCATTAGCACCGCCATGCAGAAGAACGCGAGCGCGCCGTAGCCGATGGCACGCTTCAATCGCGTTCGATAGATCTGACCGGAGTCATCGAACTTGTGCCGTACGTCGAACCACATCTGGCGCAGACGGGCTTGCTCCGGCTCCGGCAACTCCTGAAACCAACCTTCGAGTTGGCGCGGGTCGACTTCGCACTTCTTCGAGAGTTCGAGCACGGGTTCCGGTTGGGGTGGCAACTCGCCGACCACACACGTTGCCGTCAGCTGATCCACGACTTTGCGGGCCGCGTGCTGCTTACGCTTCGTGCGCATCTCGCGGTGCTGTATCTGTGTAATCAAGCTGTTGCCGGGCCCCGCTTTGGCGACTCGATCCTGCAACTCGCGCACCATTTTCTCCTGACTCGCACTCAGGGGCTTTTCGGGGGCGCGCTCAGGCATAGGCGCGACCGGCACCGGCTTCGACGCAGCCACAATTTCGCTCGGGGGCAGGGCAACCACCGCGTCTTCGGCCTCCCAGGGCCTCTGCGCCAACTGCTCCGACGTCAACGGCGCCCAGTCATCTTCCTGCTCGTCCACCATGTGTTCTCCCTCTTTTCGGCACAGACTCCGCAACGCAACAGTCACAGCCCCACAACTCCAATGGCATCGTCTCTTGCGCAGAAGCGACCGGCACGCAATCCTGCTCCCATGAATTCGCCACTGCGCTGGGCCAGCATCGCCCTCCTCTTCCTCACGACCTCCTGCGCGTTCCACAGTACCGCCACGCACTGGAACGGGCTGCGCGATGCCGACGGCAAGCCGGTCTTCGTCAAGGTCACCACCAACATCGGTTTCAACTTCCTGGTCATTCTGCCGCTGCTCGGCAACACATCGATCGACTCGATGCTCGACGAGACCACCGCTGAGATTGCCAAGGAAGGCGGCGACCGCGTTCGCGTCATCCAGAGTGGCGCCGAGAACTACTGGTACGGTTGGTCGCCATTCACTTGGATCATCACGCCGATCGTGACCGACGTCGCCTTGGAGTACGAACCCTCCGCCGAGCAGATCTCAAAGGTCACGAAGGCCAACGCGACGCGGGTCGAACGCCACCGAGAACGCGCCGATCGTGACAACAGTCACGTCGTTCCGACGGGCCGCTAAGTCGGGGCTTTCAGAACTCGCAAAGCGTCCTACAGTGGCTCTTGCTACAGTGGCTCTTTCATGCAGTTCGCGGACCCCAAACAACCGAACGATTCGCCATCCGGCTACTCGCGAAAAGAGCGCCCGTTCTGGCGGCGGCTATTGTTTGCCGCAGCAGCTGGAACGGTCATCGCCGCGACGCGGCCATGGACCCGCGTGGAGTTCACCACGTTGTTCGGCGAAGTCTTCGGACCGCCCGCGTGGCAAAGCACGACCGCAGGCTTCACCTGCCTGTGCACGAGTGCGCTGCTAGCAGTCATGGCGCTGGCCGAGTCGCAAACCCGCAGTGCCCGCGATGCGGTGCGCCCAGCGAGCCTGCTGTTGGCAGTCATCATGACGCTCGCCGTGGTGATGTATATCGCTCGCGGACCAGGCACGCTGCGCGGCGTCAGTGCGACCTGGACGCTGAGCCTTTACATCGGAGTGGCCACCTCGCTGATGGTGCTCGCGGCGTGCGCCGTACGTTTCGCCGCGATGCAGCCACAGCGCAAACGAAAGCCAGGCACGTAGCCGTATGCCTGGCAAGCTCAGGCATACACGACCAGCAGGCGCGGAGCTGTGGGCCTTGGCCTACAGCTCGACGCTACAGTTCATCTGGGCCACCAACGTGGCCCAAGAACGCACTCGCGACGACCACATACGGGCTCGCGAGGTAGACGTCACCAGGACCACTACGGCCTGGGAAGTTGCGGTTGATCGCCGACACGGTGACTTCATCCGCTTCGAACGAAACGCCAGGGCCCGCCTTAATGCAGGCGCCGCAGCTCGGGTCAATCAACTCGATGCCAACACCTTCAAACAGCTGCACGTAGCCCATCTTCATCGCGTAGTCGCGGATCCGTTGGCTACCAAACTGGATGTAGGTCTTGGCCTTCAGGCTGAGCCCCTTATCCGCCGCCTTGCGGACGACTTCGGCATACATGTCCATGTCGGCCTTCTTGCCACCGGTGCACGAACCGCCGTAGGCGATGTCGACATGCACGTCGCCCTTATCCTTTTTGAAGGCAGCGAGCGCGATGCCGTTGCGCGGATCGCCAGGTGTCGCCACCGTCGGCACGACCTGTGACAGGTCGATGTCGATCGTCTTGCAGTAGCTGGCACCCTCGTCGGCCTTGACGATCTGGCTGCGCAGGTAGTCCTTGTCCGTGCCACGCAGTTCGTGGATCTGCTCGACGACGACCTCATCGGCCTCGATGATGCCGGTGAAACCACCAGCCTCGACCGCCATGTTGGTCAGCGTCGCGCGCTCATCGAGCGACAGCGCCACCGTGCCGACACCTGCGAACTCGAGCACCTTGCCGATGCCGGCGCCGGTCTTGAAGAACTCGTCACTCAGCAAGTGCAGCATGACGTCCTTGGCGCAGACACCGCTCTTGAGTTCGCCCGTCAGGTTGACGCGCACGGACTCAGGCACCTTGACGCGCACGTCCTTGGTGAACCAACTGTTGGCCATGTCGGTCGAACCAACACCAAACGCGAAGCAACCGATCGCACCCGCCATGCAGGTGTGACTGTCGGAACCGATCACGAGTTGGCCCGGCTCGGCCAGGTCTTCGATGACGATGTTGTGGCAGATGCCTTCGGAGCCAACGGTCTTGCCGTCGCGCTCGACTTCGCCGTAAAGGCGCACGCCTTGGGTATCCGCAAACTTCTGCTGCACCGTCGCCAAGGAAGCGGCCTGTTCCTTCAAGCCCATGTCGATGTGCTTCTGCGGCATGACGCGATCCAAGAACGTCAGGTGGTCGCGGAACGCGAACACAGAACCAGGATCATTGACCTTCGCGTCTTCCCCGAGCCCCATCTTGAACAGGGCTTCGGCCATCGGCGTCACATACTCGTGGCTGAAGCGAACGTCGGTGCGCACGAACAGCGCATCACCCGGCTTCACCGCAGTCACGCCAAGGTCGCCGGTCTTCGCATCGGCGATCGCTCGGTTCGAGATGATCTTCTCGCACAGCGTCATCGGT
>JBNMND010000144.1:0-13024 GCA_051274975.1 Planctomycetota bacterium | reverse complement strand
TGAACATCGACATAGCGTCCCTGGACCGCCGAAGGTTCCTCCGTGGTTCGGCGGTTGCGCTCGCCCTGCCGTGGCTCGAGTCATTCGTTGGTGCGTCGGATGTCGAGCATCGCGCGCAACGCAAGCGATTCGCATGCGTCTACTGGCCCGATGGCGTGCCGATGCCGTTGGTTGAAGATCCTGCCTACAAGGATTGGTCGTGGTTCCCGCATGGCGCAGGCAAGGACTACACGTTTACCAAGTGCCTCGAGACGTTCGCGCCGCTGCGCCAGGACTTGACGATTTTGTCGGGCCTGTCACACCCTTCGGTTCGCGACGTGCACGGCCATTCCAACGCGGACCAGTTCCTCACTGGCGCGAACACTGGCAGGCGTGAGAACTACAAGAACTCGATCTCGCTCGATCAGGAGTTTGCCGAGCACGTTGGTGACCAGACCCGATACTCGTCCTTGGTGATGTCGACGGACGGTGGCACGGGCACGCCGCGTGGCGCGCACACGCTGTCGTTTGACCGCCGCGGTCGCGCCATTCCCGCGGCCCATCGGCCGAAGAAGATCTTCGATGCGTTGTTCGTCAAGCGAGATGGCGATGCGCAAAAGCGCCTCGCGTTGAACGAGAGCGCGCTCGATGACCTGTTAGACGATGCACGTTCGTTGCGCGCGAAGCTGTCTGGTCACGATCAACAGTCGCTCGATGAATACCTCGACTCCGTTCGTGATACCGAGAAGAAGATCGAGAAGGCGAAACGCTGGGCGAGTACTCCGTTGCCGAATGTCGACGGCCATGGCTTGAAGCTCGACTCGACGCCAGACGAATCGCGCGCCTACCTGCAGGCGATGCTGGGACTCATTCACTTAGCGTTCCAGACTGACTCCACGCGGGTTGCGACTTACCAGATTGGTCGCGAGAACGGCGTCGGCATCAGCGATCACTTGGCACGTGCCGTTGGCTTCCAGCTGGCGCATCAACTCTCACACGAGACCAAGAAGCTAGGCGGCTGGAAGAACTTCGCGACCTACTGCGGGTTCCTTAACGAAGAGCTCGGCCGCTTCGCCGCGAAGTTGAAGGGGACGCGCGAAGTTGGTGGGGCCGGCAACATGCTCGACAACACGTTGATCCTGTTTGGGTCCGCGTCGAGCGCGTTCCACCTGTCGCGCAACTACCCGTTGGTCTTGCTCGGTGGGAAGAACATGGGGTTCAAGCACGGTCAGTATCTCAATTACATCGGCGGCAATGCTTTTGGTGGCCATTGGAGTGGCGGCCGCGAGCCATGGCAGCGTGAGTTCGCCCATGAGGACAAGCCGTTGGCGAACCTATACGTGACCATGCTTCAGCGCCTCGGAGTCGAAACTGACACGTTCGCGGATAGCACCGGTGTGATCGACGAGGTCTAGTCTTTCTGATTCGGAGCTAGCAGTTCCTTTCGAACCGCTAGCGACACCCAAGGTGGCGCCATGACCAAAGCCGAAGTGCTCTCGTGGCTGGAAGCCGAGCAAGATCCTCGCGGTGTCGAACACTGGCAGAAGCAGACGCAAGGGGCCGGTGGCTTGAAGAGCTATGGGGTCGGCTTGACGCGCTTGCGCAAATACGCGAAGCAGCTTGGCCGCGACGCGAAGCTCGCCAAGACACTTTGGAAATCGAAGGTCTATGAAGCCAAGGTCATCGCGCTGCTGATCGACGATCCTAAGACGATGACCGTGGCGCAGGCGGAGGCGCAGGTTGAAGAGTTGGCCGGCGGCCACCTCGCGCATGTGTTCTCGTCGTGCGATGCCACGCTCGCCAAGGCACCCTTCGTGCGCGACCTTGCTGAGAAGTGGATGATCAGCAAGGACCAGGTGCGAAAGGGCTGCGGCTACGGCTTGATCTACGAACTCGCTAAGTCGAAGAAGAAGTCCGCGCCCGACGAAGCGGCGTTCCTTGGGTATATCAAGGGCATCGAGAAGGCCTACTCCAAGCAGCCCATCGCAACGCTCATGGCGATGGGCGGAGCGCTGATGGGCATCGGCACGCGCAGTAAGAAGCTGAACGCAGCCGCTCTCCGCGTCGCCAGGAAGATCGGGCCGATCGACTTCGATCCGAACGGCCGATGCCCGCCGTTCGACGTAGTGAAGCACCTCGCAAACAAAGCGGTCACGCAGCGCCTGGGCAAGTGATGCCCGCTGCTGGTCAGCGCCCACCCACTCGACGCGGAATCAGAGACGCAGGTTGATGCGGCCGCCGCGCGGCAAGTGGAAGGCCGGTGCGTGTGGCATGGGTTGCCACGGGACTGCGATGCCTTGCGCGTAGAACTCGAGGCCGATCAGACCGGCGGTGTTCGGGATGGGGATCGTCAGCGAACTCTGGTAGATGACCACTGCGGGCAGGACCACAACGGTCGCCGGGTTGCCGTAGAAGCGCACCGGCTCTTGCGACGTCACTGGTCGCGCGTAGCTAGTGGCGATGTCCCAGAACATCAAGATGCCTTGCGGCAAGTCCGCGTCGAGTTGCAGGCTCGAGCCAACTTGCGGGTCTCGTGGCGTGACCTCAGTCGTGCCGAGGAACAAGCTCGGCGCCGGAGTGCTTTCGCTGACAAAGCCAGTGAGCGCGCCGCCTACTCGGTAGCAGCCATCGACGCTGACTGGCGCCAAGAAGGACTGGCTGTCAATGTTGGTGTTCGACATGTGCGAGTCGCGGATGACGACCGGCGAGCGGGCCAGCGGCGGGACTGCGATCGAGCAGTTCTCGTAGCGGTTCCAAAGCAGGTTGGGTAGCGCGCCGTCGACGTCGAACGTGATCGAGCAGTTCTTGTAGTGGTTGTTCTGGTGCCAGAAGCGTGGGGACGTGGTGCCGCCCGCGATCAGGAGGTCGCCATCGAAGACCATTTCACTACCATGCACATCGAACTGAGCGCTACGCGGGTGCGTCCACAGGCACTTCTTGCCGGCGCCCGCGACCCAGTCACCGTGGTGGTGGTGAACCATGCTGGTGCCAGCCGTGGTGCCTTCCATGTCGATGACGTCACCGGAGCAGGTCGCATCGCAATACACGATACGCAACATGAGCAACTGAGTCGCCGTCGGCGAACGACGGGTCTTCGCGAGGGTCTCGCCATTGACGAACGAGCTGCGCCAGAACTGCCACATCGTGGCTTGGCCGAAGCCGCCTTCGAAGGCATCGCAGCCGAGTGTGACGCCGTCCATCGTGATGCCCTCGTTCTCGCTCATGATCTGACCGCCCGACGTTTGGTCGTCGATGCGGTAGCCGAGCGGCATGTTGCTCATCGAGCAATCGCGCACCATCAGGCGGGTCTTGTCAGTGCCGGTGCCTCGCAGTTGCACCGCGGCGATTGTTTGTGCTTCGAACTCGCAGTTTGCGAGCATCGCCATTTCCATGACCGGGTTTGGTGGGGCCGGCATCTTCGCATCGACGGCGACTCCACCGTTTTCAAAACGGAAGCCGTGCACCATCAGTTCGCGTGACCCCATTGAAAGAATCGTCGCCTGCGCACCGCCGTCCAAGATGGGCATGCAGCCACCAGCAGGGACGCCCATAACGGTGATCATGCCGTTGCCCAGAAGCGGGCCGGTGAGGTTGGTCAGTGGCGACTGAAGCGTGATGACGGGAGTCGTCGCGCAATCAACGAGGATCTCAGTGACCGCGCCGCTGCCAGAAACGCGCGCCTGCTCGGCGGCCGATAGACTGGCAATCGACAGGCTGCCATTGGCTAGTTGGATGGCTTCATCCAGTGACAATTTGGAGTCCCCAAGGGTGCCGTGAGACTGAGGGTCATCAACGTTGGCCGTCGTGGTGGGGCCTTGGCTCGTGACGAGAAGAGCGGCGACAATGGTGCAGAGTAACATGTGGTCAGATGGGGGGCTACAGCATCGAAGAGTAGCAGATGCCATGGGGCGCGAGCGGAATCTGTCGGCACCGTGCTATCGATCGACAGTAATGCGTCGTCAAAGTCGTGATGCGATCGTGACTTCATGGCAACTGCGCGGTTTAGCTCGGTGAGTAAGGTTTGCTCCGCTTGACCGTTTTGCGCGCGGTAGGCTACCCTCACGTAGTGCGCTCTCGTTAGCCCTCCCCTCGCGCACGACAGGCGTCATGATCACCAGTATTCTGTCTCTGTTGTCTATCGGAGGCCCGACCGGCCCAGCACCATCTTCGGCGCCCTTGCCGGCCCCTGTCTTTCACGCGATCGCATTCGTGACAGATCCGTTGTCGCACGGTGTCGTTGGCGATGGCTTACTTTCGCTCAATGAAGCGATTCGCCTCCACAACGGCACGCTGACCATCGGCCAGCTGTCGGTATCCGAGCAGCTGCAGACGAGTCTGCTGCCGGGGACGGGAGGCACAGGCGATGTCACCTGGATTGAGATCGACGCCGAGTTCACGCCAACGATCACGATTGAGCAAGACCTCGAATCGATCGTCAACTCGACGTTCGGCCTGTTCATTCGAGGTTCGGGCGGTGTGCCAACATTCGACTTCTCAGGTGCGGCAGTTACTCGCGGCATCCTCTCGACGAGCAGCAACCTGATCCTGCAGGACCTGCATCTCCTGGGCGGGCCGTACGGCCTCGATGTGTATCAGTCGGATGTGACTGGCCAGCCAGGCTGCTCCCTGCACGGCGTCGTGTTCGAAAACCACACCCAGTTTGGCTTGCGCGTGACCGGTACCTTGGCGGGCACCATTGGCCGTCTGATCGTTGAAGAGTGTCAGTTTCTCAACGTGCCTGATGCCATTGAGCTCGACGAGACGCTGGCCGATCGCACAACGATCTTCGAAGCGCATGATGTCCTGATTGCGGGCGCCATTGACGCAATCGATTTGGCGGTGGGCACAGGTGGCACGGCGCGTTTTACGTTTGATCGCGTGATCATCGAGTGCTCCGGTGTTGGTATTGACCTACTGGCCCCGGCGACTGGTGGACGACCGTTGCTGATCGAAGGTAATAACACGCGAGTGCGTGCCCCGGTTTGCGCGCGCTTTGACGGCGCTAATGATGCGGTTACGTGGATGCAGTGCGGGATGTGGAGCTTGCTCGCGACTCCGGGTGGTACGGCGCTGGATCTTGGCGTTGTAGGCAATCAGGTCTACGGCGACATCAACGAGTTTCGTTGTGTCGGTGACGTCACCATTGCGACGGGTGGCACAGTCCTACCGTTGATCGTTCGCAACATGCGCTGCAAGGATGGCGCCGTCACGCTGTCGACCACAGCTTCGCAGCCATTAGCCGTCACCGAGTCGCGATTCCGCAATTGCACGACGGACTCGGTTGGCACGGGCGCGGTGTCTCTCGACAACTCAAGCTTCGAAGGCGGCTCGCTTGGTAGCGCATCGCCGGCTGGCTCGCTTCAGGCAACCAGTTGCTTCATCGCGAACCCAGGTGCCGGTGTTACTGCCAGCCAATCCCTGACGCAGGCCCATCTGGGGTCGATGGAAGTCGTGCCAGACGACGGTCTCATCGGCGGCTCGATCCAATTCTTCGCAGACCTGCCGGCAGGACTTGTGTGTGCGTTCGCCGTTGGCAACGTCCCGGGTGTGCTGCCAGTGCTGCCATATCCGTTCTACGTCTACTTGGATACGGCTGGGTTCGTGTTCTTGCCTGGCGTGTATCTCGGGCAGCAAAGTGCTCTTTGGGCCATCCCAAACCTTTCGCAGTTCCGCGGCCACGACCTGATTGTGCAGGCGATCGTGTTGCCGTTGGGCGGGGTGCAGGCTCCGGCGTTGCAGTTGCCGCCTGGCTGGCGCTTTGTTCTCAACTGAGACTGACCTCTTGAGTGGGTAAGCTGGATTTGCCGGCGTGGTGGTTGGTTGCCGGCTGCGGTTCGATAGGCGAGCCGGGGTGCGTGCACTCCCTAGGGGAACGATCGTTTGGGGTGCGCGGGGATATGGCTACGTGTCCTCTGGCTCTCGCCTGTCATGCTGCGCGGCTTTTGGCTAGGCGACTGTGCGGTTGCAGATGCGGCTGCAGAGCAGGCTCATTGGATGGGGGCTGCGGGTGCCCCAGTCCTGCCGCCATCGAATCGCCTCGCTCGGCTGCAGTTGCCGCGGCAACAGTTCAAGTAGCATGGCAGGTGTTTCGTGTGGTTGGTCATAGTTGAAGCGCGGGCGCACGTAGTTTCGGTAGACGATGAACAGCGCCATCTGCGCTTGCAGTCGTTCGCCCTTCTTGGACACGAGCCAGGACTTGCGGCGCAAGCGGCCACAGTTGTCGCGTGACATGGCTAGGGTCGTGTTGATCGGAAATAGCGGGTTGCTGGTGGTGCGGGCCATTGTGCTCACGGTTGTTTCGTGACGCAGTCGGTTGCCGAACAGCCGTCTGGCGATGCGCGCGTAGCTCAACTTCTTGTCGGTTTGCAGCACAAGCGGCCCGTCAGTCCTTCGTCGCAGTGCGCCGAGTGCCTGGCGCACGCATTGCACACTTTGGTCGAGTCGTCGACCACGTTTGCGCTCGTCACGCATTTGGCGCCGGCGCCGCGCGGTGCCCCTCGGAGCCATGCGGCGAATGCTCCCGACAGATGTCGACACGATGAACCACGTTCTGCGGTCGATCACGACGGGCATCGTCAACGGTCGAATGGAGGCGTGCTCGAACGTCTCCTCTTCGTCCATGAGATACGTGCCGCCGGTTGGTAGTCGGGTCGAGAGGTTCTCGTGCAGGTCCCGAAGCGTCATCGACAGCTTCCACATCTTCTTCTGAACAGACTGCACGCCGAGCTTCAATAGGCGCCCCGATTGACGAAGGCCGACTCCGCTCGTCAGCAGCGAGAACAGCGGTTCGTTGCACTCCGGCCTACGATCTCGGTAGTCGTGGCGAAACGTCTGTTGCGAGAAGCCGCGCCTGCAGGCTTTGCATCGAAAGCGCGGCACGGGTTCGTTGCGGCAGCGTGGCTGGTAGTAGCCAACGCGCCAGTAGAACGAGGCAGCAGGTGTCTGGTGCTGCGTGCAGGCGGGGTTTGGACAGCGCGGCGGTCGGAACATCGTGATTCTCCGGGGGAGACGATGCTCCCCCAAAGTAACAGGGCTCCGGAATCGCCAACGGTGACAGTGCCACCGCAGAAAACCCACCCAAGAGGTCAGTCGCGTTAGTTGTCGATCGTTGCCTTGCCGGCATCCGAGACAATGATCCCCAGCGTGTTCACGCCATCAAGCACGGCCCACTGGTGATACAAGCTGACGCCGATGTTCGCCGGCGATCCCGGGATGTTGAACGTCGCGCTTGCCGTGCCTGCTGCACTGGTGATGTGCGTCGAAAGAACCGTCGGGGCAGCGTAGACGCTGCAGCCAGGTGCGCCGAGCAGCGGGATCGGCAACGGCGAGCCGTTGTAGACCGTGTCGGACAGGCCTGAGATCATGATGGCGAAGGTCGTCGGGATCGCGTCGGACAGAGTCACGTCGTAGCTGCCATTCACAATCGGCAGGCCAACGTTGCCAAGCGACGGAGTCAGTCCACCGGCGCCGCCGGTGCAGTTGACGCGCCACGACGGCGTGTTGACGAGACCGGACGCTGTCCAGTTGTTCGGGCCGTTGACCAGGTCGCGGTAATACGCGGCGCCACCGTTGCCCGAGTTGAGGTTGCACAGGTAGACGTTCTGCGCCGACGTTTCGTAGCCGATGTAGAAGTTGCCCGTGACGTTGACCGGCGACGCGAACGTTGCCGTGTAGAAGTTGGCGCCACCGCCAATCGTCATCGTCGTGCTTGCCAGTGCGGTCGCTGAGGGGCTACCACCCACTTCCGGGTAGATGTGAGCCGCGACGGTCTGGTTGCCGCCGGTCGATTGCGCGTAGCAGTCGAAGCTGAGCACGGTGAGTGCGCCGCTGTTCGTGACGCGGTGGGTGTACTCGTTGTCACGGGTGTCTTGCGAGAGCGTGCCGCCGGTCGGGTTGAGCTCGGGGCAGGAGGCCGTTGCGGAACCGGCGCAGCCTTGGCCGTAGTTCGTGAACGCGGCGCTGCTTGGGCGCAAGATGTAGAGGCCAGTCGAGCGGTCCGAGGCGAGGATGTTGCCGGACGGCAAGAACGGGTAGCAACCCCAGCAGCCGTTGTAGCCGCCGGACGAGCCGGGCCACGTGTCATACGAAGCGACTTCGACCGGGTTCATCGGGTCACTGAAGTCGATGCAGCGGTAACCTTCGGTGTACCAGCTGCAGTGCGCCTTATTGCCAACGATGAACGCGTTGTGCGGGATCGAGTTGGAGTTTGGCGTGAACTGGCCGAGCGGTTGCGGGTTCGACTTGTTGGTGATGTCGAAGAACTTGATGACGCTGCCGCTGGTCTCGTCGGTCGTCACGCAAATCGTGCCGGCCGCGTTTGGCCACGCGTTGTGCGTGAAGTTGCCCGGCGTGCCGGTGTTGCTAAGGATGGTCGGCGCGAACGTGCTCACATCCCAGATGCGAAGGTTGCCATTGTAAATCATTGCGCCGTAGCCGTAGCCATTCTCGACGCACATGTCGTGGAAGTATTGGCTGTTGCCCGTGCCGCCAGCGAGTCCGAGGTAGGTCGGGTTCGTCGGGCTGGTTGTCAGGTCCCAGGCCGGCGTGCCCGCGCTGCTACCGGGTAGGTAGAGGATGCCGGTGCCGGTGTCGATGCAGACGTTGTGTGAGCTGCTGGAGATGCCAGTTCCGAATGTGCCGGCCGAGGTCGGGTTGTTCGGGTTGGTCAGGTTGATTACCTGAACACCAGCCGTCGCCTCGGTGACTACGTATGCGTAGTTGCCGTAGGTGCGGATGTCGCGCCAGGTCGACGAGGCCCATGGAAACCACCCGGTTTCGATCGGGTTGGCCGGGTTGGTGACATCGATGACGACCGTGCCGGTCGTGGCGCCGAGCAGTGCGTACTCATCGCCGTTGGGAGCGGCGTAGCCCCAGACGTCGTTGAACAAACCGTGGTTGTTGTACGTGCCGAGAAGTGCGCAGTTAACGCCTTGAGCGGAGACAGATGCGGCCAGAGTGGTGGCGGCAAGCAGGAGTGCTTTTGGAATGTGCATGAGTGGGAGAGGGTCCCTAGGGCGAGCGGGGTGGGCACCAATACTCTAGAGGAGTTCGAGCGATCCTCCAATGTGCTGTCCTCGACGACTGTCGGTCGGCCGTATCGGGTGGCGTACCTGCCACCGAGACAAGGTGCCTCACTCGGTCGACCGGCATCAAGCTTACTCCACGAGCTGGGAGAGCGGCCTGAAGCGGTGGCTGGTGCGCGGCTCAGCGAGATTGTCTCCCGCGAGCGCGGCTCATCGAACGGTTAGCTAGGTCGTTACTCGACCCAGCGTGCCGCTGCGCGCAGTCGTTCGACCGCCGTTGCTTCTGGGTTGTAGCCGCGGCGATCACCGAACTTCTGTTCGAGTGCGCCGATCGCAGTGGTGCGTGCGATGGCGTTGTCGCTCGTTAGCAGCGCAACGAGATCCACGCGTGCCGCCTTGTCGCCGAGCATCAGTCGGCTGCGTGCCGAGGATGCGATCAGTGGGTCGCCGCTCGGGATGTTTGCGGGCAGCTTGCCGAGTTGCCCCGCCTGACGAACGCGCGCTTCGAAGCGGCGCAGGCCTGGCAGGCAGTCCTTGTCGCCGACTTGTTCGAGGGCCGAGGCGGCCCAGTGAGAAACGCCGAAGACCGGGTCACGCAGAATCGGCAGCACGAGTGCGGCGGCGCGGCGGTCGCCGAGGCGTTGCAACGTGGCGAGGATCGACGCGCGCTTGCCAGCGAAGCCGGGCGGGTACTTGAGCCCGCGGATTAGCGCCGGCAAGGCATCGGTGCCGTGCGCGAGGATGCGATCGATGGTGGCTTGGTCGTCTTCGGCGGCTGGGATCAAGCCGGCGCCGCCGCCCAGTGTCTTCACCAGGTGGAACGCTTCGCGGTCGGTCGCCATGTCGGGCCGTGGCCAGCTCCGTGGTTGGAAGTTGGTGCCGCTCTTGAGCCACCACCCTTGCAGTTTGCCGATCGCATCGAGTCGGCGCTCGCGCATATCCATGAGCTCGTAGCCCATGTGTTGGCCGGTGATGCGCACGAACTGTTCGAAGCACCGTTCGCGGATCAGGTCGTCCTCGTAATCGAGGTTGGCAAGCAATAGCGGCACGCCGGCGGTCGAGCCTAGTTGGGCTAGCACTCCGGCGAGATCGATGTGCATCTCGACGAACGTGCTGCGACGCATCGCGGCTTCGATCGCGACCACGCTGTCGCGGTCATCGAGTTCGGCGAGTGCCATCGCGGCGGTGCGCACGACATCGGGGTCGAACTCATTGAGAAGGGCGCGAATCGCAGCAGCTTGATCCCGAGCCAGCAGGCGTCCGAGCAGCGTGCTCGTGGTGCTGCGGTCGAGGGCGTTCTTTGCCGTAAGTCCCTTGGCGACTTCGGCCACGAACACGGCCTTGTCGGTCGGCACCGGCAGTTCGCCGAGAAGTTCGCGGCAGTGCAAACGCACGTAGAGATTGTCGTGGTTGAGGCCAGCGCGCACCAATGGCACGGCCGGGCCGCCGATGCGACGCAGCGTGCTCATCGACTTGCCAAACGTCTTGTTGTCCCACGAACCGAGTGCCTCGATCAGCGCGGGCACAGCCGGCGCGCCAATCTCGGCCAGTCGGTTTATCGCCTTGCGGTTGGCTTCGGGCATTTGGAAGTTGAACAAGGTGACGAGTTCTTGGATTACTTCTGGCGAGTCGCCTTCGGGGATCACGAACTTGACCGTGCCGACCACAGTCCTGGCGAGCTCGGGCAAGTCACTTGGGCTCGCTTGGCGCGCGTCGATGCCTTCCGGTGTGGCAACGATGGGGTAGTAGTCCGTCTCGACCTTGGCCATGTTCGGCGTGATGTCGGTGAACACCAGTTGTCGCTTCTCAAGACGCCTCGCCAGCTCGGGATGGTTGTCCTCGATCGGGAAGTAGAACTTGTAGTGCAGTTCGCACTCGACGGTGCCGTTGGCAATGCTTAGCGGCACGCGGTGCTCGCGTTGCTCGCCGCTTGGGATCTGCTTGTTGGTCGGCAACGTCATGCCGTAGGGACGACGGTAGGGATCGCGGAAGACCTTGCGCGAACGCGCGATCTCTTTGCCTTCTGGGTCGCGCACGACGATCAGTGACTCGACCGACCGCTGGCGAAGCTCGGTCGGGAAGTTGTGGCCCGCGCCACTGTTCGCGATGATGACCACGGCAACGTTGCCATCGACCTTCGCTTCGTAGTCGTAGGCGCGCTTGACGTGCGCTTCGTCGCGAGCACCCGGGAAGCGGTGCGAGTAGACGCGCTTCACCCGACCACCGACGGCGATCGGGCGCTTGATGCGCGGCATGTGGCAGCTGATGCAAGTGCGGCCCGCAGCCTTGCCGTTCGGCGACTCTTCCCATTGGTAGGGCGTGCCGTGGTTCTTGTGGCAAACGGCGCATGCTTCGACTTCGCCGACGCGATCGTCGAACGCCTTGATGCAATCGGTGCCGCCAACGAACTGCGTGTAATCGGTATCCTGTTGCCAGTGACACGTCATGCACGAGTTGCCATCTTCGAGGCCGTAGTGACGACGCTGCGGGTTGTTGCCGATGCCGGTCTCGAAGATCGGTCGCGGCGTGTGGCACGCAATGCAGTTGCCGGTCTCGAAGTGACCGGTCGCCATGCGCACTTCCGGATCGGTGTACGCCCGGCCGTGAGTATTGAGCTCGTGCTCGGCGTAAATTGCCGGGTGGCAGCTCGCACAGAACGCGCTCGACATCACTTTGTCGTAGTGCGCCTGGGTGCCCAGCGTCGTCATCGCACTCGTGGTGCCGGATGCCGTCAGGGTGTTACCCTCACGTAGCGATTGGATCGAACGTGTCTGCAGGCAGGAACTAAGGGTGGTGATCGCAATCGTCAGCACAATTGCGAGCGGGGCCAGGAGGCGAAAGTTCATGGCGCGGGCGGGAGTGGGCATCGAACGGGAGGGGAACCGGTTTGCGGGAAGTTACTGCCGGTGCATAGCAAAGTGCGGGCCGTTGGTTCAGAAGGCCAGCGGTATTCGTTTTGTCTGCGGGCTCAGTAGTTACGGAGGGAGTGGCTGGCTCCGCACTGGTTCGCAGTGGGGTGATTGTATCGGGCCCGGTCGGTGCCAAAAAGCGTGTTGTGACCGGGGAACGCACTTGGCGTTGCGGTGCCCCTTACTTGCTGATGTTGAGGTCGGCCGTCGCCACGCTGTTTGGATCCAGCCGCCCGCTCAGAGACTCGTAGATCGCTCGGGCTGTGCGTGGCACCCTGCCTTGGAACACTTGCTGGCCATTGCGTATGACGGTGATCTCCTTGTCTAGATCCAGTAGCTCGTCACTAAGTCGCAAGCGAACCTGTTCGACGCCCTCGGTCATCAGCGTGATCGTTTGGCCGTCGACTATGGCGCGAATCGTTTGGCCGTTTTTGGCGTGCTCGGTCGGCACCGAAAGCCAATAGAACCGATCGTGCGCGCGCCCAGTTTGATGCCACACGATCTTCTTTGGCCATGTCTGGCGGGTGCGCTTCGCCATCCACGGAACCGATGCCGCGTCCTCGAGGTTCATCCAGTGACCCTTGCCTTTGACGATGTGTGTTTCGTGTTCGTAGCCGCCCTTGTCCTCGGCAGCCAACGCGTCGAGTTTCTCGCCCCAGAGTGCGGCCATCTCATTGCGCTTGTAGGCGCCGTCCTTGGCTCCCATCCAGATCATGAACGGCAGGTTGCGCACGCTCAGCATCGAGACGCCGTTGGGGTGGCCGGCCATCATCGATGCTGCGGCGAAGCGATCGGCCATGCGCGGCGCCAGTTGGTAGACGCCGTCGCCGCCCGCTGAGTAACCCATCAAGTAGACGCGATCGGGATTGACGCCGCGTTCGATCACGTAGTTGGCGATCAGTTGATCGAACAGGTCATCGATGTGGCCTTCATGCCAAAGATTCCACGTGTTGGTTGGCGCGCGCGGCGCGACGTAGATGCCTTCCTTTGGTTTGTAGAGACGGATCTGGTTGCGCCATTGGCCGTCGTTGGTCTTTGCGGTGGTGCCGCCGCCGCCGTGCATCGAAATCCACAGGCTGTGGCCGTTCTTTGGCGCCTTGCCGAACGTGCGTT
>JBNMND010000143.1:0-13045 GCA_051274975.1 Planctomycetota bacterium | reverse complement strand
ACGACAAGCCGTGCGGTCTTGAGCTGCACAACAAGGTTGCGGCAGGCCTCGCCGTTGAGCATCCCGACGGCACGATGCTGCCGATCACGATTGAGTTGCCGGGTCTCGACATCGAAGTCGACATGCGCGAGCACGGCGACGAACAAGGCATGGAGGACTTCACCAAACGCTACGCGCCGCAGATGGAGGAGATCTCGGTTGCGGGAACGATCGGTGGCAAGATCCTGTCGCAGTACGAAGTTACCTATGACCTCGCTCGCGGTCAGGTTCGTTTGAAGCCTGCTGTCGATCGCGAAGGTGCCCGGCCCGATGGTCCCGAGAAGCACTACGTGCCCGGCTCGGTTGCCGGCGACATCGCATGGATGCCGGCCAAACTTGCCAACGGTCAGGTGCGCATGCTCGGCATCGGCTCGTCACGCTACGACGCCATTGTCGACGAAGACTTCTGCTTCGAGGTCGATCAACCTGGGGGCCAGATCGGTTCGGTCGAAGTTGCCGGTTATGACCTCTCGAAGATCGTGGCCTGGCGCCCGGAGTCCTACGACCACGTGCATCGCGACGGTGCTCTTGCAACGTTGGGGCTGGGCTTCCTGCAGACCTTCCGGGTGCACATCGATACCAAGAACGGTTGGATCGGTCTGACGCGCGTCAGGGAGTTGCCGTTCCCCGCCGAAGAGGCCGCGTTCTTCGTGGCGCGGGCCGAAGAAGAAGTGGCTCCGCTGGCCGGTTGGATCAAACAGCACGGCGAGAGTCGGTTGGCAGGCGAGGCCGCCAGCATGCTGTTGCAGATGCAGGTCGATGAAGGTGCCGACGCCAAGGACGTTGAGCCGGCGTTGCGTTGGATGCACGAGACGCGACCTGCCGATATGAAGGCGACCGAAGCACTGGCGACGGTCGACATGTTGGTGCAGAGCCGGCGTCCGGACCTGGCCGTGATGGCTGGTCGGTTCGGCATCGACGGCGGCCGCAAGGATCGCTACCCCGAAGCGACGCATCGCTTGCACGTTCGCCTGGGCGAGTTGCTGCTCGAGATGAAAGATGAGCGCGGCGCCTGGGAGCACCTGATGTCGGCCGCGTTTGGTCTGACGGACGCGTTTGGCTCGGCCGATCGCGCTAAAGTCAACCTGCTGCTCGGTCGCGTCTACGAACTACAAGGTAAGCACCGTCGTGCGATGTCGCGCTACGTGCAGGCCGTGATATCGCCGGAGTTTGGTCCGCAAGCCGTGCCGTTGATGGAAGGTTTGCAGTCGAAGATGGGCGGTGAGCCGTTCTCTTACGAGCTCGTGGATCGCTTGATCTCCGGCAAGGTGCGGAGCATGACGGCGCCGACGCGCTTCGTTGCGAGCGGCAAGAACGACAACAACCGCTGTGTATTGGTCGAGCACATCACCAATCCGCACCTCGGCCAGAAGCAGGGCGAGCGGTGGCGCGCATTCACCGAAGGCGGCGCCATGGTCTTCGAAGCGTTGCAGAGCCACTTCCCAGTCGATCGCGTCACGATGCTGTCATACCACGTCGACGCGCCGCAACCGGTCGCGTTGATGAATGAAGTCTCGATGGCGATGGCCGACTCGGTTGGCAAGAAGCCGGTGTTTCTCGTCAATGGTCGTGAAGCCGGTCCCGGCGCGTGTCGCTACCCCGATGCTGACAGCGTCTATCAGGACGTTCGTGACGTGACGCTGCAAGGGCTGCGTCGCAAGAGCCCGTTCACGATGACTATCTCGGCGCGCCTCGAGGAAGGCGTTGTGCGTGGCACACTGCAGGTGAAGGGGCCGACGCGCTCTGGTCGCAATGTTGAATTGATCCTCGCCGAGAAGGGCGCCATCTACCCGGGCCTCGGTGCGACGGTCGTGCATCGCATGGTCGCCCGTGCCGCGTTGACCGAACGCGTTCGCGGCATCAAGTGGCAGCCGACCAACGGCGTCATGGAGATCCCGTTTGCGCGCGCTCTTAACGACATCGAGGCCGCCAACATTACGTTCCTAGATGATTATGAGAAGCAGGGCGGTTCGCCGGCCTCGCGGTTGTCGACGCGCCTCGCGAAGGACCAGTTGGTGGTCGTCGCAGTCTTGCGCGAACCCGGCACCCGCATCGTGGAGCAATCGGTGCAGTGCGACGTGTTACTAGCTGGTCAGGAGGACGAACGATGAGTGACAGCAATCGCACACCTGCCGAAGTTCGCGTTGAACTGAGTGACCTTGCTCGGCCTGTTGCCGAACATTTGCGTCGCGGCTTGGTGCAGCAAGCAACCCGCCGTCTCAGTGGTTTGGCGGGGCCGACGCTGGCATTCCCGGCGGCGTATCTGTTCTTGGTGGCGTTGTTGGCGCCACTCGGGATTGACCTACAGCTGCCTTGGGTGCTCATTGTGCTGTTGACGGCGGTGTTGCCGTTGTGCCGAGTCTTGTTGCGTTGGCAACAAGCAAAGCAGCGGGGTGTCGCCGATGGTGCGGCGCTACGCGCGATCGATAGCGAACTGCAGTTGGCCGACCGCATGGCAACGGCGCACGAGTTCGTCGAGGTCGAGCAACCCGATGGCTTCCAATTGGCCGCGATTCGCGATGCCCAACAACGAATCCAAGCCGCGCGTACAGCCCGTCCAAGCCGACCTGCTGTGGTGCCCGAGTCGCCGCGCACACTGTCATTGGCCGTGCTCGCCGCACTCGCGCTGCTGTGGTTCGCCAGCTTGGTGACTGTCGCCGTTCCGGTGGATGTGGCCAGCCCCGAGGGCGAGCGCCAAGTTGCTGTGGTCGGGCAGAAGCCGACTGAGCAGCCGAGTGACGTCGCCAATCAACCCAACCCGCAGCCGAAGGTCGCGGAGCAACGCACGCCTCGGCAGTCGCAGAAGGACAGCAACAGTTCGTCGGCTAGCGAAGACGAGACGCCGAGTGACGCCAGCCGCCGCGGCAAGAACCCCATCGGCAGCGGCCGCAGTGCCGAAGCGCGCGCCGCCGCCGGTGGTGGTTCGGAGCGTGGTCAGCCGAGCAATCAGGCCCAGAGCACCAAGGGCGAGAAGTCCGCGAAGCCAAAGGCGAAGAAGAAGCCTAAGTCCAAGAAGGACGCGGCCGAGAAGACCGAGGACCAGAAGAAGCCGCCGCAAGAGTCGGGTTCGACGTTGGGTCGTGGTTCGGGCAAGGGCTCGTCGAAGAGCCCTACCGCTTCGCCGTGGTCCGCCAAGGACCAAGTCGTGTCTGATGATGAGCAGGATCCCGAAGAGGACGAAGAAGTCGACGACGAGAACGACGAGTCGAAGGCGCGCGGTGGTGTGCAGCCGAACCTTCGTCAACGCAAACCGCCGGTGAATCGCGATCTGCAGATCTCGATGGGTAGCGGCAAGCCACAGGACGACGCGAACGGTCGCGGCGGCCCCGGTGGACCTAAGAAACAACGAGGCGTGGCGCAGTTGGTGCTCGGGGTGACGTTCCCCGATCACATCAGCGCCCGGCCGAATCCTGGCATGAGCAAGATCACCCAGGAACGCATTGAACCACAGGCCCAACAGGGCGACAGCATCAACGGCGAAGGCCGAGGTGCACGCGCCGCTCCGATGGGTCATCTGTCACGCCGAGTCCTGAGTCCATGGATGCAGGATCTCGTGCGCAGCTTCTACCTGAGCCTTCGTGAGGAAGGCGGACCGCAGTGATGAACGCCAACGAACTAGTCGAAGTCGCCGAGCGCGACGCCCAGCGCTTCCGTGATGTGCACCAGAAGATCAAAACGGAAGTGCAGCGCTTCATGGTCGGGCAGGAGGCGGTGCTCGATGCCGCGCTGACTGCTCTGTTTGCCGGTGGTCACGTCATGCTGGAAGGCGTGCCGGGGCTTGGCAAGACGATGCTGGTGCGTTCGATCGGCCAAGCCGTCGACGTGCCATTCTCTCGCATTCAGTTCACTCCGGACATGATGCCCGCCGACATTCAGGGCACCAACGTGCTGATGGATACGGATGGCGGCGGTCACGAGTTGCAATTCCAGGAAGGGCCGCTGGTGTCCAGTCTGGTGCTTGCCGACGAGATCAATCGCGCGACGCCGCGCACCCAGTCGGCGTTGCTCGAGGCGATGCAGGAGCGTCAGATCACGATTGGTCGTCGCACCATCAAGCTGCAGGAGCCGTACTGTGTCATGGCGACGCAGAACCCGGTCGAACAAGAAGGCACGTATCCGTTGCCCGAAGCGCAGCTCGACCGTTTTCTGATGAAGATTCAGGTCGGCTATCCGGAGATTGAGGAATACGAAGCGATCGTTGACCGTACCACGGCTGGCAAGGAGCCTGAGATCAACAACGTCTCGAGCAGCAAGGAGATCATGGAGCTGCGCAAGGTCGTGTTGTCGGTGCCCGTGCCGCAACTCGCCAAGCGTTACGCGATTCATCTGGTCGTCGGCGCACAGCCGGGATCCGACTTCGCGCCGAAGATCGTCAATGAGTTCGTCTCGTTGGGTCCGAGCCCGCGCGCCGTGCAGAGTCTGATGTTGGCGTCGAAGGTGCGTGCGCTCACCGAGGGCCGTTTTGCCGTCAGCAACGACGACATCAAGGCCGTCGCCTACGACGTGATGCGTCACCGCATCATCGTCAACTTCCACGGTGCCGCGGACGGGATCACGGCCGACCGCGTCATTCAAGACGTGCTGCAGCACGTGCAACCGCCGGTTGTCTAAGCACGGTTTCTGAACACCTATGGCGAACGCCGTAAGCACTGCGAAAGAACTGTTCGACCCGGCCTTCCTGGACTCGGTGTCGCGGTTTCGCATCCTCGCCAAGCGCGTGGCGCGCGGTGGTGTGCACGCCGAGCAACGCTCGCGGCACATGGGCTCTGGCATGGAGTTTCGCGATTATCGCGGCTACGCGCCGGGCGACGACCTGCGGGCCATCGACTGGAACATCTACCGCCGACTTGGGCGCGTATTCCTGCGGCTGTTCGAAGAGTTCGAAGACCTGCCGGTCTACCTGGCACCGGATGTCTCGCGCAGCATGTTTCACGGCGACCAACCGCGTGCCCACGCCGGCTTGCGTGCGGCATTCGCATTGGCAGCCGCTGCACTCAATCATCACGACAGCGTTGGCTTGTTTCCGTTCGCCGACGAACTGCGCGTGGCATTGAAGCCGCGCAGTGGCCGCGTGCGCATGATGCGCATGGCACAAGAGCTAGCTGCGCAGAAGCCTGGCGGCACCACGGACTTCGCCAAATCCCTCGGCAAGTTCGCGCGCCTAGGCATGCGCCCAGGCCTGCTGATTGTCGTCTCCGACTTCTTCGATCCGGGCGGCCTCGCAGCGGTGCGTGACAGCCTGTCGCGGCAACGTCACCGTTTGTTGTTGGTGCAGCTCACCCGCAAGACGGACCAGAATCCGGATCTTTCCGGCGACCTGTTGTTGCGCGATTGTGAGAACGGTCAAGAACACGACGTGTCGGTGACGCCCGAAGTGCTCGCCGCCTATCGCCGCGCCTACGAGTCATTCGAACAAGGGCTGCACAAGTTGGCGATGTCGCAGCAAGCGGGCCTCGTGCGCGTCGATGTTGACGAGCCGGTCGTGCCGCAGTTGTCGACGTTGTTTGAGTCGGGGGCCTTCGTCGTATGAGCTTCAGCAACCTCCCGTTGGTGTGGGGCCTGCTCGGCGCACTTGCCATTGCGGGCGTGCTCTACTTGTTGCAGCGTCTGCGCGTTCGCCATCAGCTGGTCGAGGTCGAGACGACCTTGTTCTGGCAGCAGGCGATGGAGGAGTCGCGGGCACGTGTGCTCGTGCAGCGCTTCCGTCATCCGTGGGCCTACGTCTTGATCCTCGCGATTGCGCTGCTGCTCTGGTTGTCGGTTGGTGGTCTGCGCGGTGGCGGTGACGCCCAGCGCGATCACGTCGTGTTGCTGGATGGCTCGGCCGCGATGGCGATTGGCGAACGCTTCCCAGAAGCGGTCGCACTGGCGAGTAACTACGTCGGCGCTCTGCCCGAGGACGCGCGCACCGTGGTGCTGTGTGGCGGTCGCGTTCGCACTGTGCTGCGCCCTGGCGAAGAGTCGCTGCTGCTAACGCGCCGTTTGCAGGATGCGCAGCCAGAAGCCAGCCCCAATACTGTCGCCCAAGTGCTGCAGCAGTTCGTCCAGGTTCGCGGCGATCGCCCGATCACGGTATGTGTTGTCGGCGAGCACTCCTTGTCTGCGGGCGAGTTGGCTCTGCTACCAGATTCGATCGAAGTTCGGCAACTCAAGGTTAGCGAGCGCTCCGGCAGCAACGCTGGCATCACGGCACTTGGCGTGCGGGCGGCCGCTTCCGGCAAATGGCACAACATCGACGTGCTACTTGAGGTGGTGGGACAGGCGATTCCTGCTCTGCAACTCGATGGTGTTGCGCTTGCAAATGCCCCCGAAGTGTCTGCTTCGGTCGATGGATCGCACTACCGCTTCCGCGATGTTCCAGCCCACGGCCAGTCGTTGCTCGCGTCGTTGCCAGGGGGCGACGCGCTGGTGCACGACGACCACGCGCAGTTCGTGCTGCCGGATCGCCGCCCGATTGCCGTTGCTGTGCAGCCAGGCGTTGCGGGCGTGTTGCGGCAGGTGCTAACGGCGGACACCGGGGTCG
Source organism: Planctomycetota bacterium (assembly GCA_051274975.1). Lineage (GTDB taxonomy): Bacteria > Planctomycetota > UBA1135 > UBA1135 > UBA2386. Next base: position 6,483 of record JBNMND010000143.1, on the reverse strand, counting down.
TGCTGCAGGACACTGTCAATGCCGATACCCGTGTCGTCATTCGTAGTGTTGGCAGCGACTTTGGCAGCCAGCTGCCGGCGCTGGAACTGAGCACGATGGAGCAAGCCGAGGATGCGTTCTTGGTCTTCCATCCACCCGAACTCGATCCAGGCCAGGTGCTCGACGAGCTCTATCGTGGCCTCGGCCTCAATGAGATCGACGCGATGTCGACTGCGGCGGCTCTTGGTCGCGCTGTCACGATGGGGGCGAAACCCGACGGCAACAAGAAGCTCTGGATGTGGCAGAAGTTGCTGCAGCCGGACTACGACTTCGTCAACTCGCGGTCGTTCCCGTTGTTCGTTGGTCTGTCGATTCGTTGGCTCGCTGATTTCGAGGAAGGCCCGGATCAGATCGCCGTTGGTAAGCCAATAGCCCTCGCCGATGCCGCCGTGATCCACGAAGCTGGCGATGCCAGCCGTGCCTTCTCCGCGTCGTTCGTGCCCGGAGTCGCCGGCTCCTACTCGATGGCGAGCGATGTTGCTGGTGGCAACCTGGCCTTCGCCGCATCCCTGCTCGACCCGCAGTCGACGGGGGTTATCGATGCCTTGGCCGCCTCATTGCCTGCTGCGACGACGGCTACGGCCAGTGGCTACGACCTGATCACGTTCTTCTTGTTGCTCGCTCTGTTGCTGCTCGGTGTCGAGTGGTTGCTCTTCCGCACCTCACGCATCCCGTAACGCCTCGCTTCATCGATGAACTTTCAGTTCCCCGAGTTCCTGTGGTTGCTGCCGCTTGCGGCGTTGGTGTGGTTTGTGCCACGCCGCGCGGCCGCATGGCGGCATGCCTTGCTGCGTACGGTTGTCGTCTTGGCGTTGGTCGTGGGGCTGGCTCGCCCCGTGCTCGTTAGCGTTGCGTGGACGGATCATCACGTAGTCATCGTTGACCGTAGCGCCAGTGTTTCCGATGCCGCCGCCATTGATGCGGCGTTGCAGGCAGTTGAGCAGGCGCTACCCGAAGACGGCGTCCGTGTGCTGCTCGAGATTGGCGGCCGCAGCTCTACTGCTAATGAGCAGTCGACGTTTGATCAGCATCTCGCGATCGACCAGAACAATGCCTCGCCACTGGGCGTGGCTTTGGCGCGGGCCTTGCGCACGATTCCGGAAGGTTCGGGCGGCGCGGTCACGTTGATCAGTGATTGCCTGGCGACCGATGGTCGTTGGCAGTCGGGCTTACAAGAACTGACCCTGCGCGGTTTGCCACTGCATTGCGTCGAGCTCGCGCACGATACCGAAGACGTGCGCACCGTCGGCCTGACGGTGCTCGACGATCTACGAGTCGGTCACGTCGGTCGCGTTCGCGTGGTGGTTGCGGCGGCGCAGGCAACCGTGCAAGTCACGCTGTTGGCGGACGGTGAGCAAGTCGCACAGTCGCGTGAGATCGCTTGCAATGGGGTTGCGACGATCGAACTGCCGCTTGAGCCAAGCAAAGCAGGCTACGTGGCACTGACTGCGAAGGTTGGCCGCACCGATGCTGCCGACGCCGATGTCAGCAACAACGTTCTCGTGCGCACCGTCGCTGTGCAGGACCCGTTGCGCGTTCTCTATCTCGGTGCCCGCGTGCAGGATGCCGCGGCGCATCTTGGTCAACTGCTCGGCGGTGGCTTCGAGCTGCGCGAACCAACCAGCGGCCAGCCACTCGATCTCGCACGCACCGACTTGACGATGCTCGACGATCGCCCGGCCGACCAAGTGCCGGAGAGCTGGCAACAGGAAATGGCCGACGCGGTGCAACAGCGCGGCATGGGGCTGTTTGTCAGTGGTGGCCGTTCTGCGTTTGGCCCCGGTGGCTACCACGACACGGTGATCGAGACGATCTCGCCGGTCGAGTATGTGCAGAAGGAAGAGAAGAAGGATCCGAGCACGACTCTGGCGATCGTCATCGACACCTCCGGCTCGATGGTCGGCAACCGCATGACGTTGGCCAAGGAAGTCGCGCGCCTTGCGATCCGTCGGCTGCAACCGCACGACAAGGTCGGCATCGTTGAGTTCTACGGCACCAAGCAGTGGGCCGCGCCGGTGCAATCCGCCGCCAACTCGATCGACATTCAGCGCGCCCTCAACCGACTAGGTGCCGCTGGCGGCACCGTGTTGTTCCCTGCGGTCGAAGAATCCTACTACGCATTGAAGAACGTGCAGACGCGCTACAAGCACGTGCTGATTGTGACTGACGCAGGCGTCGAGACCGGTCCCTACGAAGCGTTGTTGCGCAAGATGTCGGACGACGGCATTGCGGTGTCGACGGTGCTGGTTGGACCGGGTCGCCACAGTGAGTTCTTGGTCGAAATCGCGGATTGGGGCGGCGGCCGTTACTACCACTCGCCGGATCGCTTCAACCTGCCGGAGTTGCTGCTCAAGAAGCCGAGCACTTCGATGTTGCCCCCATATCGGCCGGGCAACTTCAAGATCGAAGCTCGCGGGGGCCGCGGTTGGTGGGGCGACGTCGACTCGGACTCGATCCCGCCAGTGCAGACGTTGGTTGAAACCTCGCTGCGTCCCGGAGCCGACTTGTTGTTGTCGGTTGCCGGTAGTTCGCGCCCGGTGATGGCGTCGTGGCAGTATGGCCTTGGCCGCGTCACGTCGTTGAGCACGGAGCCGGTCGGCCCTGGTACGCGCAAGTGGAGCGAGTGGCCTGGCTACGGCCCGATGCTCGGACGCGTCTTGAGCCGTACCTCGCGTTCGGCGCAGCCACCGTTCGCCGTCACGGTAAGCCGCGATGCTACGCACCTCTACATCGAAGCTCGGCGCGAAGTTCGTTCGTCGACCGTGCCGGTAATACAGTTGTCTGAGGACGGGGTACAGTTGGCCGGGGATAAGGACGCGCAGATTGCGATGCGCGAAGTTGCCCCTGGCGTCTTCCATGGCACGCGCATCGCCGCCATCGACGACACCGTCAAACTAGTGGCGTCGACCAGTGATGGGTGGCGGCACCGTATCTGTTCTGATCCGCTGTCGGCGCGGGCGCCTGAGACGCAGGTTGATCCGCGTGCCGCCTTGCCCGTTGCCGCGATTGCGGTGGCGACAGGTGGCGCGCACGTTGCTGATGGCGCGGTGATTCCGACGCTCGCAGTCGGGCGCACGGGTGCCCCGCTGCAGGTGTGGCCGGTGTGGCCGTGGTTCGTGTTGCTCGCTTTGCTTACTTACGTATTGGATGTGTGGCACCGCCGTCGAGCGACTGGCCCACGGAGGCTCGCCTGATGGTCGTTCGCATCGGCGCTCTGTGCGCACTGTTGTGGTTGTCGCAGCCGCTCGTGTCCCAATCGGGACAGAGCCCAGCAGTCGAAACCCTGAACCCCAGCGTGGTCTCGCTCGTCGAGAAGGCGCTGGCTACAAGTCACCCGGAATCACAAGCTGACGCGTTGTGGCAAGCCGCGGCTGCGGCCCACGGCGAAGTCCGATTGTTGATCGACATGATGCAAGCTCGCATCGCGAGCAACCAGGGATCTGGTGCCTCGCGTTTGCTGTGCGGCATCCTTCGCTATCAGGGCCAACCGCAGAAGGCGATGCGCGTGCTCGACGGCATCCCCGTCGGCCAGCGCACCGATGGCGACCTGTTGTTGCGAGCCGAGCTACTCGACACGCTTAGCCGTGGTGACGACGCGGCGCGTGCCTATGACGAACTGCTGAAGAAGCAGCTCGAGCCGACTCTGCGTCGCCGCATTCTGTTTCGTCGGGCACTCGTCGGCAGTGACTCGATCGCGCAACTCAAGTCGTTCGCGAAGAGTCCCGAACTCGATCGCGAGCAACGCAACCAGGCCGCGATCATCCTGGCGTTGCGCAACGAACCCGCGGCCGCCCTCGAGCTTTACGATGTGCAGGGCGAAGGCACCGAGCGCTTCCGCCAGCTAGTGCGACTCGCGGAATGGGCGTTGGCCGCCAAGGACTACAAGAAGGCGCAAGAGTGCGGTTGGGAGGCGGTGCAGGTTGCGAAGATGAAGCGCGACCGCCGCTACGCGCTGACCGTCGTGGTCTCCGCGTATCGCGCCGGCGATGCGGTCGAGGCGCTGCTGAAGCGTCTCGAGGCCAGCCCGGAGTTGAAGGATGATGCCCGCCAGGTCTGGATTGACCTGTTGCGTGACGAGGGCCGCGTCGAGGACGCCTTGCGCTTGTTCCGCCAGGGCAGTGATGGCGACCAGGGCAGCGGTGCCGATCAGGGCAAGGGCAAGTGGACCCCGGCGTTGCGTCGCCAGTTGCTGGAGATCTGTCGCGAGACCGGCCGCGAAGATGTGTTGATCTCGCAGTTCCGCGAGCTGATGACCGCCGAGCCAGACAATCTGGAATGGCGCAGCGGCTTGAGTCGTCACTTTCTCGAGAACGGCGACCGCGCCGAGGCCAAGGCGGCGTGGCACGATTTCGGCAAGGGTAATGTCACCGCCGACCGACAGCTTGAGGCTGCCTACTCGCTGATGGACCTCGGCCTGGACGACTTGGCGCTGCGTGCTGCTGGTATCGCAATCCAGTCCGAAGGCTTGCGCGAAACGGCGCAGCTTTTCGTCGTCAAACTGCACGTTGATCGCGGTCGCTTCGATGAAGCGAGCGCGATGCTGCAAGAGATCGAAGGCAAAGCCGACGGCCAGGACGCCGTGCTTGCCGAAGTCGCCGGCATCTACGAACGCATGGACCGTCTCGACCGAGCGGTGCAGGTACTCGATCGCATGCGCGAGGCCTTCGGGGGGTTCCTAGGCACCGACCTCGACATGAAGTACGCGCTACTGCTGTCGAAGGTTAATCGAGAGCCTGATGCGTTGGTCGTCTGGCGTTCGTTGTGGGCCAAGGTGCGCAGCACGCCACGCGGTCGCTACGTCGAAGATCGCATGATGACGGTCGCCGCGCGCCTCGGTGTGTTGGCGAAGATTGCGATCGAACTTGAGGACAAGCTCGATGCTGGCACCGCGGATACCACCGACGTCGAGTTGCTGGTTCGTCTCTACGTCAAGGTTGGGGATTCTGCGGCGGCGACCGAGATCACCGAACAAGCGCTGCGAACGTCAGATGCTTCAGACCTCGACATCATCCGTCGTAAGGCAACGATCTACCTCGCCTGTCAGGACTACCTCGAATACGAGCGCCTGATCGAGCAGTTGATTGAGCGTGATACCGAGAATCGCCTCGACCATATGCGCGAGTTGACGTTGAGTCGCCTCGAACGCGGTCGTCGTGCCCAGGCGATTGAAAAGCTGCCGGCGCTTCGTGCTGCCGAAGACGATAGTGGCATCGCCGATGAGTTCGAGGCCGGCATCTACCAGTTGGCTGGGCTAAATGAGCTGGCGTTGAAGAGCTATGTGAAGGGCCTCGGCCGCTTCCCCGACCGCATCGATACGCACCTCCTGGTCGCCAATCTGATGCGGGAAACCGGGCGCGAAATGGAAGCAGCCCGTCGCTTTCAATACCTCGCCAGCACTGCCAAGCGCGATGACCTGTTCACGATTGCCATCGACGGCATTCTGAACCTGCGCGCACAAGACGATACGCAAGTGCCGAAGTCGGTGGTCGATTGGGCGATGCGGGTCACGCTCGAACGCTTGGCTGAGCGTTCGCACCGCTTCTATCTGCACCGTCTCGCCGCCGATTTGGCCGAAGAGATGAACGACATGCCGATGTCGATCCGCACGTTGACCGCCGGCATTCCGGTTGCTGGCGAACGTCGCACGGCGTTGTTGCGCGAGATCCTCGGCAAGGTGCGCTCGCTCGATAAGAATGCGCGCGTCATGTTCGGTGGCAGTCGCCGACAGCAGATCAGTCCCGAATGGGATCCCGCGCCGTACGTCATGATCGGCCGACGCTTGCTCGGCCAAGGCGAAGTGGTGCCGCCGCAGGTCTACATGGACCTCGCCGCCATCTTCTTGCACGTCAAGGCAGTGCCGGACGCGATGCGCACGTTCTCGCGCGCCGCCGAACTGTTGGATCGTGGCGAAGTGCACCGACAGGCGGCGGCCGTGCTCGAAGAGGCCGAACGCTACGATGGAGCTCTGAAGTTCTATCGTCGCTTGCTGTCGGTCGATGCGAACGACGTGGGTTTGCTGGTCAAGATTGGCCGCCTCGAAGAACTTGCGGGTCGTGACGTTGCGGCGCGCCAAGTTTACGAGCAAGGGCTGGCCGCAGCCTTGCGGCAAACAGCGCCGCGTGTGCATGTCGCCACCGAGGAAGAGCCGGATCCGAATGACATCTATGGATTCGTTGGGCGCCAGCGCAGCGTCGACGCGATCACGACGGCCATGCCCAAGCTAGTTGAAGGCTTGTTGGTCACCATGTCCGAGCAGTACGCCGGGGGCTACCTGCTGGCGATGCAGAAGCAGGTCGAGCAAGACCTGCTGCAGGCTAATTCTGGTGATGGTGCCGATGAGGCGACCCTGACCACGATTGATCAGTTCCCGCGGTTGGCCGTGCGCGCCGACATCTTGCGCCGCCTGTGCCTGTGCTACCGGCAGCTAGAGATTGCCGACGCTAT
>JBNMND010000142.1:0-13097 GCA_051274975.1 Planctomycetota bacterium | reverse complement strand
CTGCTTTGGTCTTGACCTGCTTTGGTCTGGACCCGTTATGGGCTGGATCTGATCCGGCCGGGAATTGTTCCGGCATAGGCTCTACTCAGGTTCATTATCTGGGCCCATTTGCCTGAATCAGAACTGGTCTGGCCGCTGGACCCCGCGAAAGCGGGTCGCAACCTCGCTAGTCCGCCTGATTTCGATCGTGACACGATTTAGCCACTCCCGGAGGTTGATTCCTCCTGGCGACTCTGGTTAGATCTTCGCCCCCGAATCGGGCTCAACTCCCAATTCACCCTCCCGCGAAACTGGTTACCTAGTGAGCGGAACCCGGGCTTCCCGCCCCGGATCGCTTCGGCGATAAACTGTGGGCTCTCTTGCAAAGCGGGAGGTCGTGATCTTCACGACCACTGGACCGCGGAGATTGACTTATGGCCAAAGAAGTAACCGCAACCGTAAAGCTGCAATGCCCCGCAGGCGCTGCAACGCCGGCGCCACCAGTTGGCCCGGCATTGGGTCAGCACGGCATCAACATCGGGCAGTTCGTTAAGCAATTTAACGACGCTACCCGTGCGCAAGCCGGCCTGATCATCCCCGTCGTCATCTCGGTCTACAAGGACCGCAGCTTCTCGCTCGAGTTCAAGTCGCCACCGGCGGCGGTGCTCCTCAAGAAGGCTGCCAAGCTGGAGTCGGCCGCGAACAACCCTGGAAGTGAGGTGGCCGGTAAGGTTACCCGCGCTCAGGTCAAAGAGATCGCGGAGATGAAGGCTAGTGACCTCAACTCGATCAGCATCGAGGGCGCCATGCGCATGGTGGAAGGCACAGCTCGTGCCTGCGGTATCGACGTTGTTGACTAGCTCCCGCTAGAGACAGCCCGACTTCATAACATTCATGATGTCCTGACCGGCGGCTTCGGCCACGCGGGCAAGACATCCAGGCCAGAACAAACAGGATCAACCCATGGCTCGCCATCGCAGCCGTCGTTATCAGGAAGGTGCCTCCAAGGTCGAGCGCAGCAAGCGCTATGCGATCGAAGAGGGCATCACGCTTCTCAAGTCGATCAACGGCCCGAAGTTTGATGAATCGATCGAGTTGGTCGTACGCATCGGCATCGACCCGAAGAAGACGGACCAGTTGGTCCGTGGTTCGGTCAGTCTGCCTAACGGCACTGGTAAGTCGATCAAGATCGCAGTCTTCGCCGACGGCGATAAGGCAAAAGAGGCTCTGGAAGCTGGCGCCGACTACGTTGGCGCTGCCGACCTTGCTGAAAAGATCGAGAAGGGCTTTACCGACTTCGACATGACCATCGCGTCCCCGGACATGATGCGCTTCGTTGGTAAGCTCGGTAAGGTGCTCGGCCCGCAAGGTAAGATGCCGTCGCCTAAGGCCGGCACGGTGACGCCCAACGTCGCCCAAGCAGTCAAAGAGTTTAAGGCCGGTAAGATCGAGTTCCGAACCGATGCTGGTGCCAATGTGCACTGTGCAATCGGCAAGAAGTCGTTTGGCGCCGCTGAGCTCGCTCAGAACCTGACCGCCTTTGTTGACCACCTCCGCACCTTGCGCCCGTCGCAAGCCAAGGGAGAGTTCATCAAGAAGGTTGTTGTCTCTTCTTCCATGGGCCCGGGCCTCGCGCTCGCGGTCGAGTAAGGAGTTAACCAATGCCGAACCTAGTCAATCAGATTCTCCTCAGCGAACTGCAGTCAGATCTCCAGAACATGGGGTCCTGCGTCGTCGTGGACGTCGGCGCAGTCAATCCACAGCAAGACATCGAAATCCGCACCCAGTTGCGCGAAGTCGGTGTCCGCTACCGGGTCGTCCGTAGTCGTCTCGCCAAGAAGGCGTTCGGCGAGATGGGCCTCGACATGAGCGAGGCCCTCAAGGGTCGTTGTGGTATCGCAGTCGCTGAAGAGGAGGGTGCCATCGGCGCCGCCAAGGTCCTCCGCGACTGGATCAAGAAGAACAAGGACGCTCCGATCGCCATCAAGGGCGGCGTCATTGAAGGCACTGCCTTCGTTGGTGCAGCCGCTGCTGAGATCGCCGAGTTGGCCGACCGAAACACGATCAACACTCAGTTGGTCTGCGCCATCAGTGGAACCGCTCGCGGGCTCGCAACTGTCGTTAACGCCGTGGCAGGTGGTCTTGCCCGGTGCATTCAAGCCAAGGTCGACAAGGACGAATAGCTTCGCAATTGCGAGCTAGGAACCCGAGGCTAGGGTGCGCGTAGTCGCGCTCGAGCCAGTCGAACCCCATTTACTTACCCGCTCCTCCCTGCACTCTGACTTTCCAGAGGATTCCAATGTCCGAAACTGAAACCGTGACCCTCGACGCTGATCTCGAGGACATCTTCACTAAGATTGATGCGCTGAGCCTTGGCAAGGCCGCCCAACTGGTCAAGGCCATGGAAGACCGCTGGGGCGTTTCCGCCGCAGCTCCCGCCGCCGTAATGGGTGGTGGTGGTGGCGAAGCCGCCGCTGTCGAAGAGAAGACTGAGTTCAACGTCATTCTCAAGGAAGCCGGCGGCCAGAAGATCAACGTGATCAAGGCCGTCCGCGAAATCACCGGTCTTGGCCTCAAGGAAGCCAAGGGCCTCGTCGACGAAGCTCCGAAGGCTGTCAAGGAAGGCACCACGAAGGACGACGCCGAAGAAGTCAAGAAGAAGCTCGAAGCAGCCGGCGCTACCGTCGAGCTTACTTAGTGCTTTTTGCTGAGTGGTCCATCGACCGTGCTTCCGGTCCCCAGGTGATGGGGTCCGGTCTTCAGTACGGTTCGGCATGTGGTCGCCTCAACGCTTCGAGCCCCGTTCGCACTTTTTGTTTGCGGCTGGGTGACCGGGGCGTCTACGCTTCTGTGCGCTGTTCGGACCACTTTTTGCACGTGGATGCTTGTTAGTCGCCCGCCCATCTCGCATCTCGACCGCGCGCACCCGTTACCGGAAGCGTTGTCGACTAATGGTGTGTTCCGCGGTGGGGGTCTGATGGCTTCGAGTGCAAGCGGGTCGGCAGTTTTGGTGGATACAGGTCAGGTGTTGGTTGGCTTGGTAGTGCGCGGAGGCTCAGGAGAGCTTGCGGGTCCTGCGATGCGACCCTGCCTGGTGGCTACTGACTTCGCTTCGGTTGAAGCGTGGTCGGTTAGTGAGCCTGAATCCAGCGATATGGCTGCGCCTGAGTCTGAGTCTGTTGGTGAGTCTGTTGGTGTGTCTGTTGGTGTGTTTGTGCAGCCGGTCCCGCGAGGTTCGTCTTTGGTTGCTTCGTTCAGGTTACTTCAATCTAGTCCCAGGAATGGCTTTGCCATGACCTCGGCAGCAATGGTCCCGTGTCCGGGACCGTCAGGTGGAACCGCATGGAGACTGTAGTCTACGGACGTTTCCGGTCCGTTGCCGAGATCCCCGACCTCGTCGAAATGCAGACGAAGTCGTACAACCAATTCCTTCAGCCGGAGATTGCCCCAAATCGGCGCAATACTGATGGCCTTGAAGCGCTGTTGAGTGAGATCTTCCCGATCTACTCGTACGACAAGACGCTTTGCTTGGAATACGTCAGCTACGAGCTCGGTCGGCCGCGCTACACGGTAGAGGAGTGCCGTAAGCTGCGGGTCACCTACGGCTACCCGTTCAAGATCCGGGTTCGCCTGGTCAAGCCGGAGCCGGTCGAGGAAGATATCTACCTCGGCGAGATCCCGATCATGATCGGCGGCGGCGAGTTCATCGTGAACGGCAGTGAGCGCGTCACGGTCAGCCAGCTGCACCGCTCTCCGGGTGTCGACTTCTCAGTCGAACTGCACACCGGTGAGAAGAAGCTGCACTCGTGCTGGATCATTCCAGAGCGCGGTAGCTGGATCGAACTCAACGTCACCAAGAAGGATGCGGTTGCGATCCGCATCGACCAGTCGGGCAAGTTCTCGTGCACCACGCTGCTGCGTGCGATGGACGCGAAATACTCGACCGATGCTGCGATCCTTCGCGAGTTCTACGAAGTCGAAAAGGTCGTCCGTAAGAAGACCGATCCCGAAGCGAAGTTCGCCAAGGCACTGGTTGGGACCTACGCAGTCGGCGACATCGTTGATGCTGCGAGTGGCGACCCGTTCGTGCGCAGTGGTGAGGAAATCACCGAGGAAGCTGCCCGTGCAATCGCCGGCAGTGAGCTGCGTGATATCGAAGTTCTGCGCGAGCCTGAGGACTTCCTGCTGCTCAACACGCTGCGCGAAGACACCACCAACAGCCACGAAGAAGCGCTGCTGAAGATCTACCAGCGCCTGCGTCCGGGTAACCCGCCGCAGCTGGAAAAGGCCCGTGAGCTTTTCCATGAGAAGTTCTTCGACGAAACCCGCTACCGCCTCGGTCGCGTTGGTCGCTTCCGTCTGAACCGTAAGTTCAACGTCGACCCGTCCAACAACCAGCAGACGCTGTCGGCAATCGACTTCGTCCGCGCGATCAAATACATCCTCGGCTTGCGCCTCGGCGAAGGCGATATCGACGACATTGACCACCTCGGTAACCGCCGCGTGCGGACCATCCAAGAGTTGGCCGGTGACGAGTTCCGCAAGGGCTTCCTGAAGCTCCGCCGCACGGCGCAAGAGCGGATGAACCTTGAGAACGTCGATACGGTTACGCCGCGTAACCTGATCAACTCGAAGACCTTCAGCTCCGCGATCGAATACTTCTTCGCTCGTGGTGAGTTGAGTCAGGTCGTTGACCAGACCAACCCGCTGTCGCAGTTGACGCACGAGCGTCGTCTGTCAGCGCTCGGCCCGGGCGGTCTTAACCGGAAGCGTGCTGGCTTCGAAGTTCGTGACGTTCACGTCTCGCACTATGGCCGCCTGTGTCCGATTGAGACGCCGGAAGGCACGAACATCGGTTTGATCTCTAGTCTCGCGATCTACTCGTCGCTCGACGACTACGGCTTCTTGACGACGCCGTATATCGTTTGCAAGAACGGTAAGGTCACCGACGAGGTTGTGCGTCTACGCGCCGACCAAGAGAACAACTCGGTGTTGGCTCCGGCTGATACGCCGACCGAGAAGAACGGCAAGCTGATCGGTGACGATCAGGGCTACGTCATAGCCCGCGTCAAGGGCGATCCGTCGCTCGTGGCCGCCAAGGCTGTCGACTACATGGACGTATCCACCAAGCAGGTGGTTGGCGTTTCTGCCTCGCTGATTCCGTTCTTGGAGCACGACGATGCCAACCGCGCATTGATGGGTTCCAACATGCAAAGGCAGGCCGTGCCTTTGCTGATCAGCGACGCGCCGGTTGTCGGCACGGGCATGGAAGAGATCGTCGCTAGTAACTCTAGCATGGTCGTGCGAGCCAGGAAGGCCGGCACGGTCACGGCAGTCGATGCCACGCGCATCGTCGTCGACGACGATGTCTACAAACTGCGCAAGTATGAGGCGCTCAACGAGCGCACTTGCCAAAATCAGACGCCGATCATCAAGCTCGGTGACAAGGTTGAGGCCGGCCAGGTAATGGCTGACGGTGCGGCGACCGACAACGGCGTGCTTGCCCTCGGCAAGAACGTCACCGTCGCCTTCATGCCTTGGGATGGCTACAACTACGAAGACGCCATCCTGCTGAGCGAGGACCTCGTTCGCAATGACGTCTACACGTCGATCCATATCGACGAGTTCGAGGTCGAGATCCGCGAGACCAAGCTCGGTAAGGAAGAGTTCTCCCGCGATATCCCGAACGTCAGCGAAAAGGCCCTTCGTCACATGGACGAAGGCGGCATCGTGCGCGTCGGCACCCGCGTCAAGCCCGGCGACATCCTCGTCGGCAAGGTCGCGCCGAAGAGCAAGAGCGAGCTGACTCCGGAAGAAAAGCTGCTGCACGCAATCTTCGGCCGCGCTGGCGAAGACGTGAAGAACGCCTCGCTTGAGGTCCCGACCGGGGTCGAAGGCATCGTCATCGGAGCTGAGAAATACAGCCGCAAGGTCAACCTCACGGAAGCCGAGCGGACGCGTAACCTCGAAGAGATCAAGAACGCAGAAATCGAGTTCTTGAAGCAGTTCCGCAGCAGCACCAAGCGTCTGCTTGAGAGCGCCAAGAACTTGACCGGCGAGCCGGTCACTTCGGCTGATGGCAAGCAACTGGGCATCAATGACCAGATGCTGATCCTGGATCTTCGCACGATCCGCGATCGCGTCCGTCAGGTTGCCGAGGAGCACAAGGACACTAAGACCAAGGCGAGCCTGCTGCAGATCCTGCAGGAGTTCGGCGAGCGCATCGAAGAGTCGGAAGCCGAGAAGAACAAGCTCGTCAATCGTCTCTCTCGTGGTGACGAGCTGCCGCAAGGCGTGCTTGAGATGGTCAAGGTCTACGTTGCCACCAAGCGTCGCATCTCGGTCGGTGACAAGATGGCTGGCCGCCACGGTAACAAGGGCGTTATCTCCAAGATCAACCCGATCGAGGACATGCCGTTCCTGGCCGACGGAACGCCGGTCGACATCGTGCTCAACCCGCTGGGCGTGCCGTCGCGCATGAACGTCGGGCAGATCCTCGAAACGCACCTCGGCTGGGCTGCAAAGAAGCTCGGCTGGCGTGTGCAGACACCGGTCTTCGATGGAGCCAGTATGGAGGACATCGAATCCGCACTGACCAAGGCTGGCTTCGCCACCGACGGCAAGTCCGAGCTGTTCGACGGTCGCACCGGCGAAGCGTTTACCCAACGCGTCACGGTCGGCACCCTCTACATGCTGAAGCTGCACCACCTCGTCGACGACAAGGTGCATGCACGTGCCACGGGTCCATACTCTCTCATCACCCAGCAGCCGCTTGGCGGTAAGGCTCGCTTCGGCGGCCAGCGCTTCGGTGAGATGGAAGTGTGGGCGCTTGAGGCCTATGGCGCTGCCAACATCCTGCAAGAGCTCTTGACCGTGAAGTCCGACGATGTCGACGGCCGGACCAAGATCTACGAGGCAATGGTTAAGAACGAGAACATCCTCGAGCCCGGCACGCCGGTTTCGTTCGGTGTGCTCTGCAACGAGATCAAGGGCCTCGGCCTGAACATCGAACTGCACAAGCGCGGAGCTGCTGAGAACTTGATGGGGGGCTAACGCCCTCGCATCACCAGGGGGCAAACGCCCGCTGGCTGATGAGGGCTAACGCCCTTGGCTCGCAGTAGCCGCAACATCTGCAACACACCCTCTCTGAATATTTCCCTTGCCCACAAGCGTGACGACGCCAGTGAGCAACTAGCACCTACGAGAACAAGGCGCGCCCGATGGTCGAACCCATCTACGACAAGATCAACGACTACGCTTCGGTGACTATCCGACTGGCCTCACCTGAGGACATTCGCGATTGGTCATTTGGCGAAGTTAAAAAGCCAGAGACGATCAACTACCGGACCTACCGTCCGGAACGTGACGGTCTGTTCTGTGAGCGGATCTTCGGTCCTGAGAAGGACTGGGAATGTTCCTGCGGCAAATACAAGGGCATCAAGCACAAGAACATCACCTGCGATAAGTGCGGTGTGATGATCACGCATAGCCGTGTGCGCCGAAAGCGCATGGGGCACATCAACCTTGCTGCTCCAGTTGCTCACATCTGGTTCTTCAAGGCGATGCCCTCCCGTCTCGGCACGCTGCTCGGTCTCAAGACCGCCAGTCTCGAGAAGGTCATCTACTTCCAGGACTACATCGTCACCGATGCCGGCGATACGCCGCTCAAGGCGCTGCAGTTGCTGTCGGAAGACGAATACCGCCAGTCGCGCCAGAAGTATGGCATGGCCTTCCAAGCCGGCATGGGAGCCGAGTCCGTGCGCGAATTGCTGCGTGCGCTCGACCTGCCGTTGCTGAGCGAGACCCTGCGCGAAGACCTTAAGCGCACCGAGTCGAAGCAGAAGATCAAGGACATCATCAAGCGGCTCAAGACTGTTGAGATGCTGCGTGACTCCGGCAACAAGTCGGAGTGGATGGTCCTCGACGCCGTGCCGGTGATCCCACCGGACCTGCGTCCACTCGTGCCGCTCGACAGTGGCAACTTCGCGACGTCCGACCTCAACGACCTCTACCGTCGTCTGATCAACCGGAACAACCGTCTCAAGAAGCTGCTCGATCTCAACGCTCCGGAAGTCATTATCCGGAACGAGAAGCGCATGCTGCAGCAGTCGGTTGATGCGTTGTTTGACAACAACCGTTGCCGCCGTCCGGTGCTCGGCTCGAGTAACCGCCCGCTCAAGTCCCTGACGGACATGATCAAGGGCAAGCAAGGCCGCTTCCGCGAGAACTTGCTCGGTAAGCGTGTCGACTACTCGGCCCGTTCGGTCATCGTCGTTGGTCCAGACCTTCGTCTGCACCAGTGCGGTATCCCGAAGATCGTCGCCCTCGAGCTGTTCCAGCCGTTCATCATTCGTCGCCTGAAGGAGCTCGGCCACGCCGACACCATCAAGTCCGCGAAGAAGATGCTTGAGCGCAAGGACGAGGAAGTCTGGGACATCCTCGAAGAGGTGATTCAGGATCACCCCGTGCTGCTCAACCGCGCACCGACCCTCCACCGGATTGGTATCCAAGCGTTCGAGCCGGTTCTGGTCGAAGGCAACGCCATCCGCGTGCACCCGCTCGTCTGCTCGGCCTTCAACGCTGACTTCGATGGCGACCAGATGGCAGTGCACCTGCCGCTGTCGTTCGAAGCACAGATCGAAGCCTGCACGTTGATGTTGTCGATCAACAACATCTTTTCGCCGGCGCACGGCGGCCCGATCATCGCCCCTAACCAGGATATCGTTCTCGGTTGCTACTGGCAGAGCCTGCAGCGCCCGGGCGAACTCGGCGAAGGCAAGACGTTCGCGACGCGTGACGAAGTGTGGATGTCGTACTCAAGCGACAAGATCCACATTCATGCTCGGATCAAGGTGCAGTTCCCCGCTGGTGTGGAGATCCGCAACCAAGGCGACACGGTTACCACCGACGGCGTGACGCTCGTCGAGACCACGCCTGGTCGCATCATGTTCAACGAGATCCTCGAAGAGGGGATGCCGTACTACAACCACGACCTCGACAAGAAGGCGTTGTCGAACATCATTGCTGACTGCCACTTGTTGCTGGACCGCGACGCCACGCTGCGTCTGCTGGACCGCCTCAAGGAAACGGGCTTCAAGGCGGCAACGCGCGCTGGCCTGTCCTTCGGCAAGGACGACATGATCATCCCGCCGACCAAGGCGACGATCATCAAGAAGACCGCTGACGAAGTGGAGAAGATCCACATGGCGCATGCCCGCGGCATCATCACCGAGGGTGAGCGATACCTGAAGGTCATTGATGCCTGGACGCACGCTCGCGAGAAGATCGGCGAGGACATGCTCAGCGAGTTGCGTAACGACACCCGCGATGGGCGTCTCTACGTGAACCCGGTGTATTGCATGGTCATGTCGAAGGCTCGTGGTTCCGTCGAGCAGATTCGTCAGCTCGCCGGCATGCGTGGTCTGATGGCCAAGCCGTCCGGCAAGATCATCGAGCAGCCGATTAAGGCCAACTTCCTCGAAGGTCTGCGCGTGCTCGAATACTTCTCGTCGACGCACGGTGCTCGTAAGGGCCTGGCCGATACGGCACTCAAGACGGCCGACTCTGGTTACCTGACGCGGAAGCTCGCCGACGTAGCCCAGAACATCGTCGTTTCGATTATCGATTGTGGCACGGAGAACGGCGTCGACAAGGGCACCGTCTACCAGGGCGATAAGGTCGCCGTGACCTTCGTGGACGCGGTTCGCGGTCGCGTCGCGCTCTACTCGATTGTCGATCCGATGACCGACGAAGTCATCATCGACAAGAACGAGCTGATCACTGTCGACATCGCCAAGCGGATCGAGACGGTCGTCAGCAGCGAGACGATTCGCGTTCGCTCCCCGCTCACCTGTGAAGCGGGCAAGGGTGCTTGCGCCAAGTGCTACGGAATGGACCTGTCGCGTAGTGCGATGGCAGAGCCGGGCCTCGCCATCGGCATCATCGGCGCGCAGTCGATTGGTGAGCCGGGCACGCAGCTGACGATGCGGACGTTCCACATCGGTGGCACGGCCTCGAAGAAGGTCGAGGACTCCGAAGTGCGCAACAAGCGCGCGGGTCGCATCCAGTTCGCCAACCTCGAGACCGTTGAAGTCGAGACCGACAGCGAGAAGGGTGGCACGCACACCATCGCGCTGAAGCGCCGTGGTGAGATCCTCATCGTCGACCAGAAGGAGCGCGAGCTCGAACGTCACGCTGTGCCGCTTGGCGCAATCGTGAACGTCATCGAGGGCGACGAGATCAAGGAACACCAGCCGCTTTGCTCGTGGGACCCTCACCACAATCCAATTCTCGCCGAAGTCACCGGAACGGTTCGCTACGAGGACATCCTCGAAGGCAAGACGTTCCGCATCGAGCGTGACGCGGACACGAAGGTCCAGCGCAAGGTGATGATTGAGCACAAGGGTGATTTGCACCCGCACCTCATCATTGAAGACGCAGGTGGCAATCGCCTGGCGATCACGCCGGTTCCGGAGAAGGCCTACATCGAAGTCGAGAACGGCCAAGAGGTCAGTGCCGGCAGGCTGCTCGCAAAGACGCCGCGTGAAGTGCAAGGAACGCAGGACATCACCGGTGGTTTGCCGCGTGTTACCGAGCTGTTTGAAGCGCGTCGCCCGAAGGACCCGGCAGTGCTCGCCGAGATCGACGGCATCGTCGAGCTTGGCGACAAGCGTCGCGGTAAGCGCACGATCATCGTCAAGGGCGAGGATGGTGGTGTCGAGCGTGAGCACCTTGTGCCGCAGGGTAAGAACCTGCGCGTGCACCGCGGTGACCACGTCAAGGCTGGTGAAGCCCTCGTCGATGGTCCGCTCGTGCCGCACGACATGCTCGCCATTCAGGGTGAGAAGGCGGTTCAGAACTACCTGCTTCGAGAAGTGCAAACCGTTTACCGCGCCCAGGGCGTGGCGATCGACGACAAGCACATCGAGATCATCCTGGCGCAGATGATGCGCAAGGTTCAGGTCGAGGATCCGGGTGACAGTGAGTTCCTGCCCGGAGCCGTCGTCGACAAGTTCCGCTTCCGCGAAGCCAACCAGAACCTGCGTCAGCAGCGTAAGAAGCCGGCAACGGCGTCGCCGCTGCTGCTCGGGATCACCAAGGCGTCGCTGCAGTCGGACTCGTTCATCAGCGCGGCGTCCTTCCAAGAGACGACCAAGGTCCTGACCGAAGCGGCGCTCGCCGGCAAGCAGGACGACCTGGTTGGCCTCAAGGAAAACGTCATCCTGGGTCACCTCGTGCCGACCGGCACCGGTTTCCGGAACTACCAGAAGACGCGCGTGCTCAAGAATGTCGACCTCCAGGCTGCGGCCGAAGAGATTGGCCGTCTGAGCAAGCAGGGCTTCCTCGACGAAGGTGGTCCGGTGATTCGCCTCGACGGAATCGACGAACCGCCGGCAGCCCCGGCTGACGACAGTCCGTTGGATGGCATGCCGATGGCTCCGATGACTCCGATCACCGATGCTCCGCCGGTCGCCGATCTTCCGCCAATGCCTGAGGCACCGGCGGTCGTCGAAGCTCCGGCCGCTCCCGAGTCTCCCGTAGCACCGGAAGCTGAGGTTACGCCCGCTCCAGAAACTCCGCCGGTCTCCGACGCTCCGTCGAACGCTCCTTCGGGTAGCGGTTCGGTAGATGCTGGAGACGTTCCGGACGCAACGCCGCCCAGCCCGAGTGGCGATACCCCTGACGACACCCCTAGCACCCCGCCGACCGATGGCGCTCCGGGTGGCGATAGCCCAGTGGGCGATTCGCCGACCGGTGCTGGCCAGGGAGCTGACTAAGCCCGCAATCGTGAGTTTGACGCGGTTCCCGACATGATGGGGCCGCGGCGGGCTTGCTTTCGAGATTGCATTCCGTATCCTCTCCCGCCCTCATTCCCGACTGGACCTCGTTCAGTCGCTGCTTGTCGCGCCCAATTTTGAAGGGCGCTTCGATAACCGGCCTGTCGAACACACTGTAATGCCCACGATCAACCAACTCGTCCGCAAGGGACGCAAGACGATCAAAGAGAAGAGCAAGTCGCCGATTCTGGACAGCTGCCCGCACAAGCGCGGTGTCTGCCTCCAGGTCAAGACCATGACACCGAAGAAGCCGAACTCGGCCCTTCGCAAGATTGCTCGCGTGCGTCTCAGCAACGGTAAGGAGACCACCGTTTACATTCCGGGTGAGGGCCACAACCTGCAAGAGCACTCGATTGTGCTCATCCGCGGTGGTCGTGTCCGCGACCTTCCGGGTGTTCGCTACCACGTGCTCCGTGGTTGCCTCGATGCCTCTGGTGTCGAAAGCCGTCGTCGCAGCCGCAGCAAGTACGGCGCCAAGCGTCCGAAGAGCAAGTAGACAGTTGCTCTAGCAGCTGGCTCCGACGCACACCGACCAAACCTAATACTGAACTGATGCCACGTTCCTACAAGTCCACTGAAGTCCACCTGAAGGGTGACCCCCGCTACAACAGCAAGTTGGCCAGCAAGATCATCAATAAGATCATGTTGGACGGGAAGAAGACCACCGCGCAGATCCTTTTCTACAGTGCGATCGACCTCGTCGTCAGCAAGGTCGAAGGCGCTGAGCCGATTGACGTCTTCACCAAGGCGATCGATAACATCAAGCCGCGCGTCGAAGTTCGTTCGAAGCGTGTTGGTGGTGCGACCTACCAGGTCCCGCGTGAAGTGAACAAGCGTCGCCAGCAAAGCCTCGCCATCCGCTGGATGGTTGACGCTGCTCGCGCCAAGCGCGGCAAGCCGATGGCCAAGTGCCTCGCCGAAGAACTGTTCGACGCCTTCAACAACCAAGGTGCCGCAGTAACCAAGAAGGAAAACGTGCACAAGATGGCCGAGGCGAACAGCGCCTACAGTCACTTTGCTTGGTAGGCACTTTGCTTGGTAGCCGCTTCGCTCGGTAGCCGCTTCGCTCGGTCGACAGCCCGCTAGGCTCCGCGCCTAGCACCCGTTCGCCAGCGAAATCAACCCGAACACTGCATCAGGCAGTGCACCTCACCCCGCCGCGAGCGGGGTGTTTCGGTTTTGGTGACCGCGTTGGTATGGAGACTACGTAACTGCGCCATGACAGCGCAGGTGCGCCGATTACCGATTCGTGGTCGAAATCCGGGTAGTAACAGGGAATAC
>JBNMND010000141.1:0-13119 GCA_051274975.1 Planctomycetota bacterium | reverse complement strand
GGCTTACGAGGAACTGTAACTCGCGGCCGAGTGACGATTGCTGCCAGGCGATCTCGCCCTTACACGATGATGCGCTGCGCACATGTACCGCGGCAGAAAGATCTGCGGCCAGCAACGCCGGGCGCAAGTCTTCGAGCAGCGCGCGCACCTTGCCGAGCGCACGGTCGCGATCGCATTCGACCTCCGTCGAGCGCGCGCGATCGTCGTAGTCGAATCGATTCGTCGCGATGCCACTCGCCAAGGTGGCGTAGTGGTCCAAGCAGTGGCGAACGTGCTGACCAATCGTGGCACCAGCCAGCTCGGGAACCGCAGCGCCGAACTCTTCAGCCTTCAGAAGGCTGACGTGATCCGCAAGGGTCGCGAGGGATGCGCAAACTGCGCCAACTAGATCTTCGGATGCCGTCATCAACTTCGTGTAAGCCTAGACCCATAGATCGTTTCGGACCAGGGGGCTCAATACCGGGCTCTGCCCGAACACCTACAGCGGGGTCGTTCCGTCGGCATTACCGCCACCAGGGCATAGCCAACGACGCGTGCATTGCTACGAATCAGCCACCGGCGCTTCGAACTTCGGCCGCCTGAGCGCCGTCGCCACCACGCCCAGTAACTGACCAAAGGTCGCCGGAGCGTGCCCTTTCCGCCGATTGTGCGCGCCGATGCGACTCGCGCGGCGCAGGTGCGCAATCATGTCGAGCATCCCGCGACACCACGGGTAGCCCGGGTTGTAGACATGCGCAGCTTCGCCAGTAACGCCATTGAACTCGAGCACCGCGATACCCGTGCCGGCGCGCAACGCGTCTTTGCCCGGGGCGCGAACATCAAAGCGGCCGAAATCGACGCCAGGTACATCAGCCATGAACGCCTCGAACGCCTTGTGCAACTCGGGAGACGTCAGGTCCCGCGCATCAAAGAACGTCGCGCCGCATGAATGCGTGCCGAGATCGCCCAGCGACACATGTTCGCCCGCGTCGGGAACCCAGTCCAAGCGCGTCGTCTGCGCCTTCAAGTGCATGCCCGACATCGCGACGGTACGGGTGTCGGCGAGGATCAGGTCTTCGAGGCGACGCTCGCCATCGCCGGTAACGAAGGGCAACACCTTGTGGGCGATCGAATGGATTTCCCCCAGACCGGTCTTCGGGTTGCGACACCAGGCCACGCCAAACTCGGAGCCTTCGATGAACTCCTGCACGATTGCGTCGTAGGGACACGAATCGAGCCAAGCGCGCGCCGACTCTTCGTCCTTGACGACGACGACGCCAGTGCCGCGCTCGCCTTGGTCCGGTTTGAGCACGCAACGGCCGGCTTCGAGGAACATGGCGATCGCGGCCATGCGATCTTCGATCGACGCACTGCGCAGAAGCCGCTGGTAGCCAGCGACGAACACGCCATCGCGCGATGACTCCGGAAACAGGTCGAGGATGTCGCCCTTGGACTCACCAAACAATCCACCCAAAGGGATGCCTCTGTTGCACGCGCTAAACACGAGCGGCGTGCGGTGCACGATCGCCGTCCACAGCTGATGCAGCACAACGGGCGGGAACACAAACAGCGGCGGCCAATACTCCCAGCGCGTTAGGCGGCGATAGCTGCCAACCAAGAGCCGACGGCCACGCCACGAGAACATGTGCGTCATGACTCGCAACACAATCCAAGCAACCAACAGCGCGCACGGCACGGCAACCCATGCGTAGGCTCCCCACGCCGCCAACCAGTCGAGCACGACCTTGCCCGAGACCATCGCGGCCGCAACTAACAGCGGCGTCCAGATGACAACGGCCACGCCCATCACGGCAGCGAATCGCCACAGAGACCAACCGATCGCACCGGCGGCGAGATAACTCGGCACGCGCGTGCCGGGCAGGAAGCGCGACGTGAACAGGATCTTCGTGCCGTGCTGATCAAACGCGCGACGCCACGAAGTCTTGCTCATGCGCTCCATCTTGCGCTTCGCCCAACCCCAGCGGAGCAAGCCGCGGGCCATCAGCCAACCGATCAGATAGAGACCGATGTCACCGAGCCAGATGCCGAGCGTGCAAGCGATCGTCGCGGTGATGTAATCGATGTGGCCGTCAGCAACAAAGATGCCCGCCGCGACGCACGACAGGTCTTCGGTGATGAACGTGCCGAAAAACAGCGAGCCCGGTAGCCAAACGCCGACGACGCCGACCCCAAATAGAGCTGCCAGCCAACCATCAGGCTGCTGTGAGGATTGTTCTACGAGCGATCTCAGCAAGGCGAGGGCAGTCTACGGTGGAACGCTCGGGGGCCCAGAACACGTTGGCGGCGTTGTTACGAAATGCGCGGACTCGGGTACCGCGGAATCCCTATCGTCGAAGCGTCCGAGTCCCCCAACGCCATTAATCATGATCGCGAAGCACCTGCCTGCCGCCCTCCTCTCCCTGCTACTTGTCGACGCAGTCGTTGCGCAAGAACTGCCCAAGCTCGACGCGCTGACCTACCGCAGTATCGGCCCCTCGCGCGGCGGTCGCGCCACCGCGGTCTGCGGCGACGTGCAAAACATCGGCACGTTCTATATGGGCGCAACCGGCGGTGGCGTTTGGAAGACCGTCGACTTCGGCACGACCTGGAGCAATGTGTCGGACGGCTTCTTCGCGAGCCCATCGATCGGTGCGATCCGCGTCGCGACGACCGACTCGGATCTGATTTGGGTTGGCACCGGATCGGACGGCATCCGCAGCAACGTGATACCCGGCCGCGGCATCTACAAGTCGACCGACGCCGGCAAGAAGTGGCAGTTCATGGGTCTGGACAACGCCGGACAAATCGGCGCCGTCGAGATCCACCCCACCGATCACAACATCGTGTTCGTCGCCGCAATCGGCAACGCGTTCGCACCCAACGAGGACCGCGGCGTCTACCGCACCAAGGACGGCGGCAAGACCTGGCAGCGTGTATTCCACGTCTCGCCAACTTGCGGCGCCGTCGACCTTGAGATTCATCCAGCCAACCCCGACATGATCTACGTGTCGATGTGGGAAGGCGAACGCAAGCCGTGGACCGTCAAGAGCGGCGGCAAGCAAGGTGGCGTTTGGCGCACTTCCGACGGTGGCGACAACTGGCAACAACTTGGCGGCGGCCTGCCAACCGGCATCGTTGGCAAGAGCGACCTCGCGGTTTCGTTCTCCTCACCCGACACGCTGTGGGTGCTGATGGAAGCCAAGGAGAACCCGGGGCTGTATCGCTCCGACGATCACGGCGAGACGTTCACCTTCGTCAGCAACCAACGCGGGCTGCTCGACCGGCCGTTCTACTACTGCAACATCGATTGCGATCCGAGCAACGCCGAACGCATCATCGTCAACGCGACCGGCTGCCAAGAGTCGACCGATGGTGGCAAGAAGTGGCAACGTCGCTTCACACCCCACGGTGACAACCACGAAACCTGGATCCATCCGGAGAACCCCAAGTTGATGGTGCAGTGCAACGACGGTGGCGCCAACGTCTCCACCGACGGCGGCACGACGTGGTCGAAGCAAGACAACCAACCGACCGCCGAACTCTACCAAGTCGCGGTCGATGATCGCTTCCCCTACTGGGTCTACGCGGGCCAGCAAGACAACTCGACGATTCGCGTGCCAAGCCGCGCACCCTACTCATCGTTGGCCGGAACCAAGGGATTATGGCAAGCCGTCGGCGGCTGCGAAACCGGCCCTGCGGTGCCGAAGCCTGGCGATCACGACATCGTTTACGCAAACTGCAAGGGACGTTTCGGTGTCTACAACCATCGCACCGGACAAGAACAGCACTACTACGTCGGCGCCGAGAGCCTCTACGGCCACAACCCACGCGACCTGCAGTATCGCTTCCAACGCGTCGCGCCAATCTCGCTATCACCGCACGACCCTGACGCGGTCTATCACGGTTCGCAGTTCCTGCATCGCTCACGCGACGGCGGCAAGACGTGGGAAACCATCTCGCCGGACCTGACCGCGTTTGAAGCCGACAAGCAAGTCGACTCGGGCTACCCGATCACGCGCGACATCACTGGCGAAGAGTACTACTCGACGCTCTATGAAATCGCCGAGTCCCCCATTCAAAAGGGATTGATCTGGACCGGCGCAAACGATGGTCCGATCTACGTGACACGCGACGATGGCAAGAACTGGCTCGACGTCACGCCCAACATGCCGAAGGGCGGCCGCGTACAAACGGTCGAGCCATCGCGGTTCGACGCCGGCACTGCGTATGCATGTGTGCTGCGCTACCAACTCGGCGACCAAACGCCGCACCTCTACAAGACGAGCAACTTCGGCGCGAGCTGGCAGCGCATCGCCAACGGACTGCCCGAGAACTGCCCAGTTCGCGTGTTGCGCGAAGACCCCGTCGACAAGAACGTGCTGTTCCTCGGCACGGAATGGGGCATGTATTTATCGCTCGACGCCGGCAAGTCCTGGCGCAACTTCCAACAGAACCTGCCAGTGACGCCGATCACCGACATGGTCATCCACAACGACGACCTGGTCGTGTCGACGATGGGTCGCTCGTTCTGGATCCTCGAGGATATCTCCGCCGTTCGCGGCCTGAAGGGTTCCGACATCAGCGGCGTCACCCTGCTGCCGCCCCGCCCCGCCGTTCGCACGCGCCTTCGTGGCATGGGTGCAAACCTGCACTACGTGCTCCCGGAGAAGGCCGCCGGCTTGCAGATCGAGATTCGCGACCTGTCGAAGGCCAAGCCGGAACTGATTCGCACGATCAAGGCCACCACCCGCACCGCGAATGCAGGGCCGGGACGCCGTGACCAAGGCATGCGCGCAGCGTTCCGACGCGGCGGCCGTGGCGGACGCGCCCTAAGCGCCGAAAAGGGACTGCACCGCTACACGTGGGACATGCGCCGCGACGGCAAGAACGGCCGCGGACCATTGGTCGCAGCAGGCACCTACGAAATCTGCCTAGTCCACGCCAATGGCGTCAGCACCCAGCGCTTGACGCTCACGATGGATCCGCGCCTCGCAGCCGAAGGCGTCACGGCCGACGACCTGCAAGCACAGGCCGATCTGATCCTCGAAGTGCAGGCACTGACGGCACGCACGAGTAAACTGGTGGCAGACATCCGCAGCCTTTCGCGCGCCCAGATGTCGGAAGAACGCGGCGCCAAGATCGACGCGCTGCGAGCGCAGCTCGTCAACGCCAAGGGCACCTACCCGCAGCAGATGCTGCAATCACAGGTGCGCTACCTCAGCGGCATGATCGATCGCGCCGACCAGCGACCCGGCCGCGACGCATACGTTCGTTTGCAGCAATTGCAGAAGACGATCGCGGCATGTGAGGCGGACCTCAAGGCGTTGAACTAGCCAGCAGAACTGCGCCGCACTTGGCGGCGGGCCAAGAGTTTGCTGAGATGTTGCGTCGCGCGAACACTCGGCTCGGCGATGGCCGTCGCGACGAGGGCAATCGCCCAGACTTGCGGCATCGTCGCCAGGCCGTTGCCGTCGATGCCCGGCACCAGGGTCACGTCCGATGCGTATCGCAGCGAGCCGTTGTCGCGCAAACGAATGGCGGCGGCACCGGCAGTCAAACCGCTGGAGGACACGAGGCCCACATTCTACCCAGAAGAACAACCTGCCATTGCCAAAGCAACCGGGCCAAGGCCAAGATCCCCATATGGACGAGCGGCGGAGACCGTGCAGCAACGAGCAACTGGACCGCTATCTGCAACGAGTTGCCGTGACCGGTCCGGTCGCAGCGAACGAAGCCACGCTGATCGCGTTGCACCAAGCACACCTGCGGGCCATCCCGTTTGAGAACCTCGAGATTCACTTGGGGCAGCCGATGCGCATCGAACCTGACGCGCTTTTTGAAGACCTGGTCGATCGTCAGCGCGGCGGCTACTGCTTCCAGATGAATGAACTGCTAGCGCTCGCTCTGCTGGCGATCGGGTTTGAAGTCGAGCGCTTCGCGGCGCGCGTATGGCTTCGCAACCCATCGCCGATGCCGCCGCGCTCGCATCAAGTGCTGCGGGTTCGCTCGTCGAACGATCGCCACTGGTTGTGTGACGTTGGTTTCGGCGGTGGCAGCCCATTGATGCCGCTGCCGTTCGAGATGCAGCGCGTCGAGGAACAACCGCTCGCGAGCTACCGCATGCATCACCACGAGGATTACGGCGTGGTGCTCCAGATGCGTGGCCCCGAACCCAACGCGGAGCAATGGAGCGATATGATCTCGTTCAGCCTCGAGGATCAGTGGCCCGCCGACTTCCGCTACAGCAACCACTCGATCTCCACGATGCCTGAGTCGCGCTTCGTCATGCACCGCATCGCATCGCGCGCCGAGCCGAAACTGCGCCAGTCGCTGTTTGATGGAACCTATCGCGAGACTCGCCCAACAGGCGTTACCGAGCGTCTGCTCGACGCAGCCGAAGAAGAGCGTGTGTTGCGAGAGACGTTTGGACTCGACCTGCCGACGCCATTGGTCTGGCAGAGTCGCGGTGTCAAGAAGATCGTCTAGCGCTAGTATTCCACGCGCACGCGCTCGTTGCGGCCGGCGATCGGCCCCGACGGAGCCGCATCGAGCTGCATCATCGGCGACTCGCCCATGAAGCATCGAACACCTTCGACCAACACAACGATCGTGACGATGCTCCACAACAACCGCTTGATCGAAATGGCCGACATGCGAGCGAGCACCAAACGATCAACTGCGACCGCCCACAACAACGCGAACGAAGGGATGCACAACGCTCCCATGCGTGCGTAGCCAAAGAACAGCACGATCGCGATCAGCTTGCTCAGTGTGAACAGCACAAACGGAACAACGCCACAAGCGGTGCGCGCGGTCCACAGACCAAACAGCGCCAACGCCAACAGCAAGGCACGCCAAACTGCGGCGGTGCCGTTCATCGACACCGTCATGTCTACCGGCTCGCGCACACCGGACATGCCAAATGGCATCGAGTAGCTGCCAACGCCAGTAGCGATGCCGCGCCATGAGTGCCGCAACTTCTGCCCCATCAGCCACAGCGCCCAGCCGGGGCGCGCGAACCAGCGTTCGAAGCCGATGCGGTAACCATGGTTGATGATCTCCAGGTGCGGCGGGTAGTCCCAGCGCAACGGGCCGCTTGGCTCAAGGCACACCTTGATCATCGGCGAATAGCGTTCAACGCCGCCCGTCAGTGGCGGCCGATGGTCGAACGCCGTGCGCGAGAACATGCCGGTGCTGGTCTCGTAGTTGGCGAGGCAGAAGTTCATCGGCCCGTACATCACCAAGAGCGGCGTCGACAATGGCTCCGGCCGATAGCCATAGGCTTCATCCAGAACATCGAGATCGCTGGCCGTCACGCTGGTTCCGCCGCGCATCTTGATCGTGTCGTTGACAAAGCCATACGTCGCGTAGCGCGCAAACGCCGGCACCTGGCTGATAACGTTCATGGCGCCCGCATCCCATGGCAACGCCTGGGGCGGCATCGGCAAGACGACCGGTGGCCGTCCGGGGAAGCCATGTTTGTTGGCAGCGGCCACCATGTTCGATGCGTGCACCTGCCACGGCACGAACGCCGCAATCATGGTCGTCGCGACAACGACGGCAGACATGCGACCGTGTGGTCGAGTGCGCACGAACAACCACACCACGGCCAAGCCAGCGAACGCCAAGTGCTCGACGCGGAAGTAGCACGCCAACGCCTGCAGCAGGCCAAAGGCGATCGCCGCCAAGGCGCTCGGCTCTTTGCGCAGCTTCTCAAACGGGAACAACCCAACCACAAACAGCAGTAGGTACGGGATATCGGAATGCAGGCCACTGCCGATCACCACGAGCCCCGAACTGACCGCGCACAGGCCGCCAGTCAACACAGCAACGCGCTCGGAGAAGCTGCGGCGCAGCAGTAGATACAAGAGCGGCGCCAACAACGCGCCGAGCACGACCATGACAAAACGTGCGAAGACGAACGAATTGCCATCGGTCAGCAATGGCGTCAACCAAGTCATACCCGGTGGATGCAGGGGCAGCGCGTTCTGGATGTCGCCTCTCCCAGCCAGCATCAGCTGCAACCACTTCGGCGCATCGCCCTCGTAAGCAATCGAGCTCGGCAACTGACGGTCGGGCGTCGCCAACCAAAAGCACGTTCTGACGAACGCGCCCAGGACGAACAGACTCAGCGCTCGGTTGCGGCTTGTTGCGGCATTCATGGATGTCGACTACTGCAGCGTCACAACCGGCGCATTGCCACCAAATGCGATCGAACCATTGGCAACAACCACAGTTTGGAAGGCCAATTCGACGCCGATCAAGCCGGCTTGCACCGGTAGCGGCAGTTCAAACGACGAGTAGCCGGTAGTGGTCATGCTGTGCAGCGGGAACAACGCGACTGTGGTCGGGTCCAACAACAACGTGCCCGCAACCCCCGGAGCCGTCAGCCCCGGTCCGAGTCCCAAGGCGCCCACCGGCAACAACAAACCGCCGTCTGGTCCGTTCATGCCAATGCGAAGGTCCGTGCCGAGCACGCCAGAGCCAAGCAACGTCACCGCGCCGTTGTCAGCCGCACCGATGATCTCGAAGCCGTCGATGGACGCTTCAACCAACGAGGGCGACAAGTCCTGCGCACGCACCCGAACGATCATCTCGTTGGTCAACGGAGTCGCCAGCGGCAGTTCGAGCCGCTGCCAGGATCCAGTCGACGTCGATCGCGAATACAGCGAACTCCAATTGATGCCACCATCGCGACTCAACTCGACAAGCAACGCGTCATTGCTTTGGCTCTCGCCATAGAAGAGATCGAACGCCACCGACGCCGTGCCCAAGTGCGACAGATCCATCACCGGCGACCACAGGTCGGTATGACCATTGTCGACATCGTAGGTGCCGGCCGACGCTCCCGGGCGACCATCGGTAACCCAACACATCGATCCACCAGGCGTGGTCTGACTGCCAGGCTGTAATACCACGCCACCCGAAGTCGTCTGCGTTGGCGCAGCCCGTTCCCACAGGCCAGTCGTCGCCGTGCCCCCCGACGCACGAGCAAAGCCGTGATCTTGTTCGAAGTCATCTTCAACACAGGTGCGCAACGCAACCAACACCACATCCAACGGCAGGTCCTGCGTGCGTCCATCGCCAGTAACGCGCACGAGCAGTTGCGCAACACTGCCGGCGAAGTTGGCTGGCACCGAGAACGTCAGCGGCATGCTCGCATTGTCGGCGCTACCGAACGCAGCCAGCGAGCCCAAGGACACGACGTTCGTGCCGAGTCCAAGCGACGAACTGACGGCGAGTAGCTCCAATGTCAACGGCGCGGCGGCCATGCCAACGTTGTCGATACTAACGACAACTTCGCCGGTCTCGCCTGGCTCGACAACCAAGTTGCCGTTGCCACCTGCGGCTTCCGCAATGACGGTCGCATCGACAACGAACGCGGCTCCTGCGGTCAACGCAGCCTTGCGGAACATGCGTTGGTGGCGGCGAGCAATCACTTCGATCGTTGGTCCCACCGGCCAGAAGCCACCCTCGTTAGCACGCCCCAACTCGGCCGTCCAAGAAAACGAACCGCGTGCCACGTGGTGATGGTCGACTGACGTGCCCGACGAAATGTAGAGCAACGTGCCCCATCGCCCGTGGTTAATGCCGCTCTCCGCGATCATGAACGCGCCAAGCACGTTGTATGCAGCAACGTTCGCCGGATCCCCGGTTTGGTAGGCCCACGGGCGCAGCAACACATCGGTGTAGCTGTGCGTACTAAACACCTGCACGAACTGCCGCGACGCTGCGAACGCCTCGACCGCAGTCACCTCTGGTTCCGAGAACGGACCGGTGCCGCGATAGGTCTCACTATTAGTGCTCGCCGAACTGCCACCATTCGGCGCGCTCCAGAACGTCGCGTAGTTGCGGTTGAGATCGACACCAAACGTGCCGTCACCGTTGTTGCGGCGATTCTTGCGCCACATGCCGCCGCCGTTGGGATTGTTCGTTGCGTTGTAGACGTAGCCATCCGGATTGACGCACGGCACGAAGTACAACTCGCGCTCATTGATCAAGAACGTCGCCTCGGAATCGTTGCCGTAGCCATCGAGTAACTCATCCATGAACAACAGCGTCGCCGACATCGACAGCGGCTCGCGCGCGTGGTGCAACGCGTCGTAGTAGACCTCCGGCTCGCCCTCGTCGACCGCGACATTGTCACTGATCTTGACCATCCACAGATCGCGCCCCTCGATCGACTGGCCGATGCTGACTCGTTGCGAAACCAGGTTCGGAAACTGCATCGTGAAGCCATCGAGGATCGCCAGCATCTCGGCGAACGTGTAGTGCCCACCCATCGCGCCCTGCCCAATCGCAGGTGTCAACGTATCGACGCCAGCCAATGGAAACTCGGCAACCGCGACAGCATGCGAAGCCGCCATGTCTGCAATCCGCACGAGGTGCTTCAAGTTCGCTTGCTGCAAACGCTGCACGTCGCCGGGTCGCGCGATGATCTCAATGCGACGCTGGCCCAACAACGGTTGCCGGCAACCAGCGAGATCAAGATCCAGCGCCAGCAGTTGTTGCAGCTGTGCCGGCCCGCTCACTCGAACCTCGACTAGCGAGCGTGTATCTGAATCGACAGACTGTGCAGGAACGGAGGCGCCACAAGCGATGGCGCAGATGAGAAGGGCCGCGGCGGACGAGTGGTGCATGGATGACGCAATCTATCGTGAGATCAGCATTCGTAGCCCACTAGACTCACCTACATGAAATGGCTTGCCCCGGTGTTGCTGTTGACCGCTTGCCAAATCGGACCAGTGGTTGTCGACACCAAAGCACTCTTGCCACCGCGCATCGAGCGAAACCGTGTTGGCATCGTGCTCATCGATGCACAGCCCGCGTTCTGGCGCAGCATGCATGGCCCGCGCGAACCGGTCATGGAGCGCATCGAGCAGCTGCTGATTCATGCGAGCATCACCGAAACGCCGATCGTCGCGACCTTCGAAGTGCCGACGAAGCGCAACGGCGAGCTTCCCGAACGGCTCGAAGAAGTGTGGCCCAAGCATGGCCATCGGCATGAGAAGCGCACGTTCGATTGCTGTCGCGAGCCAGCGATCGCCGAGACGTTGCGATCGCTCGGCGTCGACCAGGTTGTCGTCGCCGGTGCCGAAACCGACGTCTGTGTGATGCAGTCGTGCCTTGGTCTGCGCGCGCTTGGATTCGACGTATTTCTGCTCGAGGACTGCATCTTCTCCAACGAAGCCAATATCGGACCGGCGTTGCGTCGCATGCAGATGGCGGGCGTCGTGCCAACCACCTACAAGTCCTACTTCTACGCCATGGAACAGACCGTAGAACTAAGGGCGATCCCTAAGGAATGGCGCAAACGCCTAAAAGTGCACGCGAAACGCTATCGTTCCCCCTACGGACTAAGTCCGTTTTCTTCCGATACGAAGAGACTGTGATGCAGCTCCCCCAAACGATGCCTGTCCAGCCAAACAATCGCTTCGACGGCAGCATGAGCATCCCGAGCCCCACCACGTCCGAGCAAAATCGCGTTCCCGCGGATGGGCAGACGTGCATCCTCGACGGCTCCGGCGAAGTCATCTGGACCAACGAGTCCTGGCGACGAAACGGTTCGCCACTGCCCATCGCACTGACCATCGGCGACAACTACTGCACCGCATGCAGTGAGAACCGCAGTTCGATTGCTGATGCGCGCAATCTGGAAGCAGCGCTAGAGCACCTGCTGGATTCCACGACCGAGTACTTTGATCTCGAGATCGCCTGCATCGCCACCGAAGCGAACGGTCCCGGGCGACACTATCGCTGCTTGATCCGTGCCCAGGTAATCGCAGTAGATGGCAACCGCTGCGTCATGCTCTCCCACGAAGACGTTTCCGAGGCGCGACTCGCGAATGCGGCGTTGCATGCGAGTGAAGAACGCTACCGCCAATTCCTCGAAGCTGCACCTGACCCAGTGTTCCTTCTGTCAGGCTCACCCGAGGACTCCGGCCGGATCCTGGACGCCAACACAAAGGCCGTAGAGAGCCATGGCTACACGCGCGATGAAATGCTGACGATGTCCATCGGCGACCTCGATGTGCGAGAGGACGCACAACTCGTCAAGCAACAGATCACTGCGTTGCTCGAAAAGGGCAGCATCACATTCCAGGCGATGTATCGGCGCCGTGACGGCAGCGAATTCCCCGTCGAAGTATCCGCCCGAACCGCAACTATCGACGGCAAGCCATGCATTGTCTCGTTCAATCGCGACATCAGCGAACGACGTGAGTTCGAAGACGCGCTGCGCGAGAACAAGCTGCGCATCGACCTAGCGGCAAAGGCCAGCCAAGTCGGATTCTGGCACTGGGACCTATGCACCAACTCGGTCATCTTCAGTGCGGAGTGGAAGGCCCAAATCGGCTACGAGCCACACGAGATCGAATGCGAATTTGAAGAGTGGCGGTCGCGCGTTCATCCAGATGATCTCGAGGCCGCGATGCTCGCGGTCAACAACCACATCGAAGGACTGTCCGCGGAGTACAGAACCGAGTTCCGACTCCAACACAAGGACGGTTCCTACCGCTGGATCTACGTGCGCGGAGCGATCAACCATGATGATGCGGGCAAGCCGGTCCGGTTCGTTGGTTGCCACGTCGACATCACAGCTAACAAGCAAGCCGAAGAAGAACGCGAACTGTTGACGCAGCGACTGAGCCAACTGCAACGCATCGAAGCCATGGGCACGCTCGCCGGCGGCATTGCTCACGACTTCAACAACATCCTCAGCATCATCGGCGGCAACGTCGAACTCGCGATGATGGCGACCGACGACCCGCCACTGGTCGAATCCCTCACCGAGATTCACAAAGCGAGCAAACGGGCCGGTTCTCTCGTACGGCAAGTGTTGTCGTTCAGCCGCGAGGAAGCGCCAGAGCGACGACAAGTCGAGCTCGGCCCCATCGTCGAAGAAGCCGCTCGGCTGGTTCGATCCACGACGCCACAACGCATCACAATCGAAGGCAACATCGACGCGGGTGTACCGATCGTATTCGCCGATCCCGAGCAACTGCATCAAGTGCTTGTAAATCTGGGCACCAACGCCTGGCACGCAATCGGCGACGGCGCTGGCCACGTGACCTTCCGTCTAACCAGCGGATCAATACCAGAACACCTGGCCCGGCCACCGGGGACTATGGCCGACACGAC
>JBNMND010000140.1:0-13151 GCA_051274975.1 Planctomycetota bacterium | reverse complement strand
GCGTATTCCTCGACCAAGCGATCATCGACGCCGTTGCGCACATCACGCCCGAGGCAGTCGGCGTCGTCACCTACTTCGTCAATTCGCTGAAGGCGCACGACAAGCAGACGCCCTACTCGATGGTCAGCGCCATCGGCCCACTGTCCCGCACGACCACGAATGTGGCGGAGTTGCGCAACCTGCGTGCACTGGTGCCAGACGGCACTAACAACGACCAGATCATCTGCAACCAATGGCTCGCCGAAGACCTCGGCATCAAGCCTGGCGACACTATCGAACTGGCCTACACGGTCATGAACAGCGCGCTGCAGTTCGAAGAACACAGCCACAAGTTGCAGGTGCATTCGATCGTGCCGCTGGCGGGCGCGGCAGCAGACCAGACGTTGATGCCTGCATTCCCGGGGCTAGCCGAAGCGAAGAGCTGCCGCGATTGGGAGCCGGGCATTCCTGTTGATCTGCAGCAGCTAGATGATCGCGACCAAGAGTATTGGGAAGAGCACAAAGGCACGCCAAAAGCGTTCGTGACGCTGGCAACCGGGCAACAGCTTTGGAGTAATCGTTTCGGCACGTTGACCGCGATCCGCACCAGCTCGCAACAGCGACAAGCGATCGAACAACAACTGCCTCGACAGCTCGATCCGAAGGAACTCAACCTGCAGTTCCAAGACCTGCGCGGCCCGGCACTCGCGGCCGGCACGCCAGCAACGGATTTCGGCAGCCTGTACCTCGGCCTCAGCTTTTTCCTGATTCTCGCGGCGCTGCTGCTGACCGCGATGATGTTCGCGTTCGGTATCGAGCAGCGGCAAAGCGAGATCGGCACCTTGCTCGCCATCGGCTACGAACCAAGCACCGTGCGGTGGCTGTTCGTCCGAGAAGCCATGGTGCTGGCTGGGTTGGGCAGCGTCATCGGAGCAGCCTGCGGTGCCGGCTACACGCATGCTGTTCTGCACGCACTCGACACGCTGTGGCGCGACACGATCGGCCAAACAACGTTGGCGGCGCACATCCTGCCCAGCTCGATGGCGATCGGCGCTGGTTGTGCCGTGCTTGCCGCGTTGGCTGCGATTGCCGTTGCGATGCGCCGCGCCTTTCGACGGCCAGCAGTCGAACTACTGCAAGCAAAGGCCGGCGACACCGGTGACTCGCAACCAATGAATCGCAGACGCGGCCGCAATCGCGTGCAGATGCTGCTATGTGTCGCCGCCGTGGCTTCTGCGGTCTACCTGATCGCCAGCGCCCAGCCTCACCGCGCAACGAGCGCCTTCTTCGGAGGCGGCGCACTGCTACTGATCGCGTCCCTGCTCGGCTGCCGCATGTTGCTGGCTCGCCTCGCTGCCCCGAAGCGTTCGAACCTGGACACGGTCGCAGCGCTAGGACTGCGCAACACCGGCCGCCGGCCAAGTCGCAGCATCGCCACCATCACACTGCTTGCCAGCGGCACGTTCTTGGTGGTTGCGATCCAAGCAAATCAACTGACGCCACCGAGCGACGCCTCCCTGCGTAGTTCTGGCACCGGTGGCTTTGCGTTGTTTGGCCGCTCGACGCTACCAGTGCTGCGGGACCTCGCCAGCGAAGTCGGTCGCGACGCCTATGCACTAGATGAAGCAGAGTTGGCCGACGTTGCGATCGTGCCTTTGCGCGTTCGTGGCGGGGATGATGCGAGCTGCCTCAATTTGAACACGGCGCAGAACCCGCAACTGATCGGTGTGCAACCGAGTCTATTGGCGGAGCGGGAGAGCTTCCGATTCACCCGCACCGAGCGCAAAGCAAACGCCTCCGACAATCCTTGGCTGCTGCTCGACAAAGACTTCGGCGACGGCGTCGTGCCGGCCATCGGCGATGGCGGCAGTGTCGCGTGGGCGCTGCACAAGAAGCTCGGCGACTCGCTGCAGTATCGCGACGAATCAGGCCGCGACTTCGAAGTCCGGATCGTCGGCACCGTTGCCGATTCGATCCTGCAAGGCAACCTGGTCATATCCGATCGCCACATGCTGGAGAGGTTTCCATCGGCCTCGGGCTACCGCATGTTCTTGATCGACGCTCCGAGCGACCGAGCCGAGCAAGTCACCGCCGACTTGGGCCGTGCGCTAGAAGACATTGGCTTGGAGCTGACGCCAACCGCCGAACGCCTCGCCGCCTTCCAATCCGTGCAGAACACGTATCTGTGGATTTTCCAACTGCTCGGCGGACTTGGGCTCTTGCTCGGCACCGTAGGACTCGGTGTCGTTGTCTTGCGCAATGCGCTGGAACGTCGCGCCGAACTTGCGATCGCACAGGTCATGGGCTTTCCAAGCAGTGCGGTTCGCAACCTCGTGTTCTTCGAGCACTCCGTCTTACTCGGCCTTGGCCTGATCTGCGGTGTGCTCGCGGCGACCGTCGCGCTGCTGCCAGCGCTTCAAGGTGAGCGTGGCGTGCCATTGATGCCAATCGCCAGCTTCGTCGCTGTCATCGCACTGAGCGGCGTTTTCTGGGTGTGGCTCGCCAGTGCCCTGGCGACCCGCGGCAAGCTGCTCGACGGTCTGCGCGGCGAATAGCCCCGAGCACTCGCCCCGAACGCACGCCGGCCTGGGACTGTCCCGTGTACGTATGCACGCCGCGCAACCGGAGCATGCAGCGACGACAAACGCCCTCCGCCCATATATTCGAAGCATCCGAGGTCCATGACCATGAACGCCACCCACCTACTATTCGCGCTCCTACTTCCCGCAAGCCTTGTTGCCCAAGTCGATCCGGAGGCGGCCGAACGAGTTGCTCTCGAATCCGCGTTCGAACAACTGATGAGCGGTTGCCGGATGACCGGACAATTCACGGAGACCGGCTCGGACCAGGCGCCGCAGAAGGACAGCTACAAGATCGCGAGCGTCAAGAAGCTGCGCGACGAGAAGTGGCAGTTCAACGCGACGATTGAATACAATGGCAAGTCGGTCACGCTACCGCTCGCCGTCGACGTTTACTGGGCTGGCGACACGCCCACGATCCAAGTCACGGATCTCAACGTGCCGACGCTCGACCGATTCAACGCACGCATCGTCGTCTACGACAATCAGTATGCGGGCATGTGGTCGGGCAAGAATCACGGCGGCCAGATGTTCGGCAAGATCGAACACGATGCCGCTCCTGCTGACGCAGCGCTGCAAGGCAAGACCGGCAGCAACTGGGCGACGTGGCGCGGCCCGACCGGCACCGGCGAAGCCACCGGCAACCCACCCACAGAGTGGAGTGAAGAGAAGAACATCAAGTGGAAGGTGTCACTACCGGGCCTCGGCAACTCGACGCCGATCGTTTGGAAGGATCGCATGTATCTGACGACCGCGATCCAAACCGAAGATGTGGGCGAGCCCACCAAGTTGCCGGCAGCGCCAACGCGCGAAGCTGCTACCGGTCAGCCCGGTGGTCGGCAAGCTCGACGCGGTGGCCGCCGCGGTGGCGGACGTGGCAACAAAGCGCCACCGACCAAGGTGTTCGACTTCCGCGTCATCTGCCTCAACCGCACGGATGGGGCGGTGATCTGGAGCAAGAGCGTCACACGCGCCGTGCCACACGAAGGTGGCCACGCAACCGGATCGCAGGCTTCGAGTTCCCCAATCACGGATGGCTTGCACATCTACGCGCACTTCGGGTCACGTGGCATCTACTGCCTGAACATGTCCGGCGACGTGGTGTGGTCCAAGGACCTCGGCACGATGCGCACGCGCAACCAGTTTGGTGAAGGCAGCTCACCAGCTCTCGCCGGCAACGCGCTAATCATCAACTGGGATCACGAAGGCGATTCGTTCATCTGCGCGCTCAACAAAAAGACCGGCAAAGAGCTGTGGCGCAAGCCGCGCAAGGAAATGACCAGCTGGTCGACTCCCGTCATCACTAAGGCGGATGGCAAGACACTGGCCATCGTCACGGCGACCGGCAAGTCCTGCGCCTACGACGTCAAGAACGGCGACGTTGTCTGGAGCACGACCGGCATGACCACCAACGCGATCCCGACGCCGATCGTGCGTGACGGCATCGCGTATCTGATGAGTGGCTTCCGCGGCGCCGCGCTGCAGGCCATCCAACTCAAAGGCGCCAAGGGCGACGTCACCGAGAGTGACAACATGCTGTGGAAGCACAACCGCCAAACGTCCTACGTGCCGTCTGCGCTGCTCTATGGCAAGCACATCTACTTCGTGCGCAGCAACAACGCCGTGTTGAGCTGCGTCAACATCGAGACCGGTGAGCCCGCGTTTGAAGGCCAGCGGCTAGCCGGCCTGCGCACCATCTACTCGTCGCCAGTCGGTGCCGCCGACAAGGTGTATCTGCCATCGCGCGAAGGCATCACCAAGGTGTTCAAGGCTGGCGCCACCTACGAAGACCTGGCGACCAACGAACTGGACGACGTGTTCGACGCCAGCCCAGTGGTCATCGGCGATCTGCTCTACCTGCGCGGCCACAAAGCGCTCTACTGCATCGGCAAGAAGTAGCGCCACGTCGCTACTAGGCTGCGTGCCGCACCCGCGCTACTTCGCTGCGTTCTGTAGCCGAATCAATTCGCCCGCGGTGCGCACGAACATGGCACCGCGCGCCAAGGCCGGCGTCGCATTGATCGGAGAACCTAGGTCGAAGCTGCCGATTACTTCGAACTTCTCCCTCGAGAACGTCCACAACTTGCCCTCGCGATCCCCGATGTAGATCGCGTCACCATTGCTGACCGGTGAGCTGAAGAACTTGCCGTCGATACGTTCGCGCCACAGTTGCTTGCCGTCCGCGGCCTCGAGGCAGCTCGCAAAGCCACTGTCGGCAAACAAGAAGAACCGACCGTCGAGCGCCAGGCCGCTCGGCACGTAAGGCAAGCCGCGCCTGGGCTGACTCAGGATCTTCGGCTCGTCCTTCGCATCCTTGAGGTCGTAGATGACGCACTCCTTCCCAGAGTCGCCGCTGCCGGTATTGACCAGCAGTTTGTCT
This sequence comes from Planctomycetota bacterium, assembly GCA_051274975.1. Taxonomy (GTDB): domain Bacteria; phylum Planctomycetota; class UBA1135; order UBA1135; family UBA2386. The sequence continues at coordinate 8,213 of JBNMND010000140.1, read as the reverse complement.
CCAGCGAGCGTCGGCGCCGCGATGAAACGACTCTTGAAGCCGGGATTAGCGTGCCACCGCACCTTGCCCGTTTCAGGTTCGAACGCGGTCAAACCGTGCGCGGCGCTCGCGATCAACATGACTGGTTTGCCAGCCTTTGGCTCGTAGAGAAACGGCGGCGAGTAGCACGCCCAACGCGGGCTCTTCTGCAGTGGTTCGCGCCACACGTCCTTGCCGGTCTTTCGATCCAGCGCCGTCAGGAAGCAATCGTCCCCTTCGTTCTCATTGGCGACGACCACCAGCTCGCCGTGCATTACAGGTGAATTGGCACTGCCGTGCTGGGCGTAGTAGCCGCCGAGTTCGCGCATCCAAAGCAGCTTGCCTTGGTGACTGAGCGCGATCGCGACAAGCTTGTCGCCAGAGCTCCACGTGACGTAGACGCCAAGCTCATCGGCGGCAGGGGTCGACGACGCAAAGCTGTTGAGTCGATGTTGTTTATGCGGTTTAAAGTCGCAGTCAAAGCCCCACGTCTGCTTACCACTGTCCGCGTCATAACAGACGATCTCGCGCTTGCCCTTGGCGCCGTTGACGCGGGTCAAGAACAGGCGGCTCCCCCACAAGACCGGTGAAGAGTGCCCGGTGCCCTGGAGGTCGGTGCGCCAGCGAATGTGCTCCTTGCCAAACACGGTCGGCAGATCCGCTTCGCCAATTCCCTGGCCACGCACGCCACGAAACCGAGACCATTCTTGGGCCGCGCAACCAGTAGTCACGCCCAGCGCCAACAGAACGCCGACGATCGTGCGCCTCATTTCGTTTCTCCCAGGCAGTAGAGATGGCCGAACGTGCGCACCCAAATCCTGTTGTCGACGAGCGCTGGCGTCGCAAAGCATGGCTCGCCGAACTCAGCCGAGTGAATCGGCTTCAATTCCTTGCCCGCGGCCAGCACCGTGAGCAAGCCGGCTTCGCTGAGCAGGTAGACCTTGCCATCGCCGCAGACCGGAGACGTGAAGTAGGCATCGCCGGCCGCGCCAACGCGTGCCTTCTCCACGAACTCACCGGTGTCCGCGCGCAGCGTTGACATCAAACCGCCTTGGTCGCCGAGCAAGTAATAGACGCCATTCGCGATCAGAGGCGAGGGCAGCTGCGGGATCGAACGGTAGTACTGCCACAACACGCTCTTGTCGGTCATGTCCCCTTCGCCGCCAACCCGCACGGCCATCGCCGCGTTGACGGATGCAAACGACGCTCGACACAAGCGCCACTCATCGGCGTCCAACGTGCTGTCCTTGTTCAAGTCGAGGAACTGGAAGTAGCGGCCGACGCGCCGGTCCGTGAGTTCTTCCTTGTTGATCAACTTGTCGCCGTCCTTGTCCATCTTCTCGAGCGCTGCGGCGAACTCGGCCAACTCGATCTGCCGTCCCTTGTTGTTCTGCGGACTGCCGAAGCCGTGAATCCAGAGCGTGTCGTCAAGCAGCACTGGCACCGACTTCATCTCCGATGGCAGGCCACGAATCCACCAGACGCGCTTGCCTGTCTTGACGTCATACGAATCCAACAAGAACGAGCCCGGCAAGATGAACTGCGGATCCTTGCCCTTCGGCTCGTAAACCACCGGCGTGCAGTGACCACTCACGGCGTTGGGGCGCTCCACCTTGTAGCGAACATCGCCAGTCATCTTGTCGACGCCAATCACATACGACGCCTTGCCGTCGTCGCACGGCAGCACCACCGTGTCGCCAACGATGATCGGGGAAGCGCCCATGCCATAGATATTGAAGAACGGACCGAGCGGCATGCGCCATCGCTCACGACCGGCGTGGTCGTAGGCGAGCATGCCGTACTCATCGAAGAACACGACGACGGTGTCTGCATCGACGGCAGCAGACGCAGCAGCGGGGCCGTTCTTGCCGTGGAACTCAGTGCGTCGCGGTCGCGGCGCTTGCTTGCGCCACACCGTTGCGCCATTCGCGCGATCGATGGCATAGGTGTAGATCTTTTCGTCCTCGACCCCGGTCAGGAACATCAGCTTGGCGCTGAAGATCGGCGAGCTGTGGCCTTCGGGAAACTCACGCTTCCAGATGACACCCTGGTCCGGGCCAACCTTCGTTGCATACTGCCCCTCGGCAATCCCGGTGCCGTTCGGACCGCGAAAGCGATTCCACGGCGACGTTGTGGTTCCCGCCTGGGCGACCACGAGGCACGACGAAAGCCACACCGAAGCGAGGGCGAAGCGAACAAGCAAAGGCATGGGTGCAACCATGCTGCTTAGGTTAGGAACTCAGAGGGTTCGCTGCACGGCCGCGCAACGTGTCCGGCCGGTGATTACGAATCTATCGCCGAACGGCCGTGCCGATGATCTCGAAGCGGCAACCCTTGAGCAACGGCGCCGAGCCGATGAAGGCGCGCGTCGGGAAGGTCGTGCGGAAGCACTGGCGGTAGACGTCGTTGAACGTCCCGTAGAGCGAAAGGTCGGAGCAGTACACCTGCACCTGCACCAGATCGTCCATGGTCATGCCCGCGCGTGCCATCGTCGCCGCAAACGCATCGAGCATTCGCTGCGCCTCAGCGGCAGCATCGGCCGGCGGCTTGCCGGTCGCCGGGTCGAGGCCAAGGTGACCCGACACGTAGAGCGTATCGCCAGTCAAGACAGCCTTGTTGAATGGCAGCGCCGGGTTGTCGGATCCGAAGTCCTGACGCGAAGCCGTGCAACCGAGTAGTAACAGAACGGGGAACCATGCGAGCAAGCGGGTCGACATCGACGCCATCCTACGACCTGCGTTCACGAAGTCCTGCCCCAGCTACTTCCCCGCTTCGATTCGATACACGTGCGTGCGCGTGCGCATCACGAAGGCATTGCCGACCACCGCCGGAGTCGCCATGAAGCCGGCGTCGAGTTGGTTGCTGGCTAGCTCCTTGTAGACATCGCCTTTCTCGATGACGACGGTCTTGCCTTCGCGATCGAAGAAGTAGATGCGATCGCCGATGCACAGCGGCGACGAGCAATGCTCACCTCCAACTCGCTTGCGCCATAACGCCTTACCGGTTTGATGATCGAGACAGGTCGCGAAGCCGCCGTCATCGACCATGAAGACCCTATTCCCGGCAAGTATTGGCGACGCCATCTTGGGCACGTTGCGCGAGTAGGTCCACGCGACGTTGGTATCTGTCACATCGCCAACCGCTGGCACCTTCACCGACAACATGCGCGCCCGCATGAATCCGGTCGTCACAAACACCATGCCGTCGCCTGCAATCGGCCGCGACGCCATCGAAAATCCCTTGAAGCGCACGTGCCACAGCTCCTTACCGGTGCGCGGATCGTAAGCGTAGCTGCCCTGCGCGCCCGAACTGACCAACTGCGGTTTGCCCGCCACCTCCATCACGATCGGTGTGCTGTAGGCCTTGCGCAGATCCGGCGGAAACCCGGTCAAATCGATCGAACGGTCGGTGCGCCACTTGGTCTCACCGGTCGCCTTATCGAGCGCCACGACATACTGAACATCACCCCCATCGACGTTGAAGATCAGCAGATCCTCGAACAGGATCGGCGACGAACCCGGCCCTTCCATGTGATCGCAATTGAGGTCGCGACGCTGCCACACCTGCTCGAACGACTTGGTATCGAAGCACGCCGTGCCATAGGTGCCGAAGTGCACGTAGACACGACCAGGCTCAATCACCGGCGATGGCGAGGCGTAGCTATTGAGTGCGTTCTTCTTCTCGGGCTTGTCGCTCTCAAAGACCACCTGCTCGTGCAACAGCTTGCCGGTCGCCACATCGACAGCCACGACATGGAGCTTCTCACCCTTATCTGTGGCCGTGGTCAGCCAGACCTTGCCGTCATCGACAACTGGCGACGACCAGCCACTGCCGACAACCTTGAACTTCCACGTCACGTTCTCTTGCTCGCTCCACGTCAATGGCACATCAGCGTTCGCGACGAAGCCATTGCGTGAAGGCCCTCGAAAGTCGCGCCAAGAGTTACCCTGGGCGGAAATCGATCCGGTCAACATTAAACCGACGGCCACAGCAAGCTTGGCGACGACCAGTTCTCTACGCGCGGGTGCGAACATTCTGACGGCATCCTAAGCGCCGTGCGGAACGATGCGGACATACAGATACCTTTGCGACATGCGCCTACTCATCGTCCTGTTGCTCTCGTCCGCCCTGGCGTTGGCACAAGACGTCACTTGGCCCCAATTCCGTGGCGCGCAAGCCGCCGGAGTTGCGGACCAAAAGCCGCTACCAGAGTCTTGGGATGTGCCGGCCGGCAAGGGACTGCGCTGGAGAACCGCGGTGCCAGGCCTATCGCACGCTTCGGCGATCGTCGCCGGCGATCGAGTCTTCATCGCCACCGCGGTCGCCAAGGGCAAGGACGCAAGCCTGAAGATCGGCGCCTACGGCGCCGGCGACTCGGCCGAAGACATGGTTGAGCACAGCTTCCAGCTGTGGTGCTTGCGGCTCGACGACGGCCGCGTCGATTGGGTTCGCACCGCGGTTCGCTGCGTGCCTAAGTTCGCACGCCACACCAAAGCCACGCACGCCGACCCGACGCCAGTCACCGATGGCAAGCACGTCATCGCCGTGTTCGGCGCCCAGGGCATGTTCTGCTACACGGTCGCTGGCGAACTGGCATGGAAGGTCGACCTCGGCGAACTCGATGTCGGGCCGCACGACTCGCCGGATCTGCACTGGGGCTACGCAAGTTCGCCGACCATCGCCGACGGCCTGGTAATCGTGCAAGCCGACGTCAAGACCAAGCCGTATCTCGCCGCATGGCACATCGACACCGGCAAACTGGCCTGGCGTGTCGACCGCGATGACACAACGAGTTGGGCCACACCAACAGTCGTCGACACTAAGCAAGGCAAACTGGTCTACGTCAACGGCTGCACGCACATGGGCGCGTATCGACTCAAGGACGGGAGTGAGGTGTGGCGCATGTCAGGCGGCGGCGGCCTGCCGATCCCGGCACCGATTGTCGCGGGCGACCTGGTGTTGTTCACCAGCAACCACCGCCCGTTAAAGCCCAATCACCCACGTCGCCCAGTGTTCGCCGTCAAGCGCAGCGCCACCGGCCAGCTACCGATCCCCAAGAAGGACGAGACTGGCGATCACGTCGCGTGGCTGCAAACGCGCGTCGGCAACTACATCCAAACGCCCATCGTCTACCGCGACCTGCTGTATCTGTGCGCACTGAGCGGCGTGGTCTCAGTCGTCGACACCAAGACCGGCGAAGTCTATGGCCGCCATCGGCTCGGCACTGGCGCCTCGGCATTCTCGGCATCGCCGGTTGCCGGCGACGGCAAGCTCTACTTCACGAGTGAAGAGGGCGAAGTGCACGTCGTCAAAGCGGGCAAGGAGTTCGAGCAACTCGGCGTTAGCCCACTCGGCGAGATCTGCATGGCAACGCCGGCGATTACGAACGGCACGCTGCTATTCCGCGCGCGCGGCCACGTCATCGCGATCCAACGTCAAACTGGCCAATGACTTCGCGACTCGGCCTTTCGCGATCCGTTACTTCGCGAGGACCTTGCGAGTGGCTAGGTCAAACTTCTGCCCATTCGACAACAGCAAGTAGTCCGGCTGTCCCGGGACAACCGGCAAGTTGCGATCGTAGAAGTGCACGTTGCGCCCCTCGCGGCTAAAACACGTCGCAACCGTTCCTTGCACGACGATTGAGGACGCTTCATCGAGACCGATGCCCAGCAGCTGCGGGTACCGATTGACCAGCTTGGTCATATCGGGATGACGACCGCGCTGGGAGAAGTGTTGGTCAATCGCTACCCCGGTCAGGAACCCGAGGCCCGTGTCGTAGCCGGGCGCCATCGAGTCGACGTTGCCGAGCGAGTTGCCACGCGCCATGTAGGAGCCCTGGATCGAAGCGCCCGCAGACGACCCGGCGATGACGCCACCACGCGCCAACACTTCGTGCATCAAGCGATGCGACTCCGTGTGCTGCCACGAGTCGACCAGGTTCCACTGCCGACCACCGCCAAAGAACAAACCGCCTGCCCGACGCAGCTTGTCGTGGATCTCCTTACTCGTGTCGGCTTCATGCCGATCCTTGGTGTGGATGAAGTCCACGTTGGTGGCACCTGCCCGCCGCCAACTCGCCAACACGCGTTCGGCGTTGGCCTGCTGACCCTCCGTGCACGGGATGTAGAGCAGCAACGCATCCTTACCGCCGGCAAGCTCCATGAACTTGTCATTGAAGCCCGCTGGACTGCCGCCACCACCGACGATCATCAGTGAGCCCTTCGTGACGTTGGGCGTGGGTGGATTGAGCGAAGGGAACCGCACCTGCGTGCGCGCCATCGCGTCGCGAGTCATCGCCATCAAGTCTTCCAACCGTCGCGGCCGGTAGCGGCGAACGCGTTCTGGCGCCGCAGCACCTCGACGACGACCTCGCTGCGGTGCATTACGCTGCGGCCGACGCTGGCTGCTCGGCGACAGATCGGGATGGATGCGTTCGACGCGCAGCGGCAGATGTTCGTTCGCGGCCAGGCAGGCGTACGCACTTCCTTCGCCGAAGACATCGAAGAACCGATTGTGCAGCACCATCATCGTGCCGACTTCGATGCCAAGGCCGACCAACTGCGGCTTGCTTGCCAACACACCTAGCAGTCGATTCTTTTGAAGCGCTGCCTGGTAGTCCGCACCGATGACGACGCCCGGCACGAGGTCCAAGCCAGCTGCCAAGGTCGCGTGCACTTCTCCACCGGCGATACGGGTCGCAGCGAGAGCGGTCACCAAATCTCCGTTGGCGCCGAGCACGCCGTTGCGATGCACCAGCATGTGCAGTTGTGTTTCGACGGCACTTCCTCGGAACGTGTCGGCAAACTGCTGGCCACTGTCAGCGAGCAACCAGACGCCAGTCGCCTTCGCCAACTTCGCGGCCGCCTGCGTCACTTGCGCATCATCCGCTGCCATCACCTTGACGACCATCGCGTGCTGCAGCGCGGCGGGCACCACTGCACCCTTGCTAGTCGACAGCACCACTAGCTTCGCCTCGTCGCCGCCCGCCATCTGCACGAACCGAGCCAATGCATCCTCCGGCAAGTCCCCGCCGCCGCCCATGAACACCGCACCGACAAGTGGCGTCAATGGCTCCGGCCAGTTCGAGTCATACTGGGCGCGCACAGACGCAAGACCCGTGAGCAACGCAGCAATCGTCGCGAGAACTGTTCGATGAAGGTGCACCATGGATGTTGCTCACTGTAGAGCGCTCCACCCGGCGCGGCTGGGTGTGACACGCATGAGACCGCAGGTTCGAGACCTCAAGTTCGGCTGTGTAGTCCGTGCAGCACACTCGCTACCATCGCGGCGGTCACCTGAACCCAACCACCACACTGCATCAGTGAGCATTCGAATCGGCGGAGTCCCCTACGGTGTCGGCGCCCCCCTTCTCGGTGGGCTCGACGATGATCCGAATATCGAACTCGTGTTGGCGCCGCCGACCGAGATGATCCCCGACTTGCGCGAAGGCAAACTGGATGCGGCGCTGCTGTCCTCGGTCGAGGCGATTCGCCATCCTGGTTACACCGTTGCCGCGGACCTCGGCATCGCGTGCAAGCAAGAGATCCGCTCGGTGCGCGCGTTCCGGCGGCGCGGTCAGAAGATCCGCACCGTTGGTTGCGATCAGAGTTCTGCCACGACCGTCGCGTTATTGAAGCTGCTGCTGCACCACGTCTACAAAGACGAGACCGACGGCGAACCTGAGTTTTCGACCATCGAACCAACGCTGCAGCCGGATGCCTTGCCGCATGACCTGGTCATGCTGATCGGTGACCCCGGCCTCGAGGCGGATGCGGGCGAACGTGAGATCTGGGACCTCGGCACCGAATGGGTTCGCTGGACTGGACTGCCATTCGTGTTCGCGTTGTGGGTCATGCGACCTGGCGTCGACCACGCAGCGGTGCTGCCAGCTTTGCATCGCGGCCGAACGGTTGGTCGAGAACGCGGCGCCGTGGATGGCACCGAAGGCGCGGCGCACTACGAACTCGATTCCGAGGACGTGCGCGGTGTGCAGCGGTTCTGGATGGAGTGCCGGGCACTCGGGTTGGCGTCGCAGGCGGACCCAGCGTTCGTATCGCTCTAGGGCCTAGTCGCTCTAGGGCCTAGTCGCTCTAGGGCCTAGTCGCTCTAGGGCCTAGTCGCTCTAGGGCCAGAGGGCCAACTCGCCTAACCACTGCGGGGTCGCCAGAAGAAGTTACGCCCCTGACCATCGCTGG
>JBNMND010000139.1:0-13152 GCA_051274975.1 Planctomycetota bacterium | reverse complement strand
CACCGTTCGGCTACTTCTGCGAATGGCAGATCGATGTGCACGGCGAAAGCCTGGCTAAGGTCTACAAGCAGATCTAACGGCTGGATCCCAGGGCCTCGGGATGCGTTGGTATGTGGTAGATTCGCGGCGCGAAGCCCCAAGGCTTCGCCGCGACTCCGATGATGCAGCCACCAACCACGCACCGTTTCCGCTCCGTCCTGACTGCCATGCTCGCCATCGCGAGCGCGACCTTGCTGCACGTCGGCCCAGCCGCCGCGCAAAGCCAATCGCGAGCTCCGTGGGGCCAGACAGCGATCAGCGCCTACCTCGACGCCGCCCGCGCAGAAACTCTCGCCGCGTGTGCCAGCAAAGGCCTTGCCCTACCTGACGACTTCCTCGCATGGATCGATAGCGATGCAACCCTGCGCGCCTCGGTCTACGGCTGCCGCAAGGATCCGACCCCAGTCCTCCTGCAACTGCGTTCGCTAGAGATCGAACTGGGCGAAGACATCGTTCGACGCAACTACACGCAACTGGCACTCGCGTTCGCCATCCAGCGTTCCTACATGGTGTCTGGCAAGAAGGCCTCGGGATGGAACGACGGTGACGCAGAGGGGGCGACGGCACTCGCCGACATCTCGCAGCGGTCGCGATTGCAACTGACGATCCCCGCCGACCCACGCCAACGCGTCAACACCAAGGACGAAAGCCGCAAGCTCGATCGCGACGACCACATCATCAACTTCCTCGAAGACCACGCACGGATCGAAGTCGAGGTCACGAGTAAGCAGCGACCGCCGCTCGAATACGACGAAAACGGCGTCGCTAAGAAGCGCGGTAAAGCCATCAAGATCACGCGCAAGACGAAGCGAGCAGTGGTCGGCGCTGACGTCATCGCATCCGTCGACCTGCAGCATGAGTTCCAGGCCTACATGAAGGCGCATGGCCACGACGTCGCACTCAACTGCGGCAACCAAGTCGTGCACTGGAAGAGCAAAGCCGCAGTCAAGGACAAGCAACAACGCACCCGCATTCGCGACGCACACGAACTCTTCCACGCCGCGTACCGCAACAAGGGCCGCATGCCGGCAGAACGAGACCGTGCACCGACTCCCGCGGAATCGATGGCGTGGCTGATTCGCAACGATCGCCACCAGTTCCCCGCCGCCCAGAAGGCCGCCCGCAAGTGGCCGCGCTTCCCACTGTCAGCACCGTGGCCGGTGCTGCTGATGCTCGCGGCCGACGACCAGCCACTGCGCGAACGCGAAGAGATCTGGACCAAGTTCCGCGACCACGGCGAGTTCCGCACCTACGGCGAATACATCGGTGGCATCGCGCAGCAGTTCGACATGCAGTCGGCGCGCCGCGTCAGCCCGATCGCGTTCAACTACGGCTCGATCCAGATGATGTGGAAGGACGGAGGCGTTTGCGGAACGATGGGCAACATCGGCGCACGCACCTACCGCATCTGCGGCGTGCCCTCGTCAACAGCTGGCCAACCCGGCCACTGCGCGCTGGTGCGCATGGATCTCAACCCCAAGACGGGCTTGTTCCGGTGCGTCGGCGGCCAATACGCCACGGGCGGCGACGAGGTCACCTCCGTGCACGCGCACTGGAACTACGACGATGTTGGCGGACGCCGACCAATGGTGTTCCACCAGTCGATTGCGTGGGGCGTCAACCAAGGGGCCGCGTCGTTCGTCGACACACTCATCATGCGCCGCATGTGGGAGAAGGCAGACGTTGCCACCCGACAAACGCGCGGCCGTCGATTCGTGCGCGAAGCGATGACCAAGAACCCGTTCGCGTTGGCCGCCGTGCTCGGCGCCATCAACGCAGCGCCCGACGGCAAGTCCGCCGCCTTGTTACTCGACGTATTCCAACAGAAATTTGACAGCTTCGCCAAGCCCGGGGAATACAGCCTGTATCGCGCGCAGATGCGCGATCTGGTGCACGCCCGCGTTCTTTCGACGGCCTCACCAAAGACCAAGGGGGCGGCAACGCAGTTGCTGTCCGCGCTGCAACGGCAGAGTTGTCAAAACGGTCGCCTGCTAGCGCGCACATGGCGCACGATCGGCGGCGAGGCCGAGTTCCAGCGACGCACGGTCGCGGCAGCCAAGCGCTACGTCGCCGGTACACGAACGAAGGCAACGTCGAAGCAGTTCGGCAACTTGATCAAGGCGTGGCAACGCTCCATCAAGGGCAAGGGCAAGCGAACGCAATGGGCCAAGAAGGTTCTGGCGCCGTTCGCCGGCGAGGAAGCGCTGCGCACCAAGCGCCGCAAGTCGCTGGACCCAGTCGTCGCGCAACTGTGCAAGGCAGCCGGTCGCGCACTACCGAAGATCGGCAAGTAGCACCGCCACGAAACGACACCTCGCCGGCACGCACACGATGGACCAGATCCCCGAAGCGGCTTGGAATGCGCTGGTCGACGCAAGGCAACACGCGGCGCCACGCGCGTTCTCCAAAGAACTCGGCGAGCAACCAACGCTGCTGATCTTCCTGCGCCACCTCGGTTGAATCTTTACCCGCGAATGGCTGCAGCAGTTGCTGCGCCACCAGCAGAGTCAGGACTTCCCTGAGATCCTGTTCGTGCACCGCAGCACAACCGACACCGCCGAGACTTTCTTCGCCGCGCGCGCACCCGATGCACGTGCCATCGCTGATCCAGATGGAACGTTGTTCGCGGCGTTTGCCCTACCGCTTGGCTCTCTGATGCAGATCCTCGGCCCCGCGACCTGGTGGCGTGGACTGCGCGCCTTGCTCAAAGGCAACAGCATCGGCATGCCAGCCGGCAACGAACGGCAGATGCCTGGCGCATTCTTGGTGCATGGTCGCAAGGTGCTGTGGCAATACCGCCCCCGCCACTCCGCGGATCACCCGAACCTCACCGACGTGATGCAAGCGGCGCGCAACAACTAGTGGCGACTACGAATCGGACTTGTCGCGGTGCAACTGGTCGAGCTTGTGCGTCAAATCGGCGCGCGCTCGCGACAGCATCATGCGCGTTGCCTGCTCGGTTCGACCGAGGTCGGCCGACCCTTCGCCAAACAGCGACAACACCACATGCCACCAAAGCTGAACGGGGAAGGCGACGGCGCGCACGCCATTTCCCTGCCAGATACGTGCGACACTACCAGGGCAACGGATCTGACGAGTCAATGCACTACGATCAGCTGGCGGTTGCTGCGCAGGGCTCGACGACCCCTGCCGTGAGACGCACACAAACCCGCTCGGCTCACCACCACATCCAGAACCTGGGCACCGGTAAGCCGTGGTCATTCGTAAATCCGATCCTGCTGGATTGCGGGTCGCGTTCCGCTGACGGTTGGCACTGCCAATGGGCCGCACCACCATGAACTTCCCCTCACTGATTCGCACAACTCTCGCACTGCTGCTGGGCACGATCGCAATCGCGCAGTCAAAGACCGAACCGATCGCGACGCCTGCAACGATCCCGATTCCCAAAGCAACGGATCTGAGCGGCAGCTTCACCTTCCGCATGTGTGTGCGAATGTCGGCCACATCCAAAAGCCTGCCAACACTCGCAGCCAACAAGGCATGGGAAGAGGGCGAGGTTCGCGACTACACGACCAACAATGCGTATGGCATCGGTCGCGAGTCCGGCAAGCGCAAGGGCTTTGCGATCAGCGTGCTACCAGACGGTGCTTGGACATGGAACGCGGGCGATGGTCGCCGCCGCATCGATCACCGTCCAGAAGCGAGCGACCAAGGCATCGCCGATGGACGCTGGCACGAAGTCGGGTTCGCCATCGATCGCGCTCTCGGCGTTGCACACCTTTATCACGATGGTCGCCGAGTCGCCCTGCACGACCTGCAAGGCGTTGGCAGCCTGCTAAGCGACAGCACGTCGCTGCAACTCGGCTCGAAGACGCACGCCGTCGAAGTCAGCGCACCCCGCTTCAACCAGGGCGCCATGTTGCCCGACGCGATCCGCACGGACTTCCTGGCGCGCTTCGGCAACGCCCGAGTTCCAGCGAAACTGCCACAATGGGATGGCCGCCCACTGCGCGTGCTCGCTTGGAATATCTGGCACGGCGGGCGACGCAAGGGCCGCGACGAAGGCGTGCAGCGCGTCGTCGAAGTTATTCAGGAATGCAACGCCGACATCGTGCTGATGCAGGAGACCTACGGCAGTGGCCCGCGCATCAGTGGCCGCCTTGGCTACGACTACTTCCTGCGCTCGAGCAACCTCTCGGTAATGAGTCGTTTCCCGATCGTCGACACGCACCGCCTCGCATCCGGGTTCCGGTTCGGCGGCGTCAGCATCCAACTGCGGCCAGGGCAAACGATCCAGGCCTACTCACTCTGGATCGATTACCTACCCAGTGTGCAGAAGCAGCTCGCAGCCAACGCCACCGCCGAGCAACTGCAAGACGCTGACGCAAAGACCCGCGGCATGGACATGCAAGCGATCCTGAAGCAACTGCTACCGCACCTAGCAAAGACACCGGACACGCCAGTGCTGGTCGGCGGCGACTTCAACAGCGGTTCGCATCTCGACTGGACCCACGCCGCCTCGTCACAGCCCAACCACCAAGACCTCGTCGTCAACTGGCCGGTTAGCCGCGCCATGGCCGAAGCGAACTTCGTAGACACCTATCGCACGGCGCACCCCGATCCGGTCGCCAAGCCAGGCCTCACGTGGTCACCCGAGTTTCTCCAGAGCCATCAAGACCGCATCGACTACGTCTACGCGCACGGCGACACCTGGCGAGTTCTCGACTCGCGCGTGCTGTCCACGCACCCGCGCGGTTGGCCAAGCGACCACGCCGCGGCCTTCACCTCCATCGACCTCATCCCCGAGGCGGAAGCCGAACGGAAGACAATCAAGGTGATGAGCTACAACATTCACTACGGCGACGGCATGGACAAAAAGCGCGACCTGCCGAGGATCGCCAGAGCCATCCGTGACCACGCTCCGGACCTCGTCGGCCTACAAGAGATCGGCAACGAAGCGATGGCCACCGAGCTCGGCCGCCTCACCGACATGGCCGTCGTGTTCGGTCCATCAAAGGGCTCGAGAACGGCCTACGGCGATGCCATCCTCAGTCGACACCCGTTCAAGTGGGTCGCCAATCACGCCATCCCAAGTGCCAGCTCAAGCCGCTACCAGGCGATGGCAGTCGACGTTGATCTGTCCGCCGTTCTTGGCGCTGACCAGAAAGTGCGACTGATCAACACACACTTTGACTGGCTCGACACGATCGGTTCGCGCGAAGCACGCTTGGCATCGGTGCGACTGATTGAGAAGGCGTTCTGCACGGATGCAGACTTGCCGGTGATCTTGACCGGGGACCTCAACGCGAAGCCGAGCAGTCAACCGATGAAGCGCCTGCAAGAGGCCGGCTGGTCGCAAGGCAACCCAACCAAGGCGCTGTTCTCCATCGGCTCCCCGCCCGATCGCCAAATCGACTACGTGCTCGTCAAACCAAAGCACGGCTGGATCGTGCACCGCACCTACATCGCCGACGAGCCCATCGCATCCGACCACCGCCCTGTCGTGATGATCCTCGAGCGAACCAAGTAGCGCGCAACCACAGACCGGGCGCTCTGATCAATCGCACTCCACCACCATCTGCCAGCCCCATGCCTCCCCGCGTTCAATCGATTGATCATGTCGGCATCCATGTCGCCGACGTGCCAACCAGCGAAGCGTTCTATCGCGACGTTCTCGGACTCGCTCCAATCGAACGGCCAGACCTCGGCTTCCCCGGTGCTTGGTTGCGCATCGGCATGGAACAAGAACTGCACCTGATCGGCAAGAACTCGCAACCGGACAACCCACCGCGCGAACGTCACTTCGCAATGTTGATTGAAGACGCCGCGGTTTGGGCGGCGCATCTCACCAGCAACGGCGTTGCCATCGATGGCCCACGTCCGCGACCGGATGGTGCTTTGCAGATCTTCTTGCGCGACCCGGACGGGCACGTGATCGAGCTACTCTGCAAAGTTTGATCGCTCGCGGTACGTTGATCGCCTGCGACCAGCACGAGATGACCTACGACAGTGTGCGCAGCGTGACGACGCACGTTTTTGCGTATGCAAGCACATGCGCGCGCGCCCCCTGATGTCGACAGCGGCATCGAGATGCAAACACCTGTCCGGCATGAGCACACAATGGCGCTACTTCCGGCTGGCGCAGTCACGCTGGCAGCTCACTACACGGCCCGAACGTTTGTTTATTGTGTCGACGCCGCGAGTCAGCAGGAGCCGGTAGAATTGCGCGCTCCTCGACCCGAGCGCATCGCATTCCTTGTCTTTTTTTTGGGGGGGGGCTAGACCGTGCTAGGGTCTGTTTTTCCGTCAACCACCACGCAGAGGATTCAGAATGCGAGCAACAGCAGAACAGTTCTTCGAAGCATGTGAAACAGGCAAAGGCTGGGCAGAGTGCCAGCAGCATTGTCACGACGATGCTACGTTTTCAGCCCAAGCTGATGCTCTCGCGAGCATCACGACGTTGGCGGGTTATGCCGACTGGATGAAGGGGCTGCTCACGCCTATCCCCAACGGTTCCTACGAGCTGCGCTCATTTGCTGTAGATGAGCAACGCCAGAACGTGATCGCCTACGCGGTCTTTCGAGGCACACACACAGGCGAGGGTGGTCCAGTCCCGCCAAGTGGAAAAGAGATCGAGGCCGATTACGTCTACGTCATGCAGTTCGAAGGCGACAAGATCCGCCACATGACGAAGATCTGGAACGATGCGATCAGCCTCAAGCAGCTCGGCTGGGGCTAGTCTCAACCGGGCTGCCAAAGGTCGGGTGGGTTATGTTCTGTGAACAGGCCTTGCTCGAATCAAGGCTGTGGTACGGCGCCAGGCACAGCTCGGAACGCTAACGTGCGGGCGGAACGGCTCCTGGCGTCGAGGTAATCATTCGAACAGCTTGCGCCATTCTTAGGAGCCTGCCTTGCACCGGATCCTTCGTTCGCTCCACAGGCAATCTTGCCAGTCGCCTACCTGTGGCATCGAGTGTGAAGAAGAAGTTCTCCGGCGAAGCCCGCCCTCGCGTGCCGCGCTGCCACCAGGGCAGGTTCGCCAACTTGGGCGAGAGCTAGGCAAACGAATGGTCGGAGCGACAGGATTTGAACCTGCGACCCCCTGCCCCCCAGGGCGTCCAGGTCGTCATCTGTGTGGCTGCCGTAGGTCGTTGCAGCAGCCAGAGATGGCGTGATGGCCAGACGTTAACGCTCACTGACGAAGTCGCAAGCACTCGCATCCAGACGCGCCTGATCGCACGTGTTTCGTGGTAGTCGTGCAACCACGCAAGAGGGGATGAGAGCAACTGCGACAGATCTCACTGGCGTGTAAACAACCTAGCAAGCCCGATGCCCTTTGCGATCCTGACCGCACTAGGGCGAGTGCTACTCGTCGTGGCTCGACTGACACTTTGATCTGCGCAGGTGCGACCAGAGCTTCAGGAAACCCGCTCGCGTTGGTGTGCAGGGCGACAATAAGCGGAGGCGATGTCTTCGCTCTCTCTCGCCTGCAACCCGACGAGCACCCGAGTTGGTGCGTGACTACAGAGCCGCGAGCACGTTTGAAGTTGGCGGGCGTCGCGCGTCCTTGGGGAATGCATCGGCCAGTGCGTCATCGAAGGCGTGGGGACGTCCGGTGGTTGGTCTGAGTCGTTACTCATCGCTACTCCTCCCACTGCTTGAGGGTGCTCGCGCGACCAAGTAAACGTCCGTCATCTTGGCCCGCACGCCCCCACTCCGTACCCTTTCCCACATGGCAGCAAAGAAGCGCACCGCCAATCAGGCGAAGACGAGCCCACCGAAAACTCGGGTCGCGAAGAAGCCTTTGGCCCAGGCCCAAAAGAAGGCCTCAACCAGCATGACGACGGCGCAGCGTTTCGTCGCCGGCACGTTCACAAAGGCCGATCTCGAACCGGTCCCCGTGAAGTGTCCCGAGTGCGGTCACAAGGGCTTTCAAGCTGCCAAAGGCCGATTCGGCCCGGTCTGGCGCTGCTTGAACCGACCCGAGTGCAAACACTTCATCGAGTCGCGCCCGACGGGGAAGAAGTGTGGTCACGCAACGCGCGGAACGAAGTGTGGCGCGCTGATGGTCGAAGGCACGAAGACGATTCCGGATCGTTGCTCGGTGAAGAACTGCCCAAACCGGAATCCACATCGGCTGTAGGAGAAGGTCGAGACTGGCTATCGCCGCTGTAATCGAGCCCTGCCCCTGCGCCATCAGCAGGCCATGCCAATCCGGGCACAACCGCAGCGCGCTGCAATCTCAGCACATCAATCGCTCACGACATTCCCGAGCTCCGGCTTGCGCAGTCCTGACCGGCGGCACTCGATCTTCGCGCCTCGACTCAAGGCGGCATCGTGCAGAACGTGACAGCTACTTCACTCGCCCATACTTCCGCAGGACATCCAGCAGCTTGTCGTGAGGAATGCCGTACGCCTTGTTGCCGTTGATTCCTGTCATCGTCTCGGCGGCCACCATCGCGTTGATGATCGCTTCTTCGACGCTCTGGACCGTCGCCTCGAACAGTGGGGTGATCAAATCGTTCGACAGCGTTTTCACGTTCTTGACCTCCGTCCGACTGAACGCTCCCTGGTTTGCGGTCGAGAACGCCAAGAAGATATCGCCGGAACCATTGCTGCCTCGGCCACCGACGATCCCAACGCCGAGAGGAACGCGCTGCGCGATGCGCTTGAGCTGATGCGGGAGCAGCGGGGCGTCCGTAGCGACGACGACTATGATCGATCCATCTCCCTCTTTTCTGCGGCTTGCAGGCGGGCCGTTGTGTACGGACTTCATCAGATCTTTGAGTTCCACGCCGACAGGGACCCCTGCGATCGTCAGGTTCTTCCTCGCTCCGAAGTTGGATTGCACGAGCACGCCCACGGTGTACGTCTCGCCGGCGATCTTGGTGACTCGGGACGACGTTCCGATCCCTCCCTTAAAGCCCAAGCACATCATTCCGGTTCCGCCGCCGACATTGCCTTCGGCGACCTTGCCCCCCGTTGCGTTCTTGATCGCTGCAAGGACATGCGACTCCTTCACGTGGAATCCGTAGATGTCGTTCAAGAAGCCGTCGTAGGTCTCGCCGACGACTGGATAGGTGTACCACCAGTCCTCTTCGCCATACCACTTCACGTCGACGAACCACTTCAGCACTGCGTCGCGCACGACACCGACACTGTTCGTGTTGGTGATCATGATGGGGGTTTCCAAGAACCCGGACTCCGTGACCCAGGTCGTGCCCGTCATCTCGCCGTTACCATTGAGGCTGTACCAGTTCGCGTACACGGGACCGTGCTTCTTGCCACGCGGGAAGATTGCTGTGACACCTGTCCGCACCGGGCCTTTGCCGATCACGTTCTTTCCCTTGCCAGAGATGATCGTGCAATGACCGACCTCAACCCCGGCTACGTCGGTTATCGCGTTGTGGCGGCCGGGGTCGCCGGCGAACGGGATGCCGAGATCTCTCGCGCGCGGGCGATCCTTTGATTCCTGGGCCCCTGACTCCTGGGCGGCGAGAGGAGAGAGCGAAACGATCAGCAAGGAAATGGCGAGGTATCGCATTGGCTTGGGCTTCTTGAATCAGGTTGGCTAGAAAGCTGGCGCCGGTCTACTCCCGACTACTTGGGATCACGTTATCGAGTATTGTGAGCGGAATCCGCCCCATCGGGCCAACGCTGACGCACGAGCAGGATGCGACCGGTGTGCGGCTCCAATTCGATGCCTCGGCCGAACAGGTAGATACCTTCTGTAGTTCGCGCTTTGAGCAGGATTTCGACCCTGCCAATCACGGGCTCATCACCCCTCACGCACTCGACGGACACTGAAGATCAGCTCCTTTTTGGTCGCGTAGAGCAACGCCTTGCCCGTCGCCGACCAGTGCATGCGGAACGGCTCCCCGTCCACGGGCGTGAATTGCTCACCGGTCGCTCTCTCAGTCCCTCTGCTGATCTATCGCGTGGTCGAGCACCGTCAACGACGCTTCCTGGCCGGATTTGCCTGAACGAATCATTAGGAGTCGTCCATCACTTGCGACCGCATAGCCGCGCTTCAACAGATACTGGGCGTCGCCGCCACGCGGGACGACGACGCGGGCCGCATCGATATCGATCACGGGATCCGCGTCGGCGCCAAGTTCGATCGGCACGGCGATGACCTCACCGCCCGATACGAAAAACACCGTGCGGCCATCGTGCGACCAGCGTGGGCGGTCGCCACCGCCTGATGACACGGGGGTCATGCGTTCGATGGCCGGAAACGTGGCGAGCATGACTTCCTGTCGCCCTGCGGAGAGAGCGCGAAAGACGATCCAGGCGCCGTCGGGGGATAGTCGCGCATCGTTACCGCGAGCCAAGGGCGTCTGTTCTCGCGTCTCCAGGTCGAACATGACAAGCTCGGGATCGCCGTCGATCAGGCCGGCCAGCAGGAGATATCGTCCGTCGGGGGTGATATCGAACGGCGTCACTCTCCTTCCGGTGCCCGCGAGAAGGAATTTGGGCTCCCATCCGTCGATCTGGCTCGCCTGGAAGAGATCGACGCCGTGGTAGAAATAGACGGTGTCGCCGGAGGGCGACCACACGGGCCACGAATCATCGCTGACTGCGTCGATAATCTGGTTCTCCGTCCCGCGTGCGAGATCTCGGATCCAGACATCGCCGCTGGTGCGCAGCGTCGAACGGTCGAACGCGAGTTTGGACTGGTCGCGTGACAGGCGCGGGTTCCAGAGAATGCCGGTCACGCCCAGGCTTTCGACCGCGTGCGTCGCAGGATCGAACCAGACGAACTCGGAGTCGCTTTCGCCTGGCGTGTTGTGCAGATACACGATCCGGCCGCTCGGCGAGGCACCGAACACTGCGTGCATCGGCCAGTCTATGAGTCGAACATCTTTGGCTACGCGCTGTGACTCCTGCCCGAGAGTGAGGGTCTCGAGATCGAACGGGGTCGCGTGCATCGAGTTGCCGCGTCGGTGCAGCAAGTGGCCGCTCTCAACGTAGTACGCGTTGGTCACGTCCTTCGACAGCCTCGTGACTTCGCGAGAATCGAGCGTCCCGACGTACAACCCCGACATCTGGCCGGACATGTCCTGGACCGAGAACAGGAAGTGGTTGCCACCCGGCAGGAGAGACGACCATATCACCCAATCGGCAGTCGATTCCGGCGTCAGATCGCAGACCACCTCCGGAGCGCCGCCGCGCGCGTCGACGCGCATCAGCTGGCCTGTTTTTAGGCGGCGGAACATTACCGTGCCGTCACGGCTCCAGCTACCGCCCGCGATCTCCAGACCGGCAGCGACGAAGCGCGGCTCCGCCTCGTCGATGCCGATCGTCATCAACCGACTCTCGTCGAGCGTGAATCCGAGTCGCAGCCCGCTCGGCGCCCAGAACGGGTGCGATGCATTCGTGGTGCCGGGCAGCCGGGTCGAGGTCCCATCCGTGATGTCGCGGATCCAGAGGGCGGTGTCGCCTTCGGAGTCGATCGCGACGAACGCGATGTGCTGACCGTCAGATGAAAACGCCGGTGGGCCGCCAAAGGCGGAGATTTGCGTGCCGTCCGGAGCCGCGAGGTCGAGCTGCAGCCGCGCCGGTGGCGGTCGCTGACCTGGAGTCTCGCCGGACCACAAGGACGGGAGGAATGCACCGGCGGCCACCGACACCGCGGCGACGAGCGCGAGCTTCAGGTGCGATCCGACCGGGGTTCTCGCAGTTCCGGTGCCAATCGCGGTTCCGCCTGGGTTGCCGATGGCGTCTTCGAGTTCGATGCGGGCTTCACCGATGTCGCGAAGGCGCCGCTGCGGGTCGCGCTGCAGACACCGCCCGAGCAGGGCGCGCACGCGCTTGGGCGTACTCGACGGCAGCCTTGACCAGTCGGGATCGTGCTCGAGGATCGCAGCGAGCAGGTCGGAGACTGAGTCGCCGTAGAACGCCCTGGTGCCGGTCAGGCACTCGTAGAGCACGCAGCCGAACGCCCAGATGTCCGTCCGGCGATCGACCGGCCGCCCCCGCGCCTGCTCGGGGCTCATGTAGGTCGGCGTCCCGAGCACGAGCCCTTCCGAGGTCAGCATGAAGCTGTCTGGCTGCGCCGCCTGGATCGCAGTGCCCGAGGCGTCTTGACGGATCGGCTTTGCCAGTCCGAAGTCCAGGATCTTGACGATGCCTTCGGGCGTCATGCGCACGTTTGCCGGCTTGAGATCGCGGTGTACGACACCGGCTTCGTGGGCGGCTTCGAGTCCTTTCGCGATCTGGCAGCACGCATCAATCGCTTCGCTGACCGGCAACGGATTGCGGGCGAGTCGCTCGCCGAGGTCCTCGCCCGGCACAAGCTCGAGTGCGAGAAACGATTTGCCGTCGTGTTCGTCGACGCCGAAGATTCCGCCCACGTTTGGATGATTCAACGACGCGAGGGTCTTGGCCTCACGGGCGAAGCGTTGCAGTCGTTCTTCGTCCTTCGCGAAGTCGTCGGGCAGAACCTTGATAGCTACTTCGCGATCGAGCCTTGTGTCCTTGGCCCGATAGACCTCGCCCATGCCACCGGCGCCGAGTGGGCCAATGATCTCGTAGAACGTCAGGGATTGTCCGGTTTGCAGGGGCATGGCGGCATCGGACCGCGGACGGGCCCGGCACTATGGTCGACCATTGACGCATACTTGAGGAGGCATGTCGACGTTCGTACGGCTCCCAGAACAAGAACCCCACATCCTCGGCATGTCGCGACCCTCGTGATCGGCAGTCGAGACGTCTTGAACACTGCCTCCTACAAGAGCACTGGACCGGCTGGCTCGGATCACGCCCCTCTCCAGCCGCCGCGACTCCGACAACATCGTCAGCGTGTTATGGTCACGCGATGCCCGTTGATCCCAACGACACGTGCTGGACCGTGCTGCGCGCAGCTTCCGCAGGTGACGCCGCGGCGCGTTCGACCTTCGCAAACAACTACGTGAAGCCGGTGCGCGCCTACCTCAGCAAGCGCTGGCACAACACGCCACTCGCAGCGGAGATGGATGACGCGGTGCAGGACGCGTTCTTCGAATGCTTCAAACCAGGTGGTGTGCTTGAGGGAGCAGATCCCCTGCGAGGAGACTTTCGCGGCCTGCTCTACGCAGTCGTGCGCAACGTGGCACGACGCTTTGAGGAGCAGGCGGCACACGTGATGCAGCGCCGCCCCGACCAGAGTGT
>JBNMND010000138.1:0-13164 GCA_051274975.1 Planctomycetota bacterium | reverse complement strand
CGGGAATTGGCATCGAGTTGTCGGTGTTTGAAGAAAGCTGGCGCACTTGGATGCGCGGCGTCGTAGGGGGGCGTTCGTCGGTGCTCGGTCGTCTCGGCGGTGACAACAATGGCTTGTCGGCGGACGAGCGAGCAGTGGTCGCGTATCTCGGTGCCATCCGTGATCTGGCACTGGTCGATCCCGCACTCGGTCGATTGCCCACGGTGTCACTCGATCGCGACCTCTCTGCCAATGCACTCAGTCATGCGAAGTACCTTGAGCGCTATCCGGAGTTGGCGGCGATCTGGCCAGACTGCCATGAGCAATCCAGCGACAAGGAGGGTTTCACCGCGGAAGGATGTTGGGCTGGCAATCACAGTGTGATTGCTCCTGGGACCCTAAAGGCAATCGATGCAGTCGATGGTTGGATGGGCACGTTCTTCCATCGCCTGCCGTTACTCGAGCCGGGTCTGCTGCGGGTCGGGTGGGGCCTTGCTGGTCAGACGGCCGTGATGGACAGCGGTTCGATCGTGCGCCCGATAGTTTTCGAATGGCAGGTTTCATGGCCTGCTGATGGCATGCACGACGTGCCAAGGCTATTCAATAGCGAGCTACCGAACCCGTTTCCGGGAGTTGATCAGAGCGCTTGGGGCTATCCGATTACCTTGCAGTTGGGGCCCCGATTGTCTGGGGCCGCGCCCGTAATGCAAATCGTCCTGCGTGTTGGTGACGCCAATGGGCCAGTCGTCGAAGGCAGACTTTCGACGCCCCAGAAGCCCGGTAATCCGTTGCTTGTGCCGAAGCTCGCCTGGTGCCTGATCCCCAGGAGCCCGTTGAAGGCCAGCACCACGTACTTTGTGACGGCGATCGTCGCCGGCGCCGAGGAGCAGTCCATTGAGTGGTCATTTCAGACGGGCCGCTAAGGCCCCTCCGTTGCGAACCTGCCCGCGACAGTAATTGACCAAGCGCCGTATTTGGACCGGCCGATGTGGCCCAGGCAGGAGTCGAGGGCAGCCGTGGTCAACAAGCTGAGCGCCCACCGCGACAAGTCGGGGGACCCTATTCTGGGCACCTTGAGGGTGCTGGTGGCAGAATTCGGGTGGATAGCGCGAGGCTCGCATCCTTCCGACCCGCTGCTTTGGACCAGCCTCGGGGCGTCCTGCAGCAAACAAAGTGACTTCAGACGAAGCCGAAGTAAATGGTGCCGGAGGCGGGACTTGAACCCGCACGCCTTGCGGCGCTTGATTTTGAATCAAGTGCGTCTGCCGATTCCGCCACTCCGGCACAGAGGGGCGGCGCAGACTAGGGGGCGCGGCCCGGCGGATCAACAGGGGACACAGCAACATCTTGCAGTCGATGAAGACCGGGCGTTCGGGTCCGGATGATGCCCACTCGCTCGGCAGCTTCGAGCACGAGTCTCGCTTCGGCGTAGTCGCACGCCAAGCGGTTGCTCAGGGCGTAAAGCAGTGAGTCGGTGGTCACCGTTACTGTGCGTCCGCCGAGCCGGTCAAACAGCGTCGGGAAGAGCTGCGGCACAATATGGGTTTGGGCCGCGGTCTCGGACTTACTGGCTGCGTCGTTGGCGTTGTCGCCACCACAGCACGGTTCGACGTTGGTGTTGCAGGTGACGCATTGGCCGTGGCCGTGCACGTGCACGATCCCGCGTAGGGATCCGCACCAGGGGCAAGGCGATGGGGCCGGGGGAGTCATTGCTCGGTCCTGCGGCCCATGGCGGTCTAGGCCATCGTCACGACGAGATCTTCGTCGACTTCACTCTGCAGCAGGTTCTGGATTGCCATCAGCGTGCCGGCCGTCGAGCTCGGGCAGCTGCCACAGGCGCCTTCGTAGCGGATCAGCAGCGTCTTGCCATCGAGGCCGAGCACTTGCAGGCCGCCGCCGTCATTGGCGAGGGCAGGACGAACACGGTCGTCGAGCAGCGCGTTGATCGTGGCCAGCACCTCGGGGTCGCCACCTTGTGGGATGGCGGCGAGCGGGTCGTCTGGCTTGTCCTCTTCGTTCGTCTCGGTTGGGCCGAACTCAGCCGGCACGTGGCTCTCGAGCAGCTTGGTGCACTGCTCGGCGACGGCGCGCCAGTCGGCTTCGGCCGTCATGCTGACCGTCACGAAGTTATCGCAGAGAAAAAGGGTCTCAACGCCAGGGATGGCGAACAGACCCTGTGCAAGCACGTCGTTTTGCGCCTGCTCGGGTTTGGCGTAGGCCAGCGTCTTTCCTGGTTGGGCCATTGGCTGGTCCATCAGGAACTTGAACGCGTTGGGATTCGGGGTGGGCTGGATGCTCGTGACCTTCATTGCGCAGACAGGGTAACAGGATCGGGGCTGGAACGCCCTCTTGGTCCGAATGCTCTGCAATGCAAGGGGGCGGTTCTGGCCGTGGGGACCGTGGCGACCGGGTGCGGAAGGTGCGCTGGCTAGCGCAGCAAGGTGCGATTTCTATCGCAGCAAGGTGCGCTGGCTAGCGCAGCAAGGTGCGATTTCTATCGCAGCAGCTTCCCCGAGGTGCCTATTGGGCCGGTGGTAAGGCGCACGGGCTTCCATAGCCCACCAGCGCCAGCGTGGTCGACAACCCTCAGCACGATGGTGTTGCGCTCGCCGGCGCGCAGCTTCTGGTTCAGTTCCGCTACCTGCGGTTGCAGCCAGATGGTGGTCTTGCTCGCTTCGTCACCGAAAACACCAAGCAGTTCGCCATTGAGCCAGAAGTGGAAGCTGTCGTCCACGCCTTCCAGCACGCAACGTGCTTCGATGCCGCCCCAGTCCGCTGGCACGTCGACGTCGACGCGATACCAGGCAACGCCCGTGAAGTGCTTCAGGTCCTCGCCTTGGTTCTCCCAGTGCGAGCCTGCCTTGAGGTCGCGCCAATCCTTGCTGGATACGTCGAGCTTCGGGTTCTGCCAGTTGCCCTTCTGGCCGAGGTCGTCCGGGTCCATGCGGAACCGCCACGTCGGCAGGTCGATGGTCTTCTCATGCATCTTGGCCTTGATTGCCGCGATGGTCGCGGGGCTGAGTGAGCGTTGCGGTTTGGGGCCCTGGGCTAGGTGGGTTTGCAGCTGGTAGTTGACGTGAAAGCGCAGGCTGTGGAGGGCGCCCGATGTGTTCAGCGATGAGGCCAGCAGGCGGCCCTTGCCAACGTTGGTGTCGAACGCGAGTAAGTGCATGCGCACGTTCTCGATGTCATGCGTTTCCCAGAACGCCAAGATTGGATCGACTTGGTTGAGCCAGGGTTGCCATGGCATGACCCGGCCAGAGGCGAGTTCGAACGATGACTCTTGTGTCAGCAGATCGCGCGGCAAGTGACGATGGATCGGGTGCGCGGGCGCAAAGGGAGCGCCCTTCAACTCCCATATGGCTTCGCTGTGCAGCGTGTCTTTCGTGTCGTCGACATGCAGGAGCACACGCGCGCCGGCCACCATTTGATCGATCAAGTCTGGCGTCAGGCGGTGCGTTTCGATGATCTCGCCAAAGCCTTGGTAGTGCCAATGGACCGGGCTGTGCCAAAGGACCCAACTATTGTTCGCTGGATGCGAACCAGTCAGTTCCGCATGGATGCGTAGTTTGTGCAGTCCTGCATTCTGGCCTTCGACTTTGATGGTGAACTGCTCCGAGGTTGTGCCTGGGGCCACGTTGACCGGCACCGTGGTTGCGATGTCTGTGCTTTCACACCAGATCTTGAGTTCGCCCTTGAGGGGTTCGTTGCCGTAGTGCGAGATGCGGATTGGAACGATGCCTTGGTTCTCGGCGACGTCGCGTTGGTCCCAGTCCAAATCGAGGCACAGCATCGTGTCGCGATGCCAGCGCCACTGGTCGTCGGTGAACTTGGGGCGGTCAAGGTCGTCTAGCAGTCCCATTCGCGCTTTGGTGAAGTCGCGGGCGACCGAGACAATGTAGCCAGCTTCAGGAATGCGGAGTCGCAGTTGCTCGATCTGGAACTTGCGGTTGCGCATCGCGAAGGCGGTCGCAGTGGGAGCCATGCTCGCTAGCGTTTCGCTACCGAACTGTTTGGTCAGCCATGCTTCGGCCTTGGTCTGCGAGTCCCAGCACAGGGGGCGCCACCATAGGTCTTGCGTGCCATGCGCGGCGAGCCATGCGTTGCGATCGACCCAGGTGTCTGCCGCGATGCACTCGCCAAGCAACAGCGGCTTCTCGCCCTTCTCCGCGATGTGCTTTTGGAAGTCCTTCAGTCGACCGGGAAACCACGAGTTGTTGCCGTAGGGGTGTTCGTCCCAGAAGTCGGTGATGCGTTGCCAGCCGATCCAGCTGCTGTCGTCGACGACTAGCGTGTCGGGCACCATCGTCTTGCATGCGTCGAACAACGTGCGCACGACGTCGAGGTCGGCTGCATGTCCTGTTTCGCAGGTGATGCTGCGGAACGCTACCGATGGGTGGCTGCGATCGAAACGGAAGAACTCGTTGTACTCGCGCAGCAGTTCTCGCTTGTGGCCCTGATCCATCTTCGGGTGCCACGTCGGATACTCCTGCCATACCAGCATGCCGAGTTCGTCGCAGAGTTCATAGAAACAGCGCGGCGGCACCCACAGGCAGCACTTGATTGTGTTGAAACCGAGTTTGCGGAAATACTCGATTTGGCTGCGCCAGTAATGCGGGTCGGTTGGCGGCGCCAGTGCTGGCGGTGAGTAGCCCCAGTGAAGGATGCCGCGCACTTGTAGTGGCGAGCCATTCCAAACCACGCGGGTGCCGTCAGCGTGTAGGCCGCGGCAGCCGAAGCGATGCTCGATTGTGTCGACGGGCTTGTCGTCGACGAGCAACGTCAGTCGCGCGGTGTAGAGATGCGGTGTTCCAGGTCGCCACAGTTCAGGTGACGGGATCGTTAGTGGGCCGGCGAAGCGATTGAGGTCGCTGCGGGTTTCGCTGGCGACGACCGTTTTCCCGGCGAGCAGCTCAATGCGTAGGCCGCTGACTCGACCTCTGCCAGCAACGACGCTCGCGAGCACGGTGACTTCACCGGACTCGTTGCCAAACACCAACACGTCTTGGCGGTTGAGCGTTGGTGTTTGGTTGCAACAGAGCGTCACGCTTTGCCAGATGCCGCCGAAGTGTGGCTGCACGATCGGCAGAAATCCTTGCGTGTTGTGGCCGACTCGCTCGTCAACGCGAACTTCGAGCGTGTCCTCGCCATTCCACTTCAAGTGGCGCGTCAAGTCGGCGCGGAATGGCGTCCAACCACCGAGGTGTTCGGCGACTCGGTGGCCGTTGACGAAGACCTGTGCGTGGGTGGCGACTGCATCGAACTCGGCGTAGACTCGATCGGTGCGTTCTTCAGGAAGTGGCAGCTTGCGCCGGTAGCGGGCGATGCCATCAAAGTCGTTGCCGAGTACGGTCTCGAAGGCGCCCGGCACGTGCACTGCCTGGAACGAGGTCTCAGGTTCTTGTTCCCTGCGAATCTCCCAGATGCCGTCAAGTGACGTACGCTGCTGCGCGGTTGTGGTGCCCGTGACGAACGCTGCGAAGAACGCGGTGAACGCGAACAACCACACGGTGCGCGGTCCGAGGGTGGGGAAGGTAAGCACGGTTGGGGCAGGCAATATCATCCGATCTCGTAGACGTGGTGCAGTTTGCGTTCGAGGTAGTTCGTAAAGTGCTCGCTTGTCAGTGGTGCGCCGGTTGCCCGTTCACATAGCTCGGCCGGCGA
Source organism: Planctomycetota bacterium (assembly GCA_051274975.1). Taxonomy (GTDB): domain Bacteria; phylum Planctomycetota; class UBA1135; order UBA1135; family UBA2386. The sequence continues at coordinate 7,521 of JBNMND010000138.1, read as the reverse complement.
ATAGCGGCGACCATGCTGGTGCACATGCTCGTGCAGCCATTCGCGCAAGGGTGTGAAGTCACCGCTCGCCATCAGTTGGTCGAGGCCGCCGAGGGCCTTGTCAGCCGTCGCTGCGAACTGCGCGGCGTAGAGGTTGCCGAGGGTGTAGGTCGGGAAGTAGCCAAACAGACCGCAGGACCAGTGCACGTCTTGCAGGCAGCCGCGTCGATCGTCCGGTACGGTGACGCCGAGGTATTCGTGATAGAGCTCGTTCCAGCGCGCGGGTAGGTCTGCGATCTGCAGATCGCCTTCAATCAGGGCCTGCTCAAGTTCAAAGCGCACCATCACGTGCAGGTCGTAAGTGGCTTCATCAGCTTCGACTCGAATGAGGCTCGGTGCGACCAGGTTAGAGAGCGCATAGACGGATTGTGCAGTTTGGCCGTCGCTTGCGGCGCCGAGGTGATGTTGTGCCTGTGGCCAGCACCATTGCCAGAATGCTTGGGAGCGACCGACGTGGTTCTCCCATAGTCGGGATTGGCTTTCGTGGATGCCGAGTGAGACCGCTTCACCGAGTGGGCTGCCAAAGTGCTGGTTCGGCAAGCCTTGTTCGTAGAGGCCGTGGCCGCCTTCGTGCATCGTTGAGCCAAGTGCATCCAATACGTTGTCCTTGTGGAAGCGCGTTGTAAGGCGCACGTCACCACCAATGCTGATGCAGAACGGATGGGCACTGCGGTCGATGCGGCCGCGCTGGAAGTCGAAGCCCATCGCAGCAGCTACCGCGCGCACAAACGCCTCTTGTTGCGGCTCCGGAATCTCACGGTGCTTGAAGGTTTCGTCTGGCTTTTGGCCTGCATCGAGATTTTGCCTGAGTGCGACGAGTCGCTCTCTCAGCGGCACGAACAGCTTGTTGAGATCCGCAGCACGCATGCCTGGTTCGTAGATGTCGGCAAGCGCGTCCCAGCGCGTCTGGCCAGGCGCCTTCAGGCAGTCGGCCTTCTGCTGTTGCAACGCGACCATCTTCTCCAGCCATGGTTGGAACTCGGCGAAGTTCGACTCCCCGCGGGCGCTTGCCCAGGCTTGTTGCGCGCGGCTTTCGGTGGCCGCAAGTTCTGCTACCAGTGCCCCCGGCAGCTTGGTTGCCCGGTCGTAGTCGCGCTGCATTTCGCGGACAGCCGCCTGCTGCTGCTGGTCGTCGTCGACAGTCTCGCGGCACTGTGATAGCCAGTCGCCGATGCGGGCGTCGGTCGCCCGTTCGTGCGTCAGTCGCGCCATCAACTCCAGTTGGTCGGCGCGTCGTTCTCCGCCACCGCTTGGCATGTAGGTCTCTTGATCCCACGCGAGCAACGCAGACGTGGCCGAGAGCAGTGAGGCTTCGCGCGACAACGCGAGCAGCTGTTGGTAGGCATCGGTTGATGGCATATCGAACAGCCTACGCAGTCACCTGTGTCGATCGCCAGTGTTAGCGGGCGACGCTGTGCTCGCCGCCGGCGTCCTTGGCGAGTCGTGCCAAGAAAGCGCTCTTCTCGCCGATGGCGATGGTGTGGATTACAATGCTTCGGCTCACATTCCAGCGCGCCACTTCGTCCGCTAGCGCGGTTGGTTCGACCACCGGGCCGGCGCTGGGCCGGCCATCGGTCAGCAGGAAGATCGTATCGACATCGCGATCTTGGAAGGCCGCCTCCAGCGCGTCGTGCACGTTGGTTGGACCCTTGGCGAAGGTCTCTTCGATGTGTGCGTCGGCGGTCTTGCGCTGCTTCTTGCCGAGAGCTTGCAGCTTCGGGAAGAGTGACTTGGCGTCGCCGCCGAACGTAACGATGTTGATCTTGGCCTTCTTGGGGAGCCGGTCGAGCACGTCGGCCAATTGTCGTTTGGCCTCAGCGAGTCGCGTGCCGCTGCCAGTTCCGAATGGCTTCGCCATGCTGCCCGACACATCGACGATGAAGGTCACACGATCGCTGCGCACCGGGATGTTCCAGTAGCTCACCGTTTGCTTGTCACCGTCGCGCCCTGGCAGACCAGCGAGTGCGTTGCGCGGCTTGAAGGTCGCGCCTTCTTTGGTCCACCATTTCTGCCATTCGGACAATGTTCCGAATTGCAGCCCGGTCAGATCACGCAGCGCGGTGCGCACATCTTCTTTCATGCGTGCGGCTTCCTTGTCGAGCATCGAGAAAAGCAGTGGCGGCGACTCCGTAGATCGCGTCGCGACGACCAGCGAAATGGCCGCGGCGCGCACCTGCCAGTCGCGGTCGCGAAGGTTGTTCTTCGCCGCCTCAAGCAGCTGTTCTGGGTTTGCTTTGGTTGAGCACAGGGCGCGCAGCGCCGCGGTACGAATGGTCGCCCGCCTATGCTTGCTGAGTTGCAGTAACTGGTCGTGCCAAGCGGCTTGTTCACGACGCATCACATGCAGCGCGTCGAGGGCTATGGGGCTTGTCAGTTCGTGGCCCTTCTTCAACACCGCTGCCAATGCCGCTTGTGTCACTTCGCTGGGGTCGACCATGGTGAGGCTGGTTGCGGCAGCCCTTACGACGGCGGCGTCGCGTTGCAGCAGCAGCTTCCTCAGGGTGGTGCTTGCTCGCTCGCGTTGCGCGGCTGGCGCGAATGTGAGCGCCCTTGCCGCAACGACGCGCTCGTCCACGCTCTTCTGCTTCGGCGCAGTTGCCAGCAGCCATTGCGTCAATTCGCCGCTAGCGAAGGCGCGTTGCCAGCCGTCTGCATCGTGCTCGCCGAACGGATCGAGTGCGCGGGAAGCGGCCGTCAGCAAGACGCCATAGTGGCCCGGTTCGATCTGCACGAGCAGGCCGCTAACGACCGCCGCATGATGGTCGCCGTCGCCAGTGGCTGGCAGACTGCGTGCGAATTGCACCGCGAGTTCGGGCGTACCAGGGTGATCGTGCTTGGCCAGTTGTTTTAGAGCCGTGCCTGCGAGGGCGCGGTTCTTGGCGCCTACGAGTTCGATGCGCACTGCGTCGACCTGGTCGTCGCCTTTGCGCGCACCGAGTCCGCGCAGTGCGGCCAAGCGGTCGCCGCCGCTCGTGTGCTGGATCTCCGCGAGCAGAGCGTCGCGCGCCTCGGCGCCGGTGGCGACACGGCCCAGTGCGTAGCAGATTGCGTTACGTAGCTTGCGCTTGCCTTTCGATTTCGGCAGTGCGGCAACGAGTGCCGAAACCCCAGGGGCTCCTTGGCGTCGCATCGCGTCTGCCGCGGCGTCAGCGATTCGCGGGTTCTTCGCGCCGTTCAACATCATCACGAGTGACGGCACTGCGTCGGTTCGCTGCTTGAAGCCGATTGCTCGTATGACGGTTTCTTGGTAGCTGAGTGACTCGGCGCGTTGTAGTTCGGCGATCAGGATGGTGGTCGAGTCCGCGTCCGCAAATCGCCCGAGGTCCCGGACGGCGCGATGACGGTTGCGTTCTTCCTGGTCTCGAACCTTTTCAAACCCGGTAATCGCTGCCTCCACGGTTTTTGGACGTTGTCCAGTGAGCGGAGCGAGCAGTGAGCAAACAAGCAAAGCCATGTGCAACGCCTTCATGGCCGAATCCTAGCCGTATGGCTGGAGAAGGCGACGACTGCTGCCGACTTTGAGCTGCTTGGTGGTGGTGGGCATCCCGGCTACACTTTCGGCATGGCGCGATCGTGGCGAACCACTGGAGTGCTGCTGTTGAGTGGCTTCGCATGCTTAGCTGTCGGAGTCGCCTTTGGAGCATCTTGCCAGCGGCCAATTGAGCAGCTTTGGCGAGAGCCAGCCGGTCCGACGGTGCAGGTCGTGACACAGCTGCCAACGTTCCGTGATCTGGTGCATCGAGTGGAGGCCGCGGTGGTCAGTGTGCGGGCGGTGATGCCAGTGTCTGAACCGACCGAGCCGACCGAGGGAACGGCGGTTGCAACCGGTGCCGGTGCCGGTGCGAATGGCGAGGCGCCCGCACGAATCGTCACGCAGAACGGCTCGGGCTTCATCATCAATGAGCGCGGCTTGGTGCTAACGAGTCGTCACGTGGTGGCTGGTGCCGAAAGCATCCATGTCATTCTGCCGAATCATCTGCCACGGCGGGCCGATTTGATTGGCCAGGATGCGGCGACCGATCTGGCGTTGCTGCGGCTGACTTCGGCGCCACAGAATCTGCCCGCGCTCAGCCTTGGCGATAGCGATCAGGTTCTCGCTGGCGATTGGATTGTTGCGGTGGGGAATCCATACGGCTTCACGCGCACGGTCACTGCCGGCCTGGTCAGCTTCGTAGGTAGGCATCTGCCCGACTCGGATTTGGGTGTTAGCAGCGACTTTATGCAGATCAGCGCGCAGGTGAATCCCGGCAGTTCGGGGTGCCCCGTGTTTGATGTGAACGGCCATGTGGTGGGTGTCACGACCCAGCAGGCGACATCGGCTAGAGGTATTTCGTTTGCTGTGCCGAGCCGATCGGTGAAGTGGGCGCTTGCGAAAATGCGCAAACATCCGGACGGCATCGTGCGGCGCGGTTACCTCGGTATTCACTTCGCTGCGCGGCGAGATACCTCGGCGACCGGAGAAGCGCTGCCGGGTGCGGTGATTGTTGGCGTTACGGCAGGCGACCCTGCCGACCTGGCCGGGTTACGCAGTGGCGATGTGGTTCTCGCCGTTGACGGTTCGCCGATACTCGACCTAAAAGATCTGCACGAACGCATTGTATGCAGTGACCCAGGCACCAGCATCGCACTTCGACTCTTGCGCGACGATCAGCTATGCGATCCGATCGTCGCAGTGCTTGGGGAAATCGGTAAGCGTGCATCGACGCCCGAAACCCCCTGAAATTACTGGCTAAGTATGTAGATTGGGTTCGTCCAACAAGCCAGCGTGACCCGTCTAGCCCCGACGCTTCGCTCAGCCCTTATCACTCAAGTTGCAACCGTCATCTGATACGGCGTCCTTCTTCCTGCCAGGACTGGTTCACCAGTTCGGCAATCTGCTATTGACTGTCCATGGCCATGTGCTGCACCTGGATGAGCAGGGCATCAAACGCATGCAAGATGCGGTTCTTGGAGCCGTGCAGCGAGGCAGCGCGAGTTTGCAAGTAGTGAGGGCGCTGCTCGGCGAGCAGACCGGCGCCACGGGCTCTGGCTCGGACCTCGTATTGCAAGTTGTCGAGCTTGGCCGCGTGCCGGCTCGCGAATGCGGCATCTCGTTGGAACTGCGCGGCGACACCCCTTCTGAGGCGGTCTGGGTTGCAGCCGAGCCATTCGTGCTTGCTTGCGCCGAGACGCTACGGCTCTGGATCCAGTCGGTGCCCAGTGGCTCGGCTGGCGCGGCCACGGTGAGCTACCAGAGCGATGGGGCCGGCGGATCCAGAGTGCAACTTGGGTTTGAGTCGGCGGTTGGCAGCCTGCCATTCCCGATGTCATCGGAGGAAGTGGTGCGAGCGGTCGCCAGCCAAGTGCAAAAGGCAGGCGGCACGGCCCAGGTCATGTCGGCGCCAGATCGGGGCATTGAGCTACACTTCGCGGCCGCGACGTTCGTCTCTAGTTACGAAGCTTGAGCGGATCTTCACGGCGTCTTATCACAGCTGGCTAGTCTCTCGTTCGAACCTGTTATTGACTGATTCGAACGAGACCATCCAAATACCGTGGCCAAGTCCAAAATACTCGTCATTGAAGATGAACCCGACATCCTTGAGGTCATCCAATACAACCTCGAGCGTGAAGGCCACAAGGTCATTGCTTGTCGCGACGGCGAGCAGGGACTGAGTCGCATTCGCACCGATGATCCCGATCTGGTGATCCTCGACCTGATGCTTCCGGGCATGGATGGCTCCGAAGTTTGCCGTCAAGTGAAGGCCGATCCGGTGACCCGGGGCATTCCGATCATCATGGTCACTGCCAAGAGCGAAGAGAGCGATGTGGTGCTCGGTCTCGGTCTAGGGGCCGATGACTACATCGCCAAGCCCTTCAGCCCTCGTGAGTTGGTTGCCCGCGTCAACGTTGTGTTGCGGCGCGGTTCGGTCCGCGAAGGACGCAGCGATGGCGAGCGCGTGTCGCGCGGTGCGCTGGTGGTCGACTTAGGTCGCTTCGAAGCGCGCGCCGCTGGCGAACTGCTAATCCTCACGCCGACCGAGATGCGATTACTTCACTTCTTGGCGTCGCATCCTGGCCGAGTCTTTCCGCGAGCCCACTTGTTGAGTCGCGTGATCGGCGAAGACGCAGTCGTCACGGATCGCAACATCGACGTGCATGTGCGCGCCCTGCGACTCAAGCTCGGCGAACATGCTGCAGTGATCGAAACGGTTCGCGGCGTTGGCTACCGGTTTGCCGAGGCTGCGAAGTAGCGACGTATGTGGCCTGCGCTGATTGTTGCGGTCGTGTTGTCCCTGGTAACCGTCTACTTGTGGCGGCGCGCGGTTGTTGCCCGAGATGCGGCGATCGTCAAATGGCGACATGCCGATAACGCAGTAGAGGCCTCGCGGGCTGCAGTCAGACGACTTGCCGCTGGACTCAGTGGCGCCAGCGACGGCTTGATCGTGGTGGATCAGCAAGGTCACGTTGTCGCGACCAACCCGGCCGCTGTGGAGTTGGCGGACCTTACGGATCGTGACATGGTTGGCGCACGCCTGAAGGATCTCGTTGTGTGGCCGCGATTCCAAGAAGCGCTGTTGTTGTGTCGTCGCAGTGGCGTCGAACAGTCTTTTGAGCTCGAAGTCGATACTCCGACTGCTCGCACGTTGCTCATCCGCATTCGCTCCCTGCTTGACTTGGGCGCGGTGGTCGGCATCGAGGACCAAAGTCGAATCAAGCGCTTGGAGTCACTGCGTCGCGACTTCGTTGCCAACGTCTCGCACGAACTGAAGACGCCGCTCGCCGCGATCCAAGGGTTTGTCGAAACCGTGCAAGACGATTTGGAGATGCCGGTAGCGACGCGCGAACGCTTCTTGGACCGCGTGTTGCTGCAAACCCAGCGACTCGCGACGTTGGTCTCGGATCTGCTGACGCTGTCGCGCTTGGACGACGATCCAGACATGCAGCCCGATGATCCCTGCGACCTGGTCGCCGTGTTGCAGGCAACGTTGACGGATCTTATGCCGTTTGCCGAGCGGCGTGACGTGACTCTCGAGTCGGACTTGGCGACGGGGCCGGTGTGGGTGCGAACCGACCGAGAAGCTCTGCGCCAGATGGCAGGCAACCTCATCGACAATGCCGTCAAATACACTTCGGAGCACGGTGCCGTGACGGTGCGCCTTGAGGTGTCTCCGGGTCGTGTGCGTTTGGAGGTGGCCGATACTGGCATCGGCTTAAGTGTCGACGACCAAGCCCGGGTCTTCGAACGCTTCTACCGCGTCGATCGGGCGCGGTCGCGTGCGCTCGGCGGGACCGGGCTCGGCTTGTCGATCGTCAAGAACACCGCGCTGCGGCTCGGTGGCGATGTCGGCGTGAAGAGTGAGCTCGGCGTCGGCAGCATGTTTTGGGCCGAGTTGCCGCTTGCGACCTGAGTGCGACGTGCCCGCTGGGGCACGCCGATCTGTGTGTCGTGGCTCTGTGTGTCGTAGGTCTGTGTGTCGTAGGTCTGGGGGGCGTCGCTACTGA
>JBNMND010000137.1:0-13375 GCA_051274975.1 Planctomycetota bacterium | reverse complement strand
GCCTTGTTGCTTCAGTAACCTCTGTGCGCGCACCGCAGCGAAGCCCTCTCGGTAACGGCCGCGATACTTCTTGATGTCCCGTTCGCGCGCATGCATTGGCCAGTGCGCGGCGGTGTAGGAGACGTAGAGAAAGAACGGTTGCGTATCATGCTTCTCGTGGTGTTCGCGCACGAACTTCGAGGCGTGGTCCGAGATCGCATCCGTGTAGAAGAACCCATGCTTTGGCTGGTAGTCGGGATCAGCATAGGGCGAGATTAGCTCGTTGCCGCGCACGAGAGTGTTCGGGTCCCACAGGCTGCCGGCACCGTGAATCGTTCCGTAGTAGCGATCAAAGCCGCGCTGCATCGGCCAATTGTGCTTCTGCAGTTTGCCTTGCGACCGCTTGAGCGGCGTGACGTGCCACTTGCCAGCTGCGTAGTTGCGATAGCCAGCGCCGCTCAGCACTTCGGCAATCGTGACGCAACGGTTGTTCAGGTCACCTTCGTATCCCGGACCGCCCTTCTTGCTGTCGACCATCCAGCCGACTCCGGTCTGGTGCGCATACAGGCCGGTCAACAAAGATGCTCGCGTCGGGCAACAGCGCGCGCCGTTGTAGAACTGCGTGAACTGCAAGCCGTCTGCTGCCAGCGCGTCGAGCTGAGGTGTTTCGATCTCAGATCCGTAGCAACCGATGTCGGAAAACCCCATGTCGTCGGCGAGGATGACAATGATGTTTGGTCGCGCAACTGGCCGCTCTTGTGCTGTTGCGAACGCGAGCATGCAAGCGATGACGCTGGCGATACGGCCAAGGGGTGCGATGGGCATGGCGTGAGTGTAGCGATGATGGTCGTGGCAGCGAGAACGCCGTTGGCGCTAGACGCTTGGCATAGGGCGCAACTCGGATGTAACGATGGGGCGGATCTGAAGCAGGGAGTCGTAGGTGCTCTGGAAATACACGCCCGAAGGTTGCAGATTTAATGGAGTGAAGGCCGGCAAAGGCACTGTGTTCGCTCTCGATCGCAAGGGCAATATCCACGCGCTCGATGGTGCAACTGGTGAGGTGTAATGGATCAGTGGCGAAGACATCCCGTTGCGTTGGGGCTATGGCATTTGCGTGTCGCCGAGCCCGACGCTTCCTGCAGTCTGTGGCCAGCACGATCGATGCTGAGAAGTTGATCTCGATCTCGCCCTCGGCGGATAACAGTCATGGCACCGTGACGGTTTGGTGTCGGAGGTAGGGCATTGTGCTCGGTCGGCGTGGTCTAGGGCGGGCAGATACAAATGCACCGCACGAACTGGTTCGCCGCAGCGAATGGAGCCTCGTCTTAGTTGGCGGGGTTTTATGGCGGTTGCAGCGCCATTGTTGCGCCTACACAGGTGCTTCCTCTACTTCGAACCAAGCAACCTCCGTGCGCACCCTTCTATCCGTGGCCTTGCTGGCCGTCTCCATCACTGCACAAGTCACACCGGTCTTCATCAACGGCAATATCTGGGATGGCAATGGCGGCCCGCTTGTCGCCAGCAACGTTTACCACATCGTGAGCACCGGCGGTGGTTGCGGTATCAACGTGCCAACTGGCCAAGTGCTGACGATCCAGGCCGGTACTGTCATCAAGGTCGGTGGCTGTTTCAATGTGCAAGGCGTGGTGGACGCGCAGGGCAGCCTTAGCCAGCCAATCACGATCACGTCGGTGCACGATGACGCGGCTGGTGGCGATACCAACGGCAATGGCGGCGCGACGTCGCCTATGGCTGGCGACTGGGGCACGATTGACTGTGGTGGTCCCGGCTCGACGTGGGATGGCTGCAACTTCCGCTATGGCGGCACGGCGACCACTGCGGCGATGGAGTTGCGGCTGCAGCACCATGTGCTACGCGACTGCAAGTTCGAGGACATGCTCGAAGACGGCTTGCAAGGTGCGGCCAACGTGACCGCCGAGCGCTGCCACTTTGAAAGTCTCGGTGGGGTTCCGGTTGCGGACTTGTTCCTTCACCATCTCGAGAACTTCATCGACAACACCGCGACGAACTGTGCCGGTGGTGAATACGCAGAGGTTGTAAGTCCGAATGGGTTCTCGGGCAGTCTGTTGGTCGATCATCGCTACTCGATCAACGGTTCTGGTGTGTTTGTGTTTAGTAGCACGACGACCGCCGTTCGGGTGCCTGCTGGCACGACGATGACTTTGCCTGCGGGTACGGTGTTCAAGTTCCGACGCGGTCGCCTGACTTCGTTAGGCACTGTGATCGCTCAGGGCACGGCTGCGCAGCCGGTTGTCTTCACGTCGATCAAAGATGATGCCTACGGAGGCGACACTGAGAACGACGGCAATGCGACTCAGCCGGCGCCTGGTGATTGGACGGAAATGGAGTTCGCCGGTGGTGATAGTTCCGTGTTGCAGCACACCCGTATTCGCTACTCAGGTCTCTCCAATTCGGCCGGTCTGAAACTGAACGGTAGCTCGGCGACGATTACGAACTCCTATGTCGAGCACTCTGGTGGCGATGGCATCTTCGTGCAGAACCTGGCGAGTCCGCCGTTCCAGTTGCTCGGCAATGTTATTCGGGACAACGGCGGCCTGCCGATGCGAGGCGTGCACTGGGCCGAGTTGGAGCGTTGTCTTAGCAATACGGCCGTGAACAATGGCGAGGGCAACTACTACGTGGTCGCTCCGGAGTCGGTGACCACTTCGATTGCGATCCAGGCGGACAACTTCCCCGGCGATGTGTTGCACGTCACCAATCGCACCACGCTCGGCAACGGTGGAACGCTCTCGATTCCGGCTGGCACGATCCTCAAGTATTCAGGCTTTGGTGGCAGCGGTTTCTCGGTCTCTTCGGCAAGCGCGCACCTCTACTTGTTGGGCACCGCGCGTCGCCCGATCGTCTTGACGTCGATCCATGATGACAGTTGGGGCGGCGACACGAACGGCAATGCTGCTGCGACCCAAGCCGCTCCAGGTGACATCGAGCGCATTTCGTTTGGCCCCAGTGCTGGCGCGAGCGTCGTAGAGAACGTCTTGTTCCGTTATGGCTCGACGCCAAGCCTGGTGTGTTCGTCGCCCAACGTGAAGCTACGCAGTGTGCGCGTCGACTACTCGAGCCAGGCAGGCTTCCGGTTGCACAACGTGCAGGCGGCCGTCAACTTGGTTGCCTACGGTTGCGTTGGCAACGGCATCGAAGTGAACAACGGCACCTACGACTTGTTGCATGCGTCCGTGTCAATGAATGGTGGTGACGGCATCAAGCGCACGAGTTTGTGGGCCGGCGATGTCGTTAACTGCAACTCGTGGGGGAATATCGGCAACAACATCGACGTTCCGGCGGGGCAGGTGTTTTCGACAAACGGTGTCGGGTCGGTGCTCGCGGGCACCGCTGGCAACGTCGACGTCGATCCTCAGTTCGTCGATGCCGCCAATGGTGACCTGCATTTGCTTGCGACGTCCCCGTGCCTCGGCATTGCGGACGTGGCGACCGCTGTGTCGGTCGTCAAGGATCACGACGAAAGCTCGCGGCTGCAGGACCATGCCCTCAGTGGCAACATGCTGCCGGACATGGGGGCCTACGAACGCGCCGCTTACGAGTTGCAAGTTGGCGGTAACCCGACGCTCGGTTCGACGATGACCTTCACCGTGCAGGGGCCTGCGGGTGTTGGGGTGTCGTTCTTGAGCTTGTCGCCGAGTCCGGGCTTCTTGTTGGCGCCGTTTGGTTTCGCACTGGTCGGCTTCCCGAACGCGGCGTTGTCTGGTGCGCAGTTGGTTGGCCAGCCGGCGAACTTCAGCATTCCGTTCAACCCGGTGTTGCGTGGCGTGACATTTGATGTGCAGGGTCTCGGCTTGCAGATCGGCCCGTCGTTGCTTGGTGGATTCACCAACGTTGATCGCAACCAAGTGCACTTCAACTAGGGAGATGTAGCGGCAGGCAATCAGCGGCCGCTTGGTCAAGGGTTGTCAGTGGCAGGCATGAACCTGATGCCGCAATAGTGGTGCGCGAACGCTCGCTGAGCATTTCCTCGTTACGTGTTTAGCGTGCTCGGATACTGCCCGGCGTTCCGAGCAACACTCAATCGAGCCTTCCTCGCTTGAATCTGGATTTGCGCATTGGTGCTAGCCCGCTTCGGCTCCGCGTCAAAATAGAGAACGTGTCGGCCGTCATCGTGCTTGGTCTTGTCGTGCAGCCGATGCTGTTGCCGTTCTCGACTCCGGTGGCACCTTGCTTGTTGGTGCCGTGAACTGATGCCGTCGTCACGCTGTCTGGCGGCTTGCTCACCGTGATGATTCCGTCGGCGGTGCGCCCCGTTACGTTATGGGGGCAAGGTGTCGCGATTGATTAGGCGGGCACCTGATGACCATGGGCGGCTTCGGGTCGTCGCACTGTCGTTTCGCAGGCAGTAGCTAGCTTTCCAACCGGTAGTCGGTTGGCAGTCGCCGGGGCAACGTTGTCCCAGCGCACAGTTGCAAGCTGCTTGACGCACGAGACGCACCGTCGCCACCAGATCGTCGCGGCTGCCCGTGCGGATGACGACACAGCGAGACCTTCTCGCTAGGGTGTTGGCATGCCGAAGCTCGCAATGCACTGGTGGATTCTGATCGGGCTCGCCGCCGGTGTGGCTTATGGCTACATCGCTGCGGTGACCGGGAGTTCAGCCCATGTGTTGGAATACATCTCGCCGCTCGGGCGGTTGTTTCTCAACCTGCTGAAGATGATTGCCGTGCCGTTGGTGCTGTTCTCATTGGTCGCCGGTGTAGCCAGTCTCAACGACACCAGCAAGCTCGGGCGCATCGGCGGCAAGTCGATCGTGCTTTACCTGGGCACGACCGCGATCGCGATTGCGATTGGCCTGCTCGCCGTCAACGTCTTCGCACCGGGCACTGGCTTGTCGAAGGCGACGCAAGAGAGTTTGCTCAAGCAGACTGAGTCGCAAACTTCGGAGAAGTTGGCGAATGCCGATGTCAGCATCATCGATCAGTTGGTCAACATCGTGCCAACCAATCCGTTCGAAGCGCTGTCCAGCGCGGCGATGCTGCAGGTGGTGTTCTTTGCGTTGATGCTCGGCATTGCGCTGACCAAGTTGTCACGCAAGAACGAGCAGGCGGCGCACGTCGTCAAGGTCTTCCAACTGCTCAGTGACGCGATCATTGAGATGGTGCAGATGATCATGAAGATCGCGCCGATCGGGGTCTTCGCGATGATGGCGGCGGTGGTTGCGGATCTCGGCAAGAAACCTGGGCAGCTGGGCGAGTTGATGTCGAGCCTGGGTGGCTACATGGGCACGGTGGTGCTGGCCCTGTTTGTGCACTACCTGCTGGTCTACACCGTGATGCTCAAGCTGTTCACGCGGGTCCCGTGGAAGGTCTTCGCCAAGGCGATGATCCCTGCGCAGCTGCTCGCATTCAGCTCTAGCTCGAGTGCTGCAACGCTTCCTATCACGATTCGAAGTGTCGAGAAGATTGGCGTCGACGAAGAGGTTGCAAGCTTTGTGCTGCCACTGGGCGCGACGATCAACATGGACGGCACCGGTCTTTACCAAGGGGTCGCCGCTGTGTTCATCGCCAATGCGCTGGGCATGGAACTCGACCTTACGCAACAGCTGACGATCGTATTGACGGCTGCGTTGGCATCGATCGGCACGGCCGCGGTGCCCGGCGTTGGCATCGTGATGCTGGTGATCGTGCTCAAGGCCGTCGACGTGCCGGAAGCGGGCATTGGCTTGATCCTTGCCGTCGACCGGCCGCTCGACATGTGCCGCACGGTGCTCAACGTGACCGGCGATGCGACCGTCGCGACGGTGGTTGCCAGCAGCGAGGGACTCATCCACGAAGGCGAACGCCATCACGATGAGTCCAAGACCTAGCAGGCCGCTGGTCGCCGCTTACGCCTGCATCAAGCGAATGCGGTAGACGTTGGTCAGGTGGCCAAGTCCCGGCGTCGCCATCGGCAGCAGCAGGCCGGCAAGAGCCGCCCAGAGGAATCGAGTGATGTGCGTGCGCATGGCGGTTGTCCGGTGCACCGAGTCATCTCGGGCGCAGCCTGGACGGCGTGCTGGCGCACGCTTACCCGCCACGGTTCGTCGAATCGGTAGGGTCGCCCGGGTTTCTGTGGGGCGCCGCGTTCGCTACCCGGCGTTTTCAGGATCAATGCCCGACAGGCGAACGTCTTCGCCGGTTGGGTTCTGGAACAGCTCGAGATCAAACTCGTGCACCGCTGCCAGCAGGAACTCGAACAGGTCGGCCATAATGTCTTCATAGGCGCCCCATGCGGTCGTGTTGGCGAACGCGTAGATCTCCAGTGGCAGACCGGATGGCCCGGGCTGCAATTGCCGCACGAGCAGCGTCATGTCTTGGTGGATCTTCGGGTTCTGACGCAGCCACGCGTAGACGTAGGCGCGGAATGTTCCGATGTTGGTAAGCCGGCGCACTTCGAGCGGCGGCGTTGAGGCTCGGGTTTCCTTGTTGGATGCCGCCAGCTCGGTCTTCTTGTCGGTGATGTAGTCCTTGAGCACCGCTATCTTGGCGAAGCGATCAACTTCTTCCTTGGTAAGGAAACGTACCGACGAACTGTCGAGGTGGATCGAGCGTTTGATGCGGCGGCCCGATCCCTCACTCATGTTGCGCCAGTTCTTGAAGGGCTTGTTGACGAGATTGATCGTCGGCACCGTCGAGATCGTGCGGTCGAAGTTCTGGATCTTGACGGTGTGCAATGCCATGTCGATGACGTCTCCATCGGCACCTCCGGGCACTTCGATCCAGTCACCGAGGCGCACCATGTCGTTCTGGGTCAGCGTGATCGATGCGACCAGCGACAAGATGGTGTCCTTGAAGATCAACATCAGAACGGCCGTCATCGCACCAATGCCGGTTAGCAAGCCCGATGGATCCTTGCCGAACGCCCACGCAACCGCGGCGATGGTGCCGAGCACGTAGATGAAGATCTTGAGCAGGCTGATGTAGCCCTTGATCGGCCGTTGCTTCGAGCCACTGCGCAGTGCGTAGATCGTGTGGCCGGCGTCGATCAGCGCGCCAACTGCGAGCATGCCACTGATCGTCGTCATTGCCGTCAGAGCTTGACGCGTTACTTGCACGATTGTATCGCTGTGCGGGAGCGCTGGGTGCAAGCCTGGGAAGTGCTCGACCGTTGCCGCGGCAATCAGTGTCGGCGGCAGGTAGCTGACCCAGCGAAAGAATGCCTTGTCGACAAAGGCATCGTCCCACGTGTTCTTCGACCGTCGGATCAACGGCACGATGACGAGCTTGCGCAGTGCGCGCGTCATCCAAGACACGATCAGGATCAGCAGTAGTACTGCGACCAGGTCGAGCACCTGCTCGATCCAGAGATCGAGATCTGGTAACCAGCGATCCGTGTGGGCGAGCCTTCTGGCCACGTCGTCCGTGGCCTTTGCCATGGGGCTGGCTGGATCTAGGCCTGAGAACAGCAGTTTCATTGCGGGAATCATGCGGCAGTAAGCATGCGCCCAAGTGAGGGCAAGATCACGGCTGCTTTGGCTTCCGGCGGGGCCGTTGTTTCGGTACATGCAAGGCGCCTGATCGCTCTGGAATCCGGCAGACGCTGCTCGATGCAGCCGCCACCACCCTCGCCCGCAAGCCCGGCTCGACGATGGCCGAAATCGCCCTTCTCGCTGGCGTTGGCCGCGCGACGCTGCATCGTTGGTTTGCGACTGGCGACGATCTGCGCCCCGAACTGGCGCTCGACGCGCGGCGCGCTTGTGACGAAGCGACGGCCGACATCGAAGGCCGTGCCGCAAACTCTGGCGAGGCATTGCGCGAAGTGATTCGCGCGTTGGTGCCACTTGGCGATCGCTTCCACTTTCTCGCGACCACGGTTCTCGCTTTGGTGCCGCTTCTTGCCGGAAGGCTCGCGCATCGACGCGTGGTTCCGTTTCGATAGCCCGGCTGGTAACTCGGACAATCCCAACAGTCCGCCGAATGCCGGTAAATGGGGGAGGGCACAACCGCAGAGATGTGCGAGCTGTATCTGACCTGTGTGCCCGACGACATCAGCCGCATCGACCGTGCCGCCGAGGCTTCGTGGTTTGGCTCGCGGCGGTCGCAGAAGGTAGGGCCGCCGGGGCGCAAGGCGAAGTAGGCGGTGCCTAGCTCTCGGCTGAGGTTGAACCCGCGACAGCGGGAGGCCTTCTGGCTACAGTCGCGGGTTCGATGAGAATCTGTGCTGTCATACTGCTGAGTTGGTTCGCCACGGAAGCGCTTGCTCAGCGTCGTTGTCCGTCGCCGATTACGAGCGTCTATCAAGGTGGGCAGGCTTCGGATGCATTCTGTTCGATCTACTACCTTGGTGGTGATCGTTTGATCGCGGGCAAGCGTTCCTCCAGTGCCGGTAATCGCTTCGTTCTGTCGGTAGATCACGGCCAAACATGGTCGGTGGTGGGATGTGCGAACTCGACTGGGTCGCACACCTACTTCTTTGGTCACTACGGCAACCTGGTGTTCTGCGGCACCGGTGACACGGGACAAGGGTGTTTGATGCGCAGCAACGATGCGGGCGTGACGTGGATTGTCGCGCAGACCTCGGCGCAGCTCCGGGCGTTGACCGGTAGCAGCAACGTTCGCTCGGTGTTCAGTCCGGTGCATCTCGGCGGGCTCTCGTGGCTCGTTAACCTCAAGGTCACCGATTCTCCGAACACGGTGATCAAGAGCATTGACGGTGGTGCGACGTGGTTTGTGCCGACTGCCCAACCGGGGCAGGCAACGTCGTCGTGGGCGCGGCAGATGATCGTGACGAACGACGGTGTGTTGTTGTGGCCGCAAGTGCTCAGCACACGCATGTATCGTTCGACTGATGCTGGCGCGACGTGGTCGTTCGCGACTGTGCCATCCGCCAAGCTGTTCCAGCCGTTGTGCGATGCGGGCAATGGCGTCTACTTGTGCGGCGACGCTACGACCACTTCGAACGCGCCGATTCGTTTGCATCGCAGTGATGACTTTGGGCTGACGTGGACCACCGTGCACAGCGCCAACTTACAGCGCCCAAGCACGACGTATTGGCGCGACATCGTTCGGGTTGGTTCGACGTTGTATGCGTCGGCTTGTTGTCTGGAAGCGACCAGCAACCAGCGGTTTATGCAGCTGCATACTTCGCACGATCTCGGGGTGACTTGGACCTCCCTGGGGAATCCCTACCACGGTCCGTTCGGTGGCATGCAGGCGATCTATCAAATGTGCGTGACCAAGAACCGCATGGTGTTTGCCGCGTGCCAACCGGATAGCAACATCCTGTGTTGGCAGGTTTGCGACTGGCAATAACGGGCAAGGCCTAGGAGGTAGCCAGCATCTACTGGTGCGGCCGCACTACGAAAAACTGGAATGCCGGGGCCATTGTGGCTGATGCTAATCGCGGGTTCCGTGCGATTCTGGCTCTCCGTTGGTAGCGCCGTAGAATAGGCGCCGGTGAAGTTGCTGACCCGTGTGCTGTTTGGTCTGGCATGTTAGCAGCCCAGAACCAGCCCTCGAGTTCGTGCCCGACTTCAGCGGCGGTGTTGTCTACCACGATCCTCGCATGGTGCCGGCAACTGGCCTGAACGTTGCAGCGTGGGCAACCTGCGGCGATGCGGACATCCCACTCGATGGCATCTACCGTTGGTCGACGATCGTGGGTCAGAACACGTCGTCTAATCAGGAGAGCTGGAGCTTTCAAGTCAACGTCAACAACTCAGGGTCAGTGACGTCTGGCGTTCTTGCTGCGCGCCACCAACAACATTGTCTACACCGGCGAATACGCGTTTTCTGCTGGCGCGTTGTTGGCGTGGACGCATGTTGCGGCAACGTTCTCGGCAATGCGCGGGTCGCACTTCCGATTCCCAATCAGGCCAGCTCGATTGGCTCAGAGTTGGGTTTCAGTTGCTATTCTACGACCCGGTTTGTGACCAGCACGGCTTCACCGCGAGCAACGGTTTGTGGATCGGGATTCTGTAGAGACGCGTAGCGGCTGAGCAATAGGCGGAACGCGAATGCAGAATGACCAGTTTGATAGCTTGCGGCCATGCGCATTCCCATGGATCATCCCCAGCGGTTGGCATCGGGCCATCGCAGCGGCAGTAGAGCCCTCGAATGGGGCCTGTCTCCTGCCAACTCGTCATTACCGATTGCGCAAATGGCGTGCATGGCCCGTAGTCCGCACTTTCGAGGGTTGTCACTCTGTCCAGTGGCGGCATATGCTTGCTGCATAATGCTCACGATCCGGCTACTCGCGGCCGCCAGTGTATTGATTGGCTCGTCCGTTCTCGCTCAAGCTCCAGGGCTCCGTCTGTTCTCGCCGCTCGGGCTGAGCCAGACCCAGCTGATTGATGGTCAAGGCACCATCGTTCATACGTGGCCGGACCTGCTCACGGTCAGTGCCCACATGGAAGCGGATGGCACGCTGATCCGCGGCATGGTCGCGCCAGGGCTGACGTTGCCGGGCACGACCGGGCGTCTGCAGCGAATGAACTTCAACGGCACGATTGCTTGGGACTTGATCGTTCATGATGCGACGCGCTGGATGCATCACGACATCGAGCCGATGCCGAACGGTAATGTGCTGGTGATTGTTGCGGACCGCGATACGCCTGTCGATGCGATTGCCAGTGGCCGCGATCCATCGTTGGTCAGCGGCACCGATTGGTTCCCTGAATCGATTATTGAAATCCAGCAGACTGGCCCCACAACTGGTCAAGTCGTTTGGGAGTGGCACCAGAGGGACCACGTCATCCAGGACTTCGACAACACCAAGCCAAACTTCGGTGTCGTTGGCAGTCACCCGGAGCTGCTGGACATCAACTTCCCGGCGCAGAACGTCAGCAATGGCGATTGGAATCATGCGAACGGCATCACCTACGATCCGATCAACGATTGGGTCATGATCAGCTACCGCACGCAGAGTGAGGTCTACCTGATCGACCACTCGACGACGTCAGCCGAAGCAGCCACGCACGTTGGTGGTGCGCGCGGCAAGGGCGGCGACTTCCTGTGGCGTTGGGGCAACCCTCAGTCCTACGACGTTCCGAACGCGGTCCAGAGGCTGGCCCTTCAGCACGACCCGTGCTTCATCCGTGCTGGCTACCCTGGCGAAGGCAACATCACGATCTTCAACAACGATGCCGTTCCCGGGATGATGTCGTCGGTCATCGAACTACAGCTGCCACTCGACGTAGCTGGTTCGCCATACGTCGATCCGGTGAGTGGCAAGTTTGGTCCTGATCGCGCGCATTGGCGCTTCGGCGAGAGCGGATTCTACTCGGCGTTCGTGTCGGGCGCCCAGCGCATGAAGAACGGCAACACGCTGGTCTGCAGTGGCCAGCAAGGTTACTTGTTTGAAGTCACGGACTGTGGCCAGACCGTGTGGAGCTACCAAGTACCTGGTGGCAGCTTCGTGTTTCAGGCGAAGAACATTGAGCGTCGCTTGTGGACCGATGTGAAGGAGATTCCGATCATTGGCGGCCCGATCAACTTCTATCACGTTTTCGACACGAGCCTCGCGGGTAACAACTACCTACTGCTTGGTTCGGTCACCGGTTCGGCGCCGGGTGTGCCGCTCGCTCTGGGGGTGGTCTTGCCGCTCAACATCGACACGTTGTTCAACGCGATGCTGGTGCTTCCGAACTCACCGAGCTTCGTCAACACGCTCGGGGTTGTCGACGTCACCGGCCGCGCCGATTCGACGGTCATCGTGCCGCAGGGCGAGCTGTTCCCGGCCCTGATCGGTTGGGAATTGAACTTCGCGCACGTTGTGTTCGACAGCTTTGGCGTGCCGATCGAAGTCAGCCAGCCGACAATCGTCACAGTCGTTCAGTAGCGGCTTGTCGCGTGTTGCAATGGCGCTCCGCATGGCAGCGCCAGAGGCAACCGACTTCGCGCCCGGTTGTGGTG
Source organism: Planctomycetota bacterium (assembly GCA_051274975.1). Classification (GTDB taxonomy): domain Bacteria; phylum Planctomycetota; class UBA1135; order UBA1135; family UBA2386. Next base: position 1,520 of record JBNMND010000137.1, on the reverse strand, counting down.
GCTTTCGTTAGCCGGCCACGTCATCTCCCCGTTGCGATCCGGGGCGATGCAAGGCAGTGGGCGACCGGCTGATTTCGAGCGTTCTGCGTAAGAAGGAACCCAAGAGCCGTCTGCCATGTCGATGATTGCCTGTGATGCGTGTGACGCCTTCAACTCTGCGAAGGGCGTCGGTTTGTCCTGAGTGTGGGGAGCGACTGAGCGCTAGCGATGCGCTGCGTGCCGCGCCGGAACCCGTCGCGCCAGAGTCCACTGTGCCGCCACCATTGCGCAAGGCGCAAGCGAAGGACTCCGGTTCGCTGGCGCGACCGGGCGATACCAAGTCCGGTTGGCAGCCAACCAAGGCACGCAGTTCGCGCCGGCAGCGCGACCCGGCCGATGTCGAGCGATCGCGGCAGCGCCAAGAATTTGGCCGCATCAAGAGCATCGTGTTCACCGTGCGTTAGGTCTCTATTGGTCGGGCGTGATCTTCGCGGTTACGCAACTGCTGCTGTTCCACCTGATCCTGATGCCTGCGTTGGCCGAGTCTGATTTGACCGCAATGCAGGTTTTTTGGACGGCGTCGATGGGCGACTGGGCCTTGCTGCAAGTCACGTGGTTCACCGCCTACTTGACCATGATGGTGTTCATGCTGCTCGCATTCTGGTTTGTCGTGGGGCAAGCCAAGCGCGTGCAGCGATTGATGAACGAGAACCCCGAGTTACAGCTGCAGCGCAAGCGCTTGGGGGTCGAGGAGCGAAGCTACGGCGGCGTTGCGGACGAAGCGTATGCGCGACGCAATCGAGAGCGCAAGCGTTCGCACGCGATGCAGTTGCGCGTCGTTTTGGTTGGCGTGGGCGTGCTTGTGCTTGGCGGCAGTGGTATTTGGGCGATGACCCGACCGCTGTCAACGGAAAGCGCCGTGCCGACTTTCAAGGAGCATTGGCAGGCCAAGGATCTCGACAAGATCTAGCTGCTGTGTATTGGCGGTAAGGATGGCGATGCTGGCACGACACTGCGCGAGGGCGTGGAGCAGCGCGGTTGGGAGCGTGCGGTTCCGGATCTCGATGACGTGGAAGTTGGCGGTTCGAAGAAGCGCGCCACCTGCCTGTGCCCGTGTGAAGGAGGCGAACTCACCGTGCATTGGGTGCTGTTCGACCACGGCTGGCAGATTAACTCCGCTGAGTTGCCTGAGCTCGTTGTCGGCGACATCCACGAAGGCATCGCGGCATTTCAGAAGGCGTGGGCAAGTTCCGGATCCGCCGCGTTGGTGGCAATGATCCGGCCGGAGAGCAACCTGATCCTGCGCGGCGGGAACATCATCCTCAAGCGTCGCGAATGGGGCGAGCGTCGACTGGCGCTGGGGAAGGTCAACATCGGTGAGGCGCGCTCGCTAGATCGGATCTATGTGACGTTTGACGTCGGCGCCAGGCGCATGCGCATCACCCCGAAATACTGGCTCCCGGTTGGAAGATCTCTGGACTGAAGCTTCGTTGATTCGCCATTTTTGAGTTCATCGCTCATTTGGATCAGGTGCGATCGTG
>JBNMND010000136.1:0-13392 GCA_051274975.1 Planctomycetota bacterium | reverse complement strand
ACCCAACGTCGACAAACTCGCGACCGAAGGCATGCGCTTCACGGATGCGCACAGTCCGTCGACGGTGTGCACGCCGACGCGCTACAGCGTGCTGACCGGACGCATGGCGTTTCGCTTGAACTACGGCGGCGTGTTCACCGGTGCGGGCGGGCCATGCCTGATTGCAGACGACCGGCTAACGCTGCCGGCGATGCTCAAGCAACGTGGCTACACGACCGCCATGTTCGGCAAGTGGCACATCGGGTTGACGTTCTTCGATGCCGACGGCAACAAGATCCTGAAGAACGGACTGCCGGGCGTGCAACGCATCGACTATTCGCGCGCCATTCCGGACGCGCCGATTCATCGCGGCTTCGACCACTTCTTTGGCACCGCTTGCTGCCCCACCACGGACTGGCTATACGCCTACATCGACGGGGACCGCATTCCCGTGCCGCCAACCAAGCGACTCGACAAGAGCACCTTGCCCAAACACGCGTGGGCGAATGACTGCCGCCGCGGCATGGTCGCCGATGACTTCGATCTCGAAGAGGTCGACATGGTGTTCCTCGACAAGAGCCTGAAGTTCCTCGACGAGCATCATCAGAACTCTCCGGACAAGCCGTTCTTCTTGTTCCACTCACTGCAGGCCGTGCACTTGCCATCCTTCGCCAGCAAGCGATTCCAAGGCAAGAGCGGCGCCGGACCACACGGCGATTTCCTGCTTCAGTTCGATCATGTCGTTGGTGCGTTGACCGAGAAGCTCGAAGTTCTGGGCATCGCCGACAACACGTTGGTGATTGTGACCAGTGACAACGGTCCGGAAGTCAGCACCGTGCTTAACATGCGCAGGGACCATGCTCACGATGGCGCCCAGCCGTGGCGCGGTATGAAGCGCGACAACTGGGAAGGCGGCCATCGCGTGCCGTTCTTGGCGCGTTGGCCGGGCAAGATCCAGGCGGGTTCGACAAGCGACCAGACCACATGCTTGACGGACCTGATGGCTACCTGTGCCGCCGTCACCGGCGCCGACTTGCCCGCCGATGCGGCCGAAGACAGCTTCAACATGCTGCCGGTACTGCTCAGCACGCAACAAGGACCAGTGCGCGACTTCACACTGCACCAAACGATCCGATTGTCGCTCGCGATTCGCCAAGGCGACTGGAAGTACCTCGATCACAAGGGATCGGGCGGCAACAACTACAAGAAGAACAAGCGGCTTGCTGGGCTCATATTGCCGGAGGCGCTGCCGGACGCGCCGGCGCAGCTCTACAATTTGAAGAGCGACCCGGGCGAGACAACCAACGTCTACGAGCAACACCCAGAGATTGTTCGTCAGCTGAAGGCAAAACTTGAGGCAAGCAAGGTGTCTGGTCGCAGCGCACCATTGCCACATGACGCGGCAACCGTGCTATCAACGTTCGCGTGGCCCGTTCCCGGCAGCGTCGTGATCACCGACATCACAACCAAGAAGCAGCGCACCGCCAAGTCGCGCTACACGATGAAAGTCTTCCGGCACGAAGACGGCGAGAGCATGCGCGTCCGGCACGAGAACTACGAGTTCCTCGAGGTCGAGGGTCAGGATGCGAAGACGGAGCGCATGCAGAAACTATTGGCAAGCGCACAAGCCATGGCCTCCGTCATCCCGGACTACCGCATCCATCAGTCCGGCCGCTACATGGAGACCATCGACCTCGAACAGATGTTGGATCGCATCATGCCGTTACTGGCGAAGCGCATGGGCGACTCGGATGAACAGATCGCACGCATGCGCACCCAATTCCGTCGCCCGGAATTCAACCAGCTAATGCAGGGCACGCTGTCCAAGTATTGGAACAGTTGGGTTGGAGAATGGATCGACTGGAACGTCGCGGCCGGCACGACCAGCGAGCACAAGGGCGAGACGGATGCGTTCGGAGTCCAGGTGCCGTGCACCGTGGTACGCACCCACCACGGCGACGCACCGGATCACCCGGGTCACGTGCGCTTGAGCCTGCGCGCGGTACCCGATAGCGCGAAAGCCATGGAGGTGGTGCTAGCCATGTTCCGCAACGTCATCGACGATGAGAAGGCGGCTCAGGAAATGCGTGACGAGGTTGATGAAGTATCCATGCTCCGCCACCTCGAAGTGATCACGCGGCTCGACACACTACAGCCAGCGTGGGCACGGTTTGAAACGCGAATCACGATCAAACAGAAGGGATCTGACAAGGTGACCGAACAAGTCGAACGGCACGAATACACGTTCGCGTGGCCTAATTAGTCGAGCCCCCTCGACGGCTCAGTTGCGCGCAGCGACCTCCGCTAACAACTCACCCAGCGCAACCACACCAGCCGTATCAATCACCAACTGCTTCTCCTGCAGCGGCAGCGAGAACGCCTTCACGTGGGTCGTGTATTTGTCGCCTTCTAGCAGCTTCTCAATTTCGCCCACGACATCGACCTTCGCCAAACCTTCGTGGTCGGTCGGCTTCTGCTGACTGACGACCCAATGTAACTTGGGCATCTTCAAGTCGCTGCGCAGCTGCGCGATCAGCGATTGCAGACGTGCAGGCGCCCCCTTCCGGAACGGGTGCCACGACATATCGTTCTCGCCGACGTGGTAGTAGATGCCCTTGAGGTTGACGCGATGGCCTTTCTTCTTGAGCGACGCGACGGACTGCTTCACGAACGCTAGGAACTTCGGATACAGGTTGCGTGACGTGGCGACGCTGCCCTTCTCGGTCCAGTCGATGATCTGCGAACCGCTGTGCGTGAACTTGGCAATCGCGAAGTCCTTGTGGCCAGCCTTCTGCAGCGCGTGGCCAAAGCTGACTTCCGGGCCGAACGTGTCGTAAAGGCCCGCCGGGCCCAACGGCTCCCATTCGGCCGACTGCTTCGCCGCCCCGCCAACATCGTAGCGGTAGGCAATGCCCTGGTTGTCCTTACGCAGCTCGCGCTTGCCCTTCAGCGTGGTCAATTCCTGAATGAAGGCACGTTCGCCTTCCATGTTGCGATGGCCGGCGAGCACATAGAGGTCAATCGCGCTACCCCGCTTGTAGGGCCAACTCTTCAGCGCGCGTTGCGGCTCCTGCAGCTTGCCAATCGAACGCAAGTAGGCGCTGGCGTAGTTGACGCCATGCTCTAGCTGGCCGAGCGTTCCGTAGTGATAGTGCAAGCCAGCACCACCGCCGATCTCGACGCCAACGTGCGACGTCTCGACAAACTGCGCTAGCGCATCCGCCTCGGTCACTTCTCGCTGGCCAACGCTGATCTCATACATGCGCGGTCGGAGGTCCATGCCCCACACCGTCTTGGTGCACAGCTCTCCAATGTAGAACGGCAGATTCTTTGCCTTCAGATCGCGACGCCAACTCGCGACGAAGTTCTTCAGGTTGGCACCGTAATTCTTTCGGTAATCGTCGTTGAACATGTCGTTCTCACCCTGATGCCACATGAAGCCTTCGAGACGCCAACGAATGCGCTTCTTGTCGAGTGCCTGCAACGCCGAGCGAACCGTCTCAAGTGCGATCGGGTAGAGCTTGAAGCCGCTCGGCTCATCGGGGTTCCAGTCGGCGCCAATGGTCGTGCCACCGGCCGCAATCTTGATGATCGCGATCGGCGCCTTGATCGCTGCCGTGACATCACGTGCGAAGCTCAGCTCCGGCCCGACGATGTTGTTCACCGGCTGCAGGTCGGTCCAACCATCGGAACGGCTCTTGTTCTCGCGGCCGATGCAATAGGTGTAGCGCACCTTGGCTTGTGGCTCGCCCACGCCAACGAATGGCGGGAATCGGGCGATATCTTTCACCTTTGAGTCGGACCCAACCATGTTCGATTGGCCGGCGAAAATAAACACGCGCACCGTCTTGTCGTCTTCGTCCTGCGCCGACAGCGGCATCAGAACCCCAGACAGCAAGACCGCAAACAAAGGCAGCAGCCACGGCATCAGGCAACGAGTCGTCATCATCATATTGTTCCTTCGCAATCACCGGGTCTTGTGCACCGTGCCGTGAATCTTGGCGCGCAACACTTCCCCGCCTGTCGTTTCGAGGTCGCAAGCAATCTCGATGCACATCGTTGGCACCAGATCGGGAATCTGCAGCGTCACAGTCTTGCGATCGGCAGCCAACTCCGCCTTGCTTACTTGCAAGGCCTTCTCGTCGTAGTGCTTGCTGCCGTAATTCTTGGTGCGCCGCAACGACCACGTCTTGATGCTGTAGCTGTCTCTATCTGCAGCCAGCTCAGGGTCGAGTTCGGCGCCGAACGTTAGCTGCAAGCCGCCGGGAACAACCTTCATCGCCGTCGGCATCAACGTGTCACCACCGACGTAACGCACCCGGTAGAGGGCGCCGGGCCGCGTGCGCGCTCCCGACCACCCGTAGAGCCCACAGCAATAGAGCTGGCCACTGGCTTCGTGGAACCGGCCGCGCATGACACCCGTCGCGAACTGCGCAATAGGCAGCGCGACCATGCCGCCCTGGTGCACGCCATCGACTTGGTCTTCGAGCACCAAGTACGCGCGCCCCATACCGTAGGACAACTGCAACAGCGAACCCTCCGGCAGCCCCCACTTGGAGCCAACCACGCGCACCAACTCGGCCGGCGAACGATCGAACGCGTTGGTCAGCCAACACAGTGGCTGCTCCATGTCCTCGTCCTTGTTGCTGGTTCGCTCGTGGTAGCCAAACATGTTGCCGTAGAAACCACCCGGCACGACGCGGTTGATCCGGTTCTTCGGCGTCCAGTGACCTTCTTGATCGGTGACGTAAAACGAGCCGTCGTCGTTGATACAGACACCATTCGCAGCACGGAACCCGTTGGCCAATATCTCGGTCGATTTGCCGTCGCTCGACACCTTCAACAACGTGCCGTGATGCGGCACCAACGCCGTCAATGCGTGGCGCGCCGACTTCGCGTAGTAGAAGTTGCGGTCCTTGTCGGTCTGCAAGCCCATCGCGAACTCGTGGAAGTGCTCGGTGACCTGATGGTCGTTGTTGAAGCACCTGTAGTAGTCGGTCTCGCCATCGCCGTTGTAATCTTCGAGCACGCAAATCTGGTCGCGACAGCCGACGTAGACGACGTCGTCGAGAATGCGAACGCCCAACGGCTGGAACAGGCCGGCGCCGATGCGTCGCCAGGTCAGTTCGCCTAGTTCGCTCTGCAGTCCCGAAACGATCCACACATCACCATTCCAAGTGCAGACGGCTGCGCGCTTACCGTCAGCGAAGAAATCGAAGCCACCAAGCCGCATCCAACTACCGAACGGATTAGCACCAAGGTCAGGAACCGGCAACTCGTCCACCGCGTAGCCAGACGACGCTTCGCCGGCTCGCGCCTTGGTCGTGCAGGTCTCGGTCCACTTCGCCTTGCTGGTCGCTTCGCGCGTGGGCATGTCAGGCACACCATGCAAGACCTTGGCGAGTTCAAACATGCGTTGATCACCCTTGCTCAGGCGCAGCATGTAGTGACCGACGTCCTTGCCCTTGGGGATGCGCATCACCCACCAACCGTCTATCGCCGTCACCTGCCCTGGTCGATTCCGTGACGCGACACTGACGTGCAATTCGTCGGACTTGGGCGCAAGTCGAACGAACAGGTCCTGGTCCGACACCTCGACCTCAAGTCGTCGTGTCACAATCTCCGCGCCATAGACCGATTCAAGACCGGGCATCTCGCGCACGGTGACCGTGCCAACCGAATACTCGAGGATCGAATCCTCACCAAGCTGTTGGCGACCAAGGAACCGCAGCCACGACTTCGGCAGCGGCCCATAACGTTTGCCGTCGCGGCCAACGATGCGTTCATCGGTCCAAGACCCCGTTACTGGATTAGCCCAGCCCGGCTCGTTGGGCGCCACGAACAATCGCTCGCCGCGGATGTGTGCATGCGAGTTGTGTGAGCCATCGAAGGCGACGCCTTTCCAGTCGATAAACCCACCAGTCCACGCCGCAGCAAACCGCATCGTGTCTTGGTCGTAGACTACGAAGGCGCGGCCGCGCGCTACGCCGCCAGGCCCATCGTCGAGGCGCACCGCGACGCCCTTCTGCACGATGTTCTGCCTAGCAACTTCGTAGGTCCAATGCAGCGCATTGCCGTAGTCCATGCGGCGATAGCCGGGCAAGTCCTGCTTGGGCCTCGCCACGATCGCTTTGGCGGGCGGCATGCCTGCTGGCAACGCGGCTAGGTATTCCGCACTGACGGCAGGCAGCGACAACTGCTGCCGCAGGTAGTGGATCACGTCGTAGCGCGCCTTCGACTGGATCCACGCCATCGGTTCCTTCGCGCCAAACCCCTTCTCTAACGTCTCAAAGATCGAGCGCGGATCGGAACCGTTCTTCAAGCCGCCGGCGAACGCTTGGTCTGGTCGAGCATGGCAACTGTGACAGAGCGCGGCCCAAACATGCCTGCCGCGGGCGATACTCGCCGGGTCCTGCTTTGCGAGTCGCCGATGATCGACGTCACTGAGCGTGCGCACCCAGATGTTGGCAAAGCGAACCTGCGCGCTATCGGCTTGCAGACGAATCGGGCCGCGCACATAGGACTGCTGCGGCTCGGGCTGACTGGACTGGGCGTCCTGCTTTTTGGGCTGCCACTGCAATGCAGGCTCGCCCATGTTGACCACTTCGCCGCGCGTCCACTGCTGCGCCTTACCGACGGGCACGTTGCGCTCGAATACCGTCACTTCGGAAATGTCGCCGCTGTAGGCGCCACCAAAGTCGTCAGCGGCTGCACCGATCTTGAAGACGTGCTGCGCGCGATCTCTGGCAGTGAAGTCATCCTTCTCGCAAACCAGTGCACCATCGACATACATGCGTGCTCCGCCACGACTGTGCGTCAGCAACACGCGATGCCACTTGCCATCGTTGTAGCCGCGCGGGCTCTGCATCTGGCCGACCCACCCGATGTCGTAAACCAGTCGACCACCGCGCAAGAACAACGCCTTACTGTCCGGTTGCCACTTGCCCGACGGTTGGCACTTCGACGCCAGCGTGCCGTTGCCTTTGGTTCGAAACCGTGCGGCAATCGTGAACTCACCCGTGCCTAACTGAAACGACTTACCCACCGAACGTGTCAGGCGCGCACGTCCCCCCGAGGCTGCCGAGCCTGCACCCGGTTCGGGCTCTTGGAAGCCGTAGACCGTGCGCTCACGGATCAGCACGGCGTCGTGAATCTGCTTGCCGTTGAGCCAGGCACTGAGCACCGGATGCGTGCCCTGCTTGTGCTGATAATGGATGTCGAGCGACTGCCAAGTACCTGGCGCGCCCGCCGCGTTCTGATCCGGCGCCTTCTGACCGTGGATGGCCCCCATCGAAAACTCGTTGGCTGGCTGCCCAAGGGAAGCCGCGATTTCGATCTCGTAGCGGCCGGCAAGGTAGATGCCACTGCGGCCATGCAACGAGTCCTTGACAATGGGCGTCGGCATGCCCGACACAATCGGCAGCGCGAAGTCAAGGTGCAGGTGATAGTTGCCAAACGCCTGCACCGTTACCAAGTCGCCAAAGCCAGGCCTAGCAACCATGGCGCGCCCATGTGTGACGAAGCCCGGTTGCGCAACGGAGACACCTCCGGTCGTAACCGCTCGCTGATCGATATTGATCGCACGCGGCGCCACACTTGGATCCCAATGCTGCCACTGGTTCAGGTCCGTGCCGTCAAACAGCACGGTTGCATCCTTCGGCGCGCGCATTGGCGGCGGCGGCTTCGTGTCGGCCTGCGTCAGGCGGTACTCAGTCCCTGTGCCGAAGGCGCCCCGAGCGGGAACTTCGCGTTCGAGCCCCCACAAGACGGCGTTGCCGAGCAGCGTCTGGAAGTCTGGCCGCTCAAAGTTCTCGCGACTGCCGAGCGACGTGTAGAAGAGGCGCGAGGTTTCGCGGTAAATGCTGGTCCAGGCAATCGGTTCTGCCGGCAAACGCCCAGTGCGTCCGAGCAGCACAACCCTCGAACCAACTGACAACGGCTGCGCATTGTAGGTGCCGCCGTGGCCCATCTCGACGGCATAGCCAAGGCCGCGGACCAACGCGGGTTCCATCACCCAATCCGGCAGCCCACTGATCGTGCCCTGGTGATTCGGTGCATGGGAGATGTAGTGGCCACCAAAAAACTGTGGGAACCACTGCTTATCGGCCACGAACGCGTGGCTCGTGGTGCGCAAGGCGACGCACGGCTTGCCATCGTCGAACCACTGCTTCAATCGCGCGAACTGCTCGTCGGTCGCCGTGCGGAAGCGCAAGAACATGACCAACAAATCCGCCGAGTCGAGCGCCTCGAGAGGTGGCAGCTCTTTGCCCTGGCTTTGCAAGTACGTGACACGCAGATGCAACTCATCTTCGAGGCGTTTGGCGAACTTCGGCATGGTCTCGCCGGAGCCGTATTCGCTTTCTCCGACCAGGAAGACCACGTGCGGCGCCTCTTGCGCCACCAACCGCTCGGACCAGGCCGAGGCAACCACCAGTATCGCCAACGCGACAATCAGACTTCGCATGCGAAGAGCGTAGCCCGCGAGGCCCGCTCGACCTACCATGCCGAGCCGGGTCGTTGCCGATTGCAACATCGCAACAAGCGCGACCACAGCAACACGCATGGCTTCAGACAAGGCGGAACTCTCGGTTGGCTTCCTCGGCGCTGGTGATGTCGCAGATTTGCATGCGGACGCAATCATGTCGTGCCCCGGCGCACGGCTGCACGGCGTATGGAATCGCACCCCCGGCCGCGGGCTGCGCAAGGCCGAGCAATACGACTGCCGTTCGTATGAGACGGCGGAAGAGCTGGTCCAGGACCCCACCATTGACGCGGTCTTCGTTCTGACCAATCTCGAAACCCACCGCGAGTACGCCGAGCTCGCGATGCGTCACGGCAAGCACGTGCTCGTCGAAAAGCCTGCGGGCTGCAACCTCGACGAGATCGCCTCGATGCGCGACGTAGCGAGGCAGCACAACGTGCAGTGCGTGCCAGTGCACAACTATGTCTACGAACCGTCGGTCGAACGTACTCGCGACCTGATAGACCGAAAAAAGCTTGGTAAGCTCGTGTCCGTGCACGTTCTCTACAACATCCACCACCCAGAATCGGTAGCCGCGCGCTACCCAGGGGTGATCCGTCAGATCATGACGCATCACGCCTACATCCTGCTCTATCTGGCAGGTGACCCGCAGACGGTCGTGGCGATGAAGGCGACCGTCAATGACGGTTCGGTAGAGCAAGAGAACCTCGCCGTGGCGACCCTCCAGATGCAAAACGGTGCCATCGCGCACCTGCATGCAAGCTTCGCCGCCGACGACCACTCGGGTGATCCGTGGACGTGCTTGATCAAGGTCATCGGCACCGAGGGCGCAACACGCTTCAGCTACCGCGACTGGGTCGAGAACAAACGAGCCCATGTGCACTCACACACCTACAGCGCCTACCCGTTCTCGATCGAACGCACAGTGCACCACTTCCTGACACAGTGTGTTCGCAACGGGCTCCCGCCGTTGTCGAGCATGCAGGACGCGTACGACGCGCAGCGCATTGTCGAAGGCTGCGAAGCGTCGATCGTCGAGCAACGAATCATCAAGCTATAACGACTAATATGAGCAAGCACTTTGACCTTCAGGGCCGCGTGGCCGTCATCACCGGCGGCGCCCGCGGCATCGGCCTCAGCACTGCCGAACGCCTCGCCGACGCCGGCGCCTCCATTGCAATCGTCGACATCGATGCGGACGCCTCGCAAGCTGCCGTAGCCAACATTGAGCAGCGCGGCCAGAAGGCCATCGCGTGCCCAATCGACTTGACCGATGAACAAGCCGTCATCGCGATGACCGATGAGGTCTGTGCCAAGCTCGGCAGCTACGATATTCTGGTTTGCGCCGCGGGCATCGTTGGCCAAAACGCATTCGCTTGGGAAACCAGCGTCGACGAGTGGCGCAAAGTGCTCGAAGTCAACCTAACGGCATTGTGGCTGTGCAACCGCGAAGCGCTGCGCCCCATGCGTAAACAGAACCGCGGCCGCATCGTCAACATCGCGTCGATTGCCGGCAAAGAAGGCAACCCGAAGCTCGGTCCGTATTCGGCTTCGAAGGCCGGCGTGATTGGCATGACCAAGTCGCTGGCCAAGGAAGTCGCCGACACTGAGATCCGCATCAATTCGATTGCGCCGGCCGTGATCCAGACGCCCATGCTCGATCAAGTCAACCAAGAGACCATCGACTACATGGTTTCGAAGATCCCGGTCGGCCGCACCGGCAAGACCGAGGAAGTAGCCGCCTTGGTGCACTACCTCTCTAGCGACGAGTGTGGTTTCAGCACCGGCGCTTGCTTCGACATCTCCGGTGGCCGCGCCACCTACTGATCCAAACCAACTCCCCTCAACCACGAACTCGAATTCACCATGCGACGCATCTCTATCGGTTCTTGGGCCTACACGATTGGCCCGTATGCAGGCAAACCCATCGACTTCGACACGGTCTGCCAAAAGCTCAAAGAGCTCGGCTACGACGGCGTAGAACTCGGCGGCTTCGCGCCGCACCCCAACCCCGATGACTGCCCAGAAAAGTCGCAGCGCGACGAGATCGTCGCCAAGATGAAGCAGTGGGGTCTGTCGTTCAGCGGTCTCGCAGCCAACCTCTGGGGTGAGCAATTGGCGAACACCGACGACAACAGCAAATACGTCGCGGAATTCACCAAGAACGCCGCGTTCTGTCGTGACCTCGGCATCCAAGGCATCCGCGTCGACGCGGTGCAACCGCCGACTATCCTCAACGACACCGACTACGACACGGTGTTCCGGCGCGTCACCTCGACGTGGAAGACGTGCAACCAAATCGCCAAGGACCACGGCCTCTACATGACGTGGGAGTTTGAGCCGGGTTTCGTGCTCAACAAACCGAGCGACGTATTGCGCGTCCTGGACGCGATTCCTGACGACAACTTCGGCGTCATGTATGACACCAGCCACGGCCACATGGTTGCAGTGGTCGGCGCGCGCCAACACGGCGAGAAGGAAGTCGTCGAAGGCGGCCAATGCGGGTTCCTGGACAAGTTGGAGGGCCGCATCAACCACATCCACTTGATCGATTCCGACAACACCTGCCACAAGGACGACAACGGCGACGACGAAACGTCGATGCACTTGCCGTTCGGAAAGGGCGTTGTCGACTTCCCACCGATCCTGAAGAAGCTCGCTGCGGTGCAGCTCTCGCACGACTGGTGGACGGTTGACCTGTGCTTCTGGCCCGATGCTTGGGAAGCGACGGCGTCGTGCAAGCAGGCGATGGACGCGTTCGTCGCCGAATACACCTAGGTCGCACCAACTTCCCTAATTACACCGCGATCAACCACCCAACGAATCAAACCCGCAATGAGCAAGCCACTCAACGTCGCCGTCGTCGGCTACGGCTTCATGGGCAAGGCCCACGCCAACGCCTACAAGCAGGTCAACAACTTCTTCCCTGAGCTCGAGCACCGCCCGAACCTCAGCTGCTTGTGCGCGCGCGATGCCGAGAAGGCCAAGTCGTTCGCCGACACTTGGGGTTTCGACTCGATCGAAACCGACTGGCGCAAAGTCATTGAACGCGATGATATCGACGTCATTGACATCTGCTCGCCCAACAATACCCACCACGATCTTGCGATCGCGGCCGCCGAAGCTGGCAAGTGGGTTCTGTGTGAGAAGCCGCTGTCGATGGACACAGCCGAAGCCGAACGCATGACGGCCGCGCTCGAGAAATCGGGCCAGCCCAACATGGTCTGGTTCAACTACCGCCGCGTGCCCTCGATCGCGCTGGCGCGGCAACTGGTCGAAGAAGGTCGCACCGGTAAACCGTTCCACTACCGCGCCACGTATCTGCAGGACTGGACGATCGCCGAAGACGTGCCGCAAGGTGGCCAGACGCTGTGGCGTCTCGATGCGGCAGTCGCAGGATCCGGTGTTACTGGCGATTTGCTCGCCCACTCGATCGACACCGCGATGTGGCTCAACGGCCCGATCGTAAAGGTCGTCGCCGACACCGAGACGTTCGTCAAGCAACGCGTGCACCAGGACACCGGCAAGAGCCAAGCGGTCTCGATCGATGACGCGTGCATGTTCTTGGCACGCTTCGCCAACGGCTCGATGGGCACGTTCGAATCAACGCGCTACGCCCGCGGCCGCAAGAACTACAACACCTTCGAACTCAACGGCGCAGACGGTTCGCTGCACTTCGATCTCGAAGATCCGCAATACCTCGATTTCTACGAGCACAAGAAGCCCGGCAGTGACCAAAAGGTCGAAGACCACCTGACCGGCTGGCGCCGCATCCACACCACCAACTTCGAGCATCCCTACATGGACCACTGGTGGGTCCCAGGCTGCACGATTGGCTACGAGCACACATTCATCAATGCGCTCGCTGACTTTCTCGCCGGCGTCGAATCTGGCAAGCCAGCGCAGCCTGATTTCCGCAGCGCGTTGCAGACCCAAAAAGTCTGTGATGCCGTGTTGGCATCGGCGCGTTCGGGCCAGTGGACGGAGACTGGAGTCGAATCATTCGAGGCGTAGTTACCCGGCATCCGAGCCCAACCGGCCTCCGCCCGCAGCAGCCGGCTCGCGCCAGAGCACAATCGCGGTAGAATGCGCCCTGTGAATTCCTACGGCTACGACCCCAGTCCACTGCATCGCGTGTGGCGAATCCTGACTGCCGACTTCTCGCTCGGCACCTGGTTCTCCGTGCATGTCCGCATGTATTGGGCCGCGGTCATTCTGATGCCGCTGCTGTTCTTGGGACGCGTGCCGTCATCGAGTCCCGGCGAAGCGATCCTGCTGATGGCGATTTCCTTCGTCGGTCTGTTCGCGATCATCTGGACCCACGAGATGGGCCACATCGCAGCGGCGTGGCGCTACCACATCCGTACCAGCAAGATCACACTCGGACCCATGGGTGGTCTGGCGCACCTAACCGCGCCGGCTCGCACGCCGAAGGAAGACATCTGGATATCGCTCGCTGGCCCGGCCGTTCACTTGCTCTGGCTGCTAGTGCTGTGGCCGATTGCTTGGCTGATGCCAGCAAACGTCTACTACTTCACGTGGTATGGCTACGCAGTCTGGTTTCTGGTCGCCACCAACCAGGCGCTGTTACTCTTCAACCTGCTGCCAGTCTTTCCGCTTGATGGCGGCCGCGTCTTGCGCGCGGTGCTGTCGCTGAAGTACCACCCGAATCGCGCAACGATTTGGGCCGCGAACGTTGGCATCTGCGGAGGCGTACTGATCGCTTTGTTCGCACTGTCGCAGGGCGGCGTCTGGAGCTCGATTGGATTCGTCATCGGTCTCTCGAGTGTGCTCACCTGCATCAATGAGAAGCGCGTCGCGAGGCACGTGATGATCTACCAATCCGCGCAACGAGATCCGTGGGAAGCCGATCCGGATGCATGGAAGCGTGGCGGCGACTCCCACGCCGGGCAGGAGCGCAAGCCGGGCTG
>JBNMND010000135.1:0-13477 GCA_051274975.1 Planctomycetota bacterium | reverse complement strand
GGGCCCTTGCGAGGGTTCGTTGGCCCAAGTTTCGCTCGCCCAAGTCAGCGACGGTCGACCGTTCGGAATCCGGTGAAGACGTCCGTGCGGCCTGCCAGGAAGAAGTTGCGATAGCGCGCGTCGTGCATCAATTCGTGGGTCGTATAGGCGCCGCCTCGAACCTCGCGCTGCAGATGGAACCACGGCGCCGAGTAGGTCACGTAGGGGCCCGGGCGGAAGCAGGCGTAGGGATAGAAGACCGTGTCGGTCCATTCCCAGACGCTATTGCCCCAATGCATGCCGTGCTTGGTCGCCGTTTCCCATTGGGCGGCGGTCGGCAGACTGCGGCCGGCCCAGCGGCAGTAGGCCTCCGCTTCGATGGCGGAGATGTGCACAACGGGCTGTTCGAGCGGCAGCGGCACCCACTGGTTGTAGTGGCGGTGTTCGATACTGCCTGCGTTGCTGCTGCCAGAAGCGCTGCTACTGGAGGGGCTGCGGCGCCAGCGCGTCGGCATCGAGCCGCGACCAAGGCTGTTTTTCGGCCAGAACTCGGCGCGCTCGTAGCCGCCATCTTCGACGAACGCGAGGAAGGCGTCGTTGCGCACCGCATGCGAGTCGATCGAGAACTCGTCGAGCGTGATCGCGGCTTCGCCTTCGTTGTCGAACAAGAACTCGTCGGCGTCGCCCGCGCCGATTGTCAGCTCACCACCGGGAACGACAATCTGCGTCGCTTTGGGCACGTTTGGCATCGTCACGCCGGTCGGGCACGGGTAGCCGAGTTCGCCGCGCGTCCAGCAGATCGCTTCGAGATGCATCAACTCGTGAAGTAGCACCAGGTGCGCGAAGTAGCTCGTGTCGGGGTCGCCCGCGTGCTTCTCGATGTGCGACTGGCATGCGGCGAGTTGGCCGGCGAGCAGGTCGCACAGTTCTTCACGCGGGTAGAGCTTCATCCTCCAGCGGTCGGTGTGGCACACCTTGGCGGAGTCGTAGTTCTCGTCCGGACCGACGAACTGTGCCGGCTTGCTCGCTTCCTGCAAACCGACGCGATTCAGGCGATGAGGGCCGCGTAGTAGCCAGAACTCGGCGGTCCAGCTGATGTGCCCCAAATCCCAAGCCGTCGGTTGGATGAACACGCCATACGGCATGACCCACTGTTCGTCGGTCAGGTCGAGGGTCGCCGCCAACGTTGCCTGTCGTGCATCTGCGAGCGCAGCGCAGAGAGCATCCGGTGACAAGCGACGATGGTTTCTCATGGTGACGAGCGAGGGCTGTGCGAGAGCGGCTAGGCCAGAACGGCTGCGAAGAACGCAAACCACTGTTGGTCATCCGTCCACATGCCGATCGGGCGCAGGCCGGCTTGTTCGAGCAGCATACGGAACGAGTCCGGAGTGTACTTGTAGGAGTTCTCCGTGTGGATGCGCTCTCCTGCTGAGAAGGTGCGTTCGCCATTTGGCCACCGCACGGTCGTCTCGGCTTTGGCCTCGAGGTGCATCTCAACGCGGCTGTCTTCGGCGTTGAACAGCGCGCGATGCTGCCAATGAGCCGGCTCGAAGTCTGTGCCGGCGATCCGGTTGACGTTGAGCAGCATGTTGAGGTTGAACGCGGCGGTCACGCCGAGCACGTCGTCGTAGGCGCGCTCCAGCGTCGTGTGGTCCTTGACCAGGTCGATGCCGATCCACAGTGCGCCGTCCTTCTGCATCTGCGAACGCACCTGCTGCAAGAACACGGTGGCTTCGGCGGGTGTGAAGTTGCCGATCGACGAACCGGGATAGAAGAACAGGCGTCGTTCGGCTCGAACTTGGTCCGGTAACACCAGATTTCTGGAGAAGTCGGTGCCGACCCCGATCATCTCGACGTCTTGATGTTCGCGTTGCAGCCGCGTCACGGTGGCCCTGAGGTGTTCGGCCGAGATGTCGACGGGCACGTATTGGCTCGGCTTGACGAACGGGAACAGCCCCGGCGCCTTGTCGCAGCTGCCGGCGCCGAGATCAATCAGCGAGCCGTTCTCGATGTTGGTCGCCTTAGCCATCTCCGGCAGGTGCTGCGCGAAGATCGCGGCCTCGGTGCGTGTCGGGTAGTAGTCCGGTAGCACCGTAATAACGTCGAACAGCCGGGATCCGATCTCGTCGTAGAGGTACCAGGCCGGGATGTGGGCCTCCGGGCTGCTGATTCCTGCTCGTAAATCGACTGCCGGATCACGGGAATCGGGCGACGAAGTTTGAAAAAAATACGGTCTCACCGGTGCAGCTATTGGGCAGTTGCCATCGCGACTTTGGGTGTTTTTGGACAGCTGTAGAAGTCGCGAGCATAGGGGCCAACCCACTTCAGTCAGCGATTCTGTCGATTTCCGCAGACGAGTCTCAAATGGTGTCTCAAGGAGTGTATGGCCCTGCAACAGGCTGTCCCGTCGCGGCCCGAACGTGTCGCCAAACTCTCCGTCTCAAGGAGATCATGGTCAATCGCCGATGCTTTAGCAGCAAAAGGCAAATCATGGGCGACATCAACACGGACACGGCATTCACGCACCACACGCTCGACGCGTTGCAGGCGCGAGCGAAGGCTGCGATCCACAACATTGCGAATCAGAACGTCGAGGGCTTCAAGCGCTACGAAGTTCGGTTCGAGGACATGTTGCGCGAGGCCGTGGCGTCCGGTGAGAAGCTTGGTTCCGTGGAGCCAGTTGTGCAACGCGACACCTCCGGCGGTAAGGGGCAGAACAACGTCGTCCTGATGGATGAATTGGCGCTGCTCGGCAAGACCGAGTTGATGCACGACTACATGCTGCGTCGGGCAGGCGGCTACTTCAAGACCATGAACAAGGCCATCTTCGGAAGGTAATGCGATGAGCGACCCAATGAGTGGCATCTTCCGTGGCTTTGACATTGCCACGACCGGTCTGCGCGCCGAGATGCAGCGATCAGAGATCGTTGCCAGCAACCTCGGCAACATGCACCGCACGGGCAACGCCGACAAGCTGCCCTACCGCCGCAAGATGGTGGTGTTTGAAGAGGCGCTGAGTCAAGCCAAGTCTGCCGGCGGCGGCAAGGGCGAAGCAGGCGTCGGCGTATCCATCGCGCGCATCGCCGAAGACTCCACGCCATTCCCAGTCTTCCACCAGCCCGGTCACCCGGACGCTGACGAGAATGGCGAGGTGATGGGAAGCAACGTCGACCTGTTCAAGGAACTCGTCGACATGAACATCATTCAACGCAGTTTTGACGCCAACCTGAAGTCGCTGAAAAGCTATCGCGGCATGTTGCAGAACACGCTTCAGCAACTGGGCGGCTAACGAGGATCCTCATGAGTGGCTTTAACATCCCCCCGATTCGTGGCCTGGACGCAAGCTTTGGCATGCCGCAAGGACCGACGCGTTCGTCCGAGATCTTCAAGTCTCCGGAGATCCAGCCGATCGGCAATGACCGTCCGGATGGCGGGCTGTCGGTTGGCGGCTCCAAGCCATTCGATGGCATCCTCGCCGACTCCGTGCAGAAGGTCGCCGACTTGCAGTCCAACTCCAAGCAGATGGTGAAGGCCATGGTCATGGGCGAAGACGTTGAGCTACACGACGTGATGATCGCCGGCCAAAAGAGCTCGGTCGCATTCAACCTGATGCTGGAGGTGCGCAACAAGATGATTGACGCATGGGAGAAACTGTCGAGGTCTGCGGGTTAATAAGTCATGCGCCAGTTCTTCAATGACATCCTGATCCAGATGAAGGGCATCTGGGCTCGCCTCGAAGGCCAGCAACGTCTGGTGGTCGCAGCAGTCCTGCTGGCCACTGTCGCTGGCCTTGGTGCGATGGTCTGGTATGCCGGCCAACCGAGCTACGAGACGATCTTCACCGCGCAGTCTGCGGACGAGATGAAGCGTGCCCAGCAAGCTCTTGGGCAGGCGGGCATCTCCTACGTCCCCGACGCCACCGGCCGTTCGTTCAAAGTCGAGCGTTCGAAGGTTGCGCAAGCCAACAGCGTCATCGCAGGTGAGAACCTTACCGGCAGCCAGCCGATCGGTTTACAGAGCAGTAACATGCTCGAAGATGCCGCTACCAAGCGGTGGCGTCTCGACAACGTTTCGCGCGGGCAAGCGCAGGCGGCGATCGGCAAGCTCGATGGTGTCATCGAAGTCACCGTTACCGCCAGTCGTCCACAGCGGATGATCGCGTTCCGTGATAGTGCCCTCCAAAACAAGGCTAGCGCCACCGTTGTGTTGCGCCTGCGTGCTGGCGTCAACTTTGAAGCGACGGCCCGCGCTGCCGCCTCGATTGCGTCATCGCAACTGCTGGTGCCGAAGCAGAACATCGAAGTCGTCAGCGCGGCTGGCGGTCATAGCTGGACCTACAACCCCGACCGCGAGGGCGGCGGTGGTTCCTCCGAGTTCTTGGAGCTGCAGCGCAACATGAGCGACGCGCGCACGCGCATTGCTCAGGAGCATCTCGACCAAATGTGGCCGGGCAAGACCTCCGTCAACGTTCATGTTGAGCTCGAACCCAAGTGGGAAGTGCGCACCGAGAAGGTGTTGCCGCCGGAACCGCTGGTGAAGAGCGAAGACACGACCAAGGACACAACCGCCAATCCGAGTGCCGACGCTGATGCCGAAGGCAGCTCGAGCAAGAACGAGAAGAAGACCAAGGAATACGTCACCGAGATCGGCACCCGTCGCACGGGGCAGATGATGCCGGAGATCAAGCGCATCTCGGTTGCCGTTCTCTACGACAAGGAAGTCGTCACCGTCGCCCCTGACGAGCTGACCAATATCGTCAAGTCGATCGTTGGGTGGGATTCATCCCGCGACGATGAAGACTCATTCCGCTTGTTGGAAGCCCCTTTTGCTCCTCAGGCCGAGGTGCCAATGATCGATTCTGGTCCCGGCATCGGCGAAATCGCCGCGCAGTGGGCCCCGATGATTGGCCAGGTGCTCGGCGTATTGGTTGTTGTGATGTTCTTGCGCGGCCTGTTCAAGCGCACGCGTCGCCCGGTGGAAAATGACATCACCTTGGAGCCGGATATCCCTGAGGAGGATCTCGCTCCTGAAGAACAACAGAAGCGCATGCGCCGCGAGATTGAGCGTTCGATCGCCGCTGACCCGGCGACGCTCGCCAAGATGCTCGAATCCTGGTTGTTGGAGCAGAGGGCTTGATTGAATGGCTACTGCTGAGAAAAAACAAATGCCCGTCGACCAGACGCTGGCGATGCTGCTGCTGTCGATTGATCAAGAGTTGTCGGCCAAGGTCTTGCGCAAGTTCAGCGATGAAGCCGTCGACAAGGTGACGCGTGCCATGCAAGAACTGCAAGAGATGGCAATTGATCGTGAGGCCGTGCGCACTGCGTTCCGCCAAACGGTGATTCGCATGCGTCAAGGTGGCATGGCGCTCGGCGATGTTGGTGGCTTGATGGAGAGCGTCTTGTCCAAGGCATTCGGTGAAGAGCGCAGTGGTGAGGTTGCCACTCGTGCCAATAGCGACATTCTTGCGAAGCGGCCGTTTGCGATGTTTGAAGCGTTGACCGCCGAAGACCTCGCCAACCTGCTTGCCGAAGAGCACCCGCAGATTGCTGCGGTGTTCATTGCTCACTTGGATCGCGTTAAGGGCGGCGAAGTGCTGAAGCACTTCGACGAAGCTGCCCGCGCCGACCTGGTTCATCGCGTTGCAACGCTCGACCGGACGCCGGCCGACGTCGTGCAACGCGTGCTCGAAGTCATGCGCAAGAAGGTTAAGGACCTCGGCTTGACGACGTTGCGAAGTGAACCAAAGGCCTGGGTGAGGGCGGCGGCATCGCTGCTGAACAACCTCGGCGGCGGCGATAAGGCCGTTCTCGAAACCATCGAACAGGACGATCCAGACATCGCCTGCGCGATCCGCGAAGAGATGTTCACGTTCGATGACATTGAGAATCTCGACAAGAAGTC
The DNA here is from genome assembly GCA_051274975.1 of Planctomycetota bacterium. Taxonomy (GTDB): domain Bacteria; phylum Planctomycetota; class UBA1135; order UBA1135; family UBA2386. The sequence goes on along the minus strand of JBNMND010000135.1, from coordinate 7,594 downwards.
GATGCAGAAGATCCTCGCTGGAGTCGATTCGCGACAGCTGTCCGTCGCGCTTAAGGCGGCGACCCCGCCGGTTGAGCGAGCGATCCTTGGCAACCTATCGAAGCGCGCTTCCGACATGGTGGTCGAAGAGCGTGACAACCTCGGTCCGACGCCGCTGACGGACGTGCTCGAAGCACAGGCCGAAATCCTGAAGATTATCCGCGACATGATGGACAAGGGTGACATCAAGGCCGGCGGTGCTGCGGAGGCAATGGTCTAAGCCATGACATCGATGAACGTAGTTCCCGTGTCGTCTCGAATGGTGGGACTTCGTTTGCACAATCGCCGCGGTCCTGGCGGTGTGCCGGAAGCGCCTCGGGCGCGACAGTTGCTTGATCTCGAATCGCAAAATAAGCGTCGCGAGGCGGATGACCAAGTGATGCGCGACTTGCTCGCCGAGGCTCGCGATCAGGTCGCGGCGCTGTCGGGTGTTGTGAACTCACGTATGGACGAGATTGCCGGCATCGCTGTCGAACTCGGCCTGGCCATCGCCCGCGAAATCGTTGGCGAGGCACTCGACCAAGGCAAGGTTGACCCGACGTCGACCGTTGCCCGTTGCCTTGCCGATTGCGTGCATGGCAGCGATCGCTCTGACCTGGTTATCAAACTAAACCCCGAAGACATGGCCAAGGTGCAGACCGGCATTGCCCAAATGGCGGGGCTAGGCGAAGAGCTCGCCTCGGCCCGTTTTGTCTCGGACGCAACCGTTCTGAGTGGTGGCGTGCGCGCGGAAACCGGCGCCGGTCGCTTGCACTACGATCCTCGTGAAGTCCTCGAGCGCATCTGCAACGAAGTGCGCCGCGAGGCTTCCGCGTGACCCTACCAGCCAACTTGCAGCGTGCGGTTGATTCCGCGCGCACGCTCAATCGTCCTCGTGCCGAAGGTAAGGTGCGTTCGATTCGCGGTATCGCGATCCACGTTACCGGCCTCGCAGCGGCGATTGGCGACAGTTGCACGATCATGGCCGAAGCGGGCCGTATGCCGATCCAAGCCGAAGTCGTTGGCTTCAACGGCAACGATGCCGTGGTGATGGCTCTCGGCGATGCGCACCGCGTCGCACCTTGGGATCAGGTTCACAACGAACACCGAGCCTTGTCCGTGCCAGTTGGCGCAGGCCTACTCGGCCGCATCGTGGATGCGCTGGGCCGGCCGCTCGACGGTGGTCCAGAGATCATGGGCCGCATGATGCCGCTGACTGGCGACGCACCATCGCCGATGGATCGAACGCCGATCACCGAACCAATCGAAACAGGCATTTCCGCGATCGACGGCATGCTGACCTGTGGCAAGGGGCAGCGCGTTGGCATCTTCGCCGGTTCTGGTGTCGGTAAGTCGACGCTAATGGGGCAGATCGCGCGCAGCGGTGCTGGGCAGGTCAACGTCATCGCCCTGATCGGTGAGCGTGGTCGCGAAGTGGGCGAGTTCGTCACCGAGGCTCTCGGTCCCGAAGGTCTACAGAAGAGTGTCGTAGTCGCGTGCACCAGTGACATGGCGCCGATGCTGCGCTTGAAGGCTCCGATGACCGCCGTGACGATCGCCGAAGCGTTCCGCGGCGCCGGCGCCGACGTGTTGTTCATGATGGACTCGGTGACGCGCTACGCGATGGCGTGCCGCGAAGTGGGTCTTGCCGCTGGTGAGCCGCCGACCCTGCGTGGCTATCCACCGTCTCTGTTCGCTTCGTTGCCGCGCCTCGTCGAGCGACTTGGTTCGGACAGCAACGGCACGATCACCGGCATGTTCACCGTGCTCGTCGACGGCGACGACATGAACGAGCCGGTCGCCGATGCTCTGCGTGGCTACCTCGATGGTCACATCGTGCTCAGTCGTCGCATTGCCGAGCGCGGCAAGTTCCCCGCGATTGACGTGCTCGGTTCGGTCAGTCGTCTGATGCCAAAGCTCGTCGATGAGTCGCACCAAGAACGCGCGCGTCGCTTGCGCGAGCTGATGGCGCACTACGAAGAGAACCGCGACCTCGTGTCCGTCGGTGCCTATCGCAGTGGTGCGGACCCGCTGATGGACCAGGCGATCCAAAAAATCGACCCGATCGAGCAATTGCTCTACCAGGGCAAGCAGCCGCGCACCGCCGCGGAAACTGCTGCTGTGATGCAGCAAGTCGCTGGTGTGTAAGTAGATAGGTTGATTCGGTTTAGTTTCTGGCCACGCCGCCTTGACACTGTCGCCTTCTGCAACGCCGTCTTCAGGTGGCAACGCAGAACCGCCTAACGATTGGCCCATGCCATGGCCGATAGAGGTGACATGCGACGGTTTCGATTCCGGCTGGCCTCCCTACTGCGACTGCGCTCTCAGATCGAGCGAAGTGCGCGCAAGGAACTCGCGTTGGCGATGGCCGAGGTCAACAACTTTGATTCTCAGCTTGCTGCCGCGGGTCGGGGGTTGGCGGATTGCGCCGACCAGGCCTCGCGGACGGACTCGGTTGGGTTCTTGGCGCGCTCGATGGAAGCGGGTTTGCGCAGGCACCAGTGGCGATTGGTCAAGCAGCGCAAGTCGGCGGAGCAGAAGCTCGAAGCCGTGCGCGTCGAATACACGCAGAAGGCGCGCGAGTTGAAGACTCTGCAGCGCCTTCGTCATCAAGAACTATCGGAATGGAACACGGAACTGCAGCGCACCGAGCAAGCAGAGCTTGACGAGATGGCGTTGTTGACTCGTGGTCGTGAGGACGGAGAGGACAAATGGTAGGCATCATCATCAAGGTCGTGATCGGTCTGGCGTTGTTCGCGGGTTCGCTAGTTGGCGGTCTTGCGGCGACGGGTCGACTCACTCACGAAGGCACGGCCAACATCCCCGTGCTGAGTTCGTTCTTCCCTGAGCCTGAGGCGAAGGAAGGTGAAGGCGGGGATGGAACGGGCGAGCCCGGCGACGGTAAGCAAGCCGATGTCAACCACGCTGCTCCGGCTGGTGAGGGCAAAGCCGTCGATGGGACGCACGCAGGCGAGAATGGCACGGCCACGGATGCTGCGCATGATCCGCAGAAGCCGATGTCGAGCCGCAGTATCACCGGACCGTCACACTTGAACCCGGTTGAGGCCAAGGCGGATTCGCACGGTGGCGGTCATGGTGAGGCCCCCGCGGACGATAGTCACGGCGCCGCTGCTGACACTGGTCATACTGCCGCCGCGGCTCACAACACCGATGCTGCGAGCAATCACGGTGCGAGTAGCCAGAACGTCGGCAACGCCGGTGGTCACGGCGAAAAGACACCCGCCGAGCAGGACTTTGACAAGATGGCAAACGCTCTGAAGAGTCAGGGCCGCATCAGCTATTCGCCCGGCGCGTTCTTCGTGTTCCAAGGTATGCCGGCGGGCATGACGCCGGAGAAGGTCAATGAAGCGTGGCAGCGTGTGAAGGGTCTGATGCAGACCATCGAGAAACGCAACACGGCACTCGATCTACGTGAAGAGGAGATCCAGGAACTTGGCAATGATATCAGCGAGCGATGGAAGGGAATCAGCAAGGAACGCGCCAAGATCGAGCAGATGCATACCGACTTAAAGGCCAAGATCGCGAGGTTTGAGCAGACCGTGAAGCTCGTTCGGAACGACGAGGTTCAGAAGCTGAAGGCCACTGCCGAGTCTTACGCATCCTTTGAGCGCGAGAAGGCCGCAGAGATCGTTGAGCAGCTATGGGGAACAGAGCGTGGCAGGGACGAGATTCTGCGGGTGCTCGAGTTCATGAATAAGGAAGCCGTCAATGAGATCCTCGCCGAACTGCCCAATGCGATGATTCAGGACATCTTGGAACAGCGCATGAAGATCAGCAAAGAGCCCAAGCCAACGGGTGGTCGCGACTAACCGATGAATAGTTCAACACAACCGACTCATTTGGCCGATAGCGCAACAGCAAAGGACCGGCAGTAGCTGAGTAGGAACAACGTGGCTGACGACAAAAAGAAAGAAGACCAGGGTGACGAGGCCAAGAAGAAGAAGGGCCTGTCCCCCGTAATCATGATCGCCCTTGGCGCCATCGTTGGCGGCGCGGGTGTTGTATTCGCGATTCCGCCAAAGACGGAAACTATCGTTGCACCGGCGCCGGAGTTCGAAGACGTGCATGTCATGCACCCCGACTTGATCCAGCAAACGTTCAACCCGAAGCAGCGCGCCGGCAAGGGGGTCATGAAGATGTCCTTCTACTTTGTCTACACGTTGACGCAGGAGAAGGGCAAGGCGGACATTGAGCACGCAGCCTTCGAGCTCATTGTGAAGAACTGGAAGCGGGCCAGTTCCGATGCCGGGTCGGTGCTCCGTAGCCGCAGTTACGAAGAACTGAGCTCCGAGTCTGGCATGAAACTCTTGGAGCACGATTTGCTCGAAGCGCTGACCGAAGCAATGTTCGCTCACGACCTTCCCGAGGGGCAAGAGCCCATCGCTAGGGTTTCCGAGATCATGGTCAACGAACTGCTAAAGCAGTAGCCCCCTACACCTCCCCCCACCCGAAACGCGCGCCTCCCCCAAGGTATTGACGTGAACGAAATCCTAAGTAACGAAGAGATCGATACCCTCCTGGACATGTTCCGGACGGAGGGCGGTGCGGTTGAATCGGAGGTGCGGGAACCCGAGCCGACGATGGGCCCGATGGAGGCACCCGATGGCCGCGTCATCAGCCACATTGACTTGCTCAAGCCCAACCGCCTCGGTCGCGAGCAACTGCGCGGCATCGAGCGCTACTTCGAAAGCGCTGGCAAACTGCTGTCTGCGACGATCAGCGACAAGCTGCGTCTCGACACGCGCTGCGACTGCGTCGCCGTGGAACAACTGCGCTTCTCAAACTGGCTTGATCAGCTACCTGGGCCGGTCTCGATCTACGTGGTTGAAATGGCGCCGTTCCGCCAGCCGTGCCTGTTTACAGTGAGCACGAGCCTTCTCTACGGCGCTGTCGACCGCATCCTAGGCGGCTCCGGCAAGGTCACGAAGGTCCCGAAGGACTTTACCGACGCCGAGCACATCGTTGCCGAAGCACTGGTTGCGCCGTGCCTCGATCGCATCTGCGAATCGCTCGCCGAAGTCGTCGAGCTCAAGTGGAAGATCCAGAACCGCTTCTGCAATCCATCGATGGCCCAGATCCTGCCAGCGCAGGACGTGGTCATGTCGATCTACTTCCAAGCGACCGGCGACTTCCTGATGGGCGACCTGCGCCTGGTGATCCCGTTCGTCGGCTTGGAGCCGCTGTTGGAGCGCTTCAGTCGGGACTCGGTCAGCCAGCTCGAGCCGGGCGCCATGCGTCATAAGATGGGCGAGACCGTCAGCAAGATGGAGGTCGACTTGTCCGTGCACCTCGGTGACTCCCGCATTCGGTTGGGTCAGCTGCTGAAGCTGCAGCCGGGCGATGTCATTCCACTTGCGACTCGATTTGGCCAACCCGCAATCGTGCCCGTCATGGGCAAGCCCAAGTTTACCGCACATATTGGAAGGATCGGCAACAGGATGGGTGTCCAAGTTGCCGATGTCATCGGAGGTAACTGACCGCGATGACTGAAAACGAGCAACAAGACGAAGCCGACGCGACGACCGACGAGTGGGCAGCGGCGGCCAGCATGGCTCATGCTGCCGGTGAACTCGCCACTGCGGCGATTCAGCCGGTTGCCTTTGGTCAGCTCAGTCAAGGTGATGTTGGCGAGGGCAAGCAGAACCTAGATCTGCTGCTCGACGTCGAGATCCCCATCTCCGTCGAAGTCGGCCGCGCTCAGATGAGCCTAGAGGACGTCCTTAACCTCGTCCCCGGCAGCGTCATCGCCCTCGACAAGAAGGCCGAAGAACCCGTCGACCTCCGCGTCAACGGCAAGCTGGTCGCCCGAGGCGAAGTCGTGCTAGTGGACGACGTCTACGGCCTCCGCGTCACCCAAATTGTCGACGCCGCCGGCCGCATCGAAAGCCTCCGCTAAGGCGTTAGTACGATGCCTGGACAAGAAACATAATCTTGGCCACCGATCTGTTTCGAAGAAGTGCGTACGGTGCCAGGACCAAAAATCACATCTTCGTCAGCTGGCGCTGAGCCAGAAGATTGGCGCGAGTTTCGCCGCGCGAGGATGTGTTGTCGTGCCCAGGCACCGTGCGCGGTTCCTCGCGAATGACGTTCGCGTGAAGATGTAGTTTTCTGTCCAGGCACCGTACCGACATTTCATCGGTAGGGTGCTGGGGTGAGTAAGCATCAGTTTGTGTTGGAGCTCGGGCGTGCGATGCATGCTTTGGGTAGTCCGGCTTATCGTGTTGAGGACACGATGGTGGCGTGCAGCCGTTCGTTCGGCATGGACGGGAACTTCTTTGCTACGCCAACCGCGATCTTTTTGGCGGTTGGTGAGCCGGGTGAAGACGTCAAGACGACGCTGTTGCGCGTTGCGCCTGGAGACCACGATCTTGGCCGTTTGGCGGCGTTGTACAAGATTCGCGATGCGGTAGTTCGCGGCGAGATGACGCCCGAAGTTGGACTGGTCGAAGTTCGGGCGGTGCTGGCTCCGACCGACGATGGTGCTTGGGCCGACTTGGTCGGGCAGACACTTGTTGGTGGTGGTGCAGCGACCGTGCTTGGCGGTGGCGTCAACGAAGTCATGGTGGCTTCGTTCGCTGGCTTCGTTGCCGGCATGATCGGGTTACTGGCGCGCAGGCGGCCCAGCCTCGGCGACGTGCAGGCCGCGCTGACTTGTGCCGCCGTCGCGTTTTTGATTCGGTGCACCTCAAACTGGATTCCAGTGCATGTGCCGCTGACCACGTTGGCAGCCATTATCGTGTTGTTGCCGGGCTTGTCGTTCACGACAGCCCTAGCCGAACTCGCCATCCGCCATCTCGCTGCCGGCAGCGCGCGTCTGATGGGGGCGATGGCCGTGTTTGTGACGATGGCCATCGGTGTCGGTATCGGCGATAAGGCGGCCGTCGAGTTGGTTGGCGAAGGATCCGCCGGTGAATTGGTCAGCCTCGGCCCGGTCTGGCTTGGCCTCGCGTTACTCGCCAACTGGATCGCGTTCACATTGATCCTGCGCGGCACCCTCCGGCAATCACCGTGGGTCTTGCTCGCAGTGGTGGCGGGCTACGGCGGCGCGCGCCTCGGCACGTTGTGGCTTGGCAGTGAGCTCGGAGCGGTCGTCGGCGCTATGGCCGTTGCACTGCTCGGCAATCTCTACGCTCGCTGGTTGCGACAGCCGGCGGCAATCGTGCGAACGCCCGGGCTGTTGCTGCTGGTGCCTGGGAGTCTTGGCCTCAGCGGCTTGACCACCGCGATCTCTGGCGATTTCGCGTCGAGCGCGCCACTCGCGTTCCGAATGTTGTTAGTCGGTGGTTCGATCGTCGCCGGACTGCTGTTTGCCGGTGTAGTTTTGCCGCCGCCACTCGAAGTCGTGCACGGGGCGCATCGCGAACGCGAAAGAGAGTGACCTGTCGTTGCAGAAAGCGGTAACGGGCCATGGGCTGTGCGTCGTATGCTGGTGCGCGGATTCTTCAAATGACGCCTAGATTCGACCCCCTCGCCCGTAAGCAGCAGTTTCCGATCCTCAAGGCATTGTCCGAACGCGTGCTCGTGTTCGACGGTGGCATGGGCACACAGATTCATG
>JBNMND010000134.1:0-13564 GCA_051274975.1 Planctomycetota bacterium | reverse complement strand
GGTGTTGACCAAGAAGGACGGCACCGCGTTGTTTGGTGTTGTTCACAAGACGTGGGATGGCGACATGGAGGTCTACGAAGTGATCCCCGCGGTTGCCGATGCGAAGGCGGTGCGCATCCCTGTCGAAGAGGTCGCGAAGGTCGCGCCATCGCCGCAATCGCCAATGCCTGCCGGTCTGCTCAACCGCTTGTCCGCGGATGAGGTTCGCGATCTGGTCGCGTTCTTGATCGGCGCGAAGGGCAAGTGATCGCGCCCTGCGAACGCTCCGGGTAATTGCTGAGTGACGCGAATGCTCGGCAGCGCTGCGAATCAGTGCGGCCCTGAACAGGCAAATACTGCTGCCGCTGACAACGTGGCGGCTACGCTTCTTCGTAATGCTCGCCGCTGCCGTGACTGCACTGGTGTCTTTCCTGGCGCCCGTGCCACAGGAGCCGATCACCGTTCAAGAGGACATCCAGTATTCGGATGTCGCTCGCCAACCGCGTCGGAATCGTCTCGACCTGTATCTGCCAAGCCCGAAGGCCGCCAAGCCTAATGTCGCTGGGCCAAAGGAAGCTGGGCCGAGCGTTAATGGGCTGACGGGCTCGGCTGTCGGAGCCGACGATGCCGCGCCGCCGCCGCTGGTGATGTTCGTGCACGGTGGTTCGTGGACTGGCGGTCACAAGGATAGCTACAAGTGGATGGGGCGCACACTGGCCAGCAATGGCTTCGCTTGTGCGGTCATCAATACGCAGTTGTTTCCGTTCGCGAAGCCGGACGTCATGGTTCAAGACTGTGGCCATGCGCTCGGCTTCTTGCACAAGAACGCCAGCAAATACGGCTTCGACGGCAACCAACTGTTTGTGATGGGGCACTCATCCGGCGCGCATCTGTCATGTTGGTTGGCGCTCGATGACGCGCAGTTGAAGGCCGCCGGCGTGCCCAAGAAGGCGTTGCGCGGATCGGTGTTGTTGTCCGGCGTCTACGACATTCGTTCGCGCCACTTCGCACTCGAAGCTGTCTTTGGAGCCGACGCTGAATTTCGAAAGCGCGCGACGCCGCTGCTGCACGCCGACAAGAACGATGCGCCGGTGTTCCTCGCATGGGCGCAAAAGGATCTTCCGGGCTTGGCGTTGTGTGCGCGCATGCTGCGGGACCGCTTGCTCGCAGCCGACGTGCCGGTCGCTGCGCATCAATACCCGAACCGCAATCACGCCGACTACATCTTCACGCTCGCCAAGCATGAAGACCTCATCATGAAAGACGTGCTGCAGTTCTTGCGCGATCCGCAGAAGGCGACGACCAAGCGCGTAGCGAAGCGCGAGCAAACTCTTCTGTGGGTGGCGACGTGCGAACGCGAGCACGCGGTTGGCGATGTCATTCGCAAGGCTATGCAACCGCATGGCGTCGATGTGTTGGTGCAAGACTTCATCGATCCAACCTGCAACTGCGTTGCCGACGCGTTTCGGAAGTTGAGTGCCAATCGCAAGGCCGCGAATGGCATGTTGCCGTGCTACGTCGGTGGTATAGGCCAAGGCGGCCTCGCTGCCGCGACCGCACCATTGACCGCGCTGAAGGATGGCCTGCTTGGCCGCATTGTCGCCGGCATCGCATTGGACTCACACTCGTTGGCCGCGTTCAGTCAGCGTTCGTTCGCCGAAGACTCGAGCTTCTTGAATGAGTCGCGATTGCTCAGCGTGCTGGGCGATAGGGACTCGAAGCAGAAGCGTTCGCAGGCGATGCATCGCACTTCATCGCTGTTGCGCAAGGGACGGGAAGCACATCCCATCGAGTTGGCGAACACGACGGTCGAAGCCGCCTTGCTGGCGTTGCGCGCCGACGATAATCTCGTCGTGCCGATGCTGTTGGCGTTCTTGTTTCCGTAGCGCGGCCGACGAGGGTTGGCTCACGCCGACTTGATGCCGTGCACTTGCAGTTGCGGGAAGGGGATTCCGAAACCGTGTTCGGTGCAAGCGGCGACCAGCGCCTGTTCGATGCACCGCTGCATTGCTTTGTAGCGCGGTGCAGCCTTGCCTTCGAGTCCGATCAGTACCGCGAAGTCGAGCGAACTTGCGCCAGCCGACTTCAGTTCGACGCGGATCGATCGCATGGCGTCGCCATCGACATCCGCTTCCAATGCAGCCACAACAGCCTCGTGGAAGGCCGCTGGAACGCGTTGTAGAGCGTGCTCTTGGTGGCTGTAGTCGATCCCGAACGTCACCGCGAGTTCGAAGCCATGCGACAGATTGCGCGGGTTCATCGCCAGGAAGTCCGTCGTGGGGATGGTTTGTGGGGCGTCGTTGCGTTTGACGAAGACGACAACTTCGGGCGTCTGCATCTGGATGCAGCCGAGCATGTCGCCGAGGACCACGATGTCGCCTTGCTCGCACGGAAACCAAGGCTCGTCGGTGCCGCCCAGACGGGAGCGTTGGCCAAGCAACTTGCGAATCGGCATGCGCAGCGTGCCTCCCGTCAGCGCCGGGTTTCTGAGCTTGGTATAGAGCCGCAACGACTCGACCCGGTACGGCAGGCCATCGACCACGATGCGCTCGCCTTCGCGCACCGAGCCAATGTTGAGCAGCATCCGGATCTCTTCCAGATACTGAGGGGCGTGCTTGGTCATGACCCAGCCGATACCGACAACGAACAGAATGCCGATCGTGAAGATTACGATCTCTCCCAGTGCATATGCCGTGATCAGGGTGGCGGCGATGGCGATGACCACCGTCAGCATGCGCATCAGGATCGTTACGAGTCGGGCGGTGAAGCCGCGCTTGCGCTTCTTGACGACGACGAGATTGCTCAGGAAGCGCATTAGCAAGAGCGTCAATGCGAAGACGGCGAGGCACCACAGAATGCTGATGCCGCTGTTTCTTACACCGTTGTCAAGCTCGGTGGTCAGCCTCTGCCAGAGCGATGTTTCGTTCAGTCCCAGGATCCGATCGTTCTCCCCGAGAACTAGGATTTGGCTGCCGAGGCTGCGCAGCAATGGCTGCCAGTGATCGTTCAACTCGCGTTGTGCTTCTGTGGCTGCGAGCGAGCTTTTGGTTGTTCCATCTGCTCTTAGCTGCGTGATCGCATCCGTGAGTCGTTGGCTTGCTCGTTCTGCGATCAGGCGTCGTGACTTTGCGGTCGCTAGGTCGTCCTTGACCTGTTGCTTCTCTCGCGGGGCTGCAGTCCAGTCCTTTACCAACGACACAATCGGGCGAACCGTCTCGACCAGCTCTTCTTGGAGGTGGAACTTGACGGTCATTGGATCTTCGAACTTCTGTACGTCGACGCGTGTGACCAGGCCGGCGAACTGCCACCGCAGTTCGCGGATCTCAGCTGCCAGCGCCTTCGCCTTGGTTTGGGCATTTGCCGCCACGGCAGCATCGCGCGCATCGCGCTTCTCAGCCAGCACCGCGGCGAGGCTGCGCATCGCTTCGGCGGTGCTTTCCTGCAAGCCTTGGTCCTTCTGCTCGGGCGTTGCGGATCCCTGTCCCTGATCGGAAGTAGGGCCAGCAGGAGTCGTCGCCGCCGAGCCGGCCTCTCCCGGAGTCTGCGCGGCGAGCGATAGGGGCAAAAGCAGCCCTGCCGCGAGGAGTGTGAGGGCGATGGAGGTCACGAACGTGCGCATGATCACCAAGGTAGCGCAGCGGTCGTTTGGATTCGCGCGCCGTGCCGCTTACACCATTGGCAGATGAGTAAAGCGATCTCGACCAAACCCCCGAGCGGTATGCGCGACTTCCTGGCTGAAGACGTGGTGCGCCGGCGCCACGTGCTGGCCATCGTGCAGCGCGTGTATGAGTCCTTCGGCTTCGTGCCGCTCGAGACTCCGACCATCGAGAACCTGTCGACGCTGCTCGGTAAGTACGGGCCCGAAGGCGACCAGCTTCTGTATCGCTTGCTGCACCGTCGCGACAAGTTGACGCGTGCGCTCGACAAGGGGGTCGAGAGCGAAATGGATTTGTCGGCCGAAGGCTTGCGCTATGACTTGACGGTGCCGCTGGCCCGCGTCGTGGCGAACTACAAAACCCTGCCGTCGTTCTACAAGCGCTACCAGATCCAGCCGGTGTGGCGCGCGGACCGACCGGCGCGTGGTCGCTTCCGTGAGTTCTACCAGTGCGATGTCGACATCACGGGCACGCAGAGCCTGGTTGCCGATGCCGAAGTCTGTGGTGCGATTGCGCAAGTGCTGCGCGAGCTCGGCTTCACCGACTTCAAGATCCTGACGAACCACCGCGAGCTGTTGCGCGCGTTGGTGGCCGATGCAGGCATCCCGGCGGAGCAGGAGTCGTTGGCGTTGATTGCGCTCGACAAGCTCGACAAGGTTCAGAAGGAAGGTGTGCTCAAGGAACTCTCCGAGAAGGGTATTCCCGACGCGCAGGCGAACGGCTTGTTGGAGTCGTTGGATCGCATGCGTGAAGACGGCGCGCTCGAACGCATGTGCGAAGGCGACGGCCCCGGTGCCGTCGGCGCGCGGGAACTGCGCGAGCTATTCCAGCTGGCGAGCGGCGGTCCGGCCAGCGAGCACCTGACGTTCGATCCGACCTTGGCGCGCGGGCTGAGTTACTACACCGGCCCGATCTTCGAGATTCAGGTCGAGGGACTTGGCGGCTCGATGGGCGGCGGTGGTCGCTATGACAACCTGATTGGCATGTTTCAGAAGCAGGGGGTGCCGGCGGTCGGGTTCTCACTCGGCCTCGAGCGCGTGCTGCTGGTGATGACCGAGCGCAACATGTTCCCCGAACTCGGCATCGGGCCGGAGTTGCTGCTGTGCCGCATGGCCGAAGTGGACGCCGCCCAGGTGCTGACGGTCGCCAGCGAACTGCGTGCATCTGGTCTTCGTGTCGAAGTCTATGCCGACGCAGTAGCGATGAAGAAGCAGTTGCAGTACGCCAATACTATTGGGGTCTCCCACGTTGGAATCCTTGGACCGCTTGAGCTGGCCGACGGCATCATTGCACTCAAGGATTTGTTGAGCGGCGAACAAGTGTCTTGTTCGGTGAAAGACGTGGTGGGGCGCGTGCGTTCGTAACTGTTGTTCGCTAACTGACTAGTTACCTTTATCCATGTCCGAAGCGAGTTCCGCGAATCCAAATGACGCGCCGCAGCCATTGCGGCCCGAAGAGCTCGAACTGGTGTCGCGCATCGTTGCGGCATTGCATGCGTGCGGCACCGATGACGCCAGCGAATCGATCCGCGCCATCAAGCACCATCTGAAGAACCTCGCCCTGTTCGGTGAGCTGCTCAATCGCTACCCGTCGCCGCTGACCGACCAGGTTCTGCACGGCAAGAAGCGTGGTCTCGAGACGCTGGTCGACACGATGGTGCTGACCGATCAGGCCACGTTCCCGTTCCGCGCACCGACCCAAGCGCTGGTCGGTCGCACGATGAACATGGCGCAGATCAATTTCCTGCGCATGTTGTGGCATCTCGCGGGCAGCCTGCCGGCCGGCGAAGAAGCTGAGAAGGTTGGCGGTGAGGATGCGTTCGAGCTGCGCGAAGCGGCGGCGCATCGGTTGCGCGGCGCGGTGCATACTAGGTTGGTCGAAGAAGTGCTCGTCGACATTGTGACCGACGCGTCTGTGGGGCGCGCCCTTCGTGCGCAAGGTGCGCGCAGCCTCGCGCACCTGTGGGGCAACCGCCTGACCTGGCGCGTGCACGACTTCTTCCCCATCCTCGCTGCAACTTGGGAGGCGCGTCAGCGCGTGCAGGTGATCGGCGGATCGTTGGCTGGCAGCTGCGAGTTGATGCAGTTGATGACCAAGGGCGGCGATGCTGAGTTCGTCGACTTGTTCACCGATCGCGACTACGACGAAGTGGAGTTGCAGGCGTTCCGCGAGTTCTTGTTCGGCACATCGTCCGAAGACCTAGACCGCCTCGCCGAGCGCATGGCGACGGAAGGTTTGACCAGTATTGAACTCGACAGCCGGATCGGCGAAGTCACGCGCGACGCGGGCTCGATCCTGTTCGAGTTCTTCCGCACACGCTTGGTGCAGTGCAGTGCGCGGCGGGTTGCTGGGCTTCCGGGTCCAAGGCACACGGCCGAGGGCTACGTGATGCTGGCGTGGCTGCAGAAGCAGTGCCCGTAGGGCACAGGCACTGGATCGCACTCGTGAAGCAGTGCGATTGAGCTAGTGCGCGACGAGCCAGTTTGCGCCAATGCCTAGGCTGACTTCTAGTGGCACCTTCAGCTTAGCCGCGCCGACCATTTCATCGCGCACCAGGCGTTCGACTTCCAAGCGCTCCTCATCGGGCACGTCGAGCACGAGTTCGTCATGAACCTGCAGCAGCATCTTGGCCTGCAAGCCTCGCGACGTCAGCGCGGCGTGCACCGCGAGCATCGCGCGTTTGACGATGTCGGCGGCGGCACCCTGAATCGGCGTGTTGACGGCCATGTTCTCGGCGGCGATTCGTTGCATGGCGTTGGTCGAGTCAATGTCCGCGAGCGGTCGACGGCGATCGAACATCGTGCGCACTTCCTTCTCGGTCTTGGCATGCTCGAGCGATCGGTCGAGATATTCCTTCACGCCCGGCAGGGCCCGGAAGTAGCTGTTGATGAACTTTTTGGCCTCTGGCGGCCGCATGCCGGTCTCGTTTGCGAGGCGCGACGCGCCCATGCCATACATCAGCCCGTAGTTAATGATCTTCGCTTGGTTGCGCAGCTCGGGTGAGACCATGTTCGGCAGCAGACCGTGCACCAAGGCCGCGGTGCGCGCGTGGATGTCTTCGCCATTGTTGAACGACTCGACCAGCGCCTTGTCCTCCGACAGGTGCGCCAGGATGCGCAATTCGATCTGCGAGTAATCGGCCGACATCAACTGCCAACCCTTCTTCTTGGCGATGAACGCGGCGCGCACCTTGCGGCCTTCTTCGGTGCGAATCGGAATGTTCTGCAGGTTGGGATCTTCACTGCTCAGGCGACCCGTCGCGGCGACCGCCTGGTTGAACGTCGTGTGCACGCGGCCGCTGCCGGGTTGCGCCAACAGCGGTAGGCTGTCGATGTAGGTGCTCTTGAGCTTGGACAGCTGCCGCCACTCAAGCACCAGCTGCGGCACCTCGTGTTTGGCAGCGAGCTTCACGAGCACATCGTGGTCGGTCTTGTATTGGCCCTTCGGAGTGCGCTTCGGTTTGACCTTGGCGAGCAGGTGCACTTCCAACTCGTCGAACAAGACCACGCCGAGTTGCTGCGGCGACGCCAGGTTGAACTCGTGGCCGGCGCGTTCGAAAACGCGGGATTGCAGCTCTTCGATGCGCTTCGCCATCTCTTTGGACAACGTCAGAAGGTGGGGGCAATCAATCGCGATGCCGGCCCACTCCATGTCGAGCAGCACGGGCACGAGCGGCAGTTCCATTTCGCGAAACAGCTTCATCGTGCCGTAGCGCTCAAGCAGCTCCTGCATCACCGGCTGCAATCGCAGCACCAGGTCCGCTTCTTCGCAGACGTAGTTGCCAACCAGTTGCGGGTCGACTTCGGCGAATGTGCGCTGCTTCTTGCCGGTGCCGACGAGGTCTTTGGCCGACGTCTTTTTGAAGGCGAAGTGTTTCAGCGCTAGATCATCGAGCGAATGGGAGCGCAGGCCGGGTTCTGTGCAGTAGCTCGCCAGCATGATGTCGAGGTCGACGCCGCCAAGCGTGATCTTCGGCCCGCGCAATGCGGCAAGCAACCGCTTGAGGTCGTGCACCTGCTTCTTCGGCGTCTCCGCCTCGAGCAGCGGGCGCAGCATGTCGAGGTGCTCCTTGTTGTCGTCGCCGAGTGGCACGTAGACCGCTTCGCCAGGTGCGGTAGCGAACGCCATGCCGACCAGCTTGCGTGTCTGCAACGTCTTGCCCGTGGTCTCGGCGGCGACGGCGAATTGCTCGCACGTTTGCAGCCGCTCGATTAGTACCTGCAGGTCGGCAAGCTCTGTGATGACCGCATACTTCTGCTCGACGGCGTCCTGCGGCGGCGCCTTGGCGGCCAGGTCGGCGAACAGGTTCTTGAAATCGAGGCGTTGGAACAGCGGCAGCAGCTTCTCGGGATCCGGATAAGCGGGACCGATGTCTTCTACGGCGACGCCGACGTCCAAGTCGAGCTGCAGCGTCACCAGTTGCTTGGACAGCTTGGCGAGGTCGCGGTTCTCGTCGAGTGACTTCTTGATCGACGGCTTCTTGACCTCGTCGAGGTGCTCGTAGATACCGTCCATCGTTCCGAACTGAACCAGCAGATCGACGGCCGTCTTCTTGCCGACCTTCGGCACCCCCGGCACGTTGTCTGAGCTGTCGCCCATCAACGCGAGCATGTCGACGATCGCCGTCGGCGGCAGGCCCCATTTGGCTTCGCACGATACGGCGTCGAAGATCTCGGGCTTGCTGGTCGAGCTGCGCAGGTTCCACAGCTTGATCTTGTCGTCGACGATCTGCAGGAAGTCCTTATCGCCGGTGACAATGAACACCTCCATGCCGGCATCGCGCGCCCGCACCGCAAGCGTGCCAATCACGTCATCGGCTTCGTGTTCCTCGGCCGAAACTACTTCGAGCCCATAGCCGTCGACGGCTTCGCGGATGTCGTCGAGCTGCATCGCCATCTCGTCCGGCATCTTGGTGCGCGTCGACTTGTATTCCGGGTAGATCTTGGTCCGCAGCAGGTCGCCACGCGGCCCGTCGAACGAGATTGCCATCGCGTCAGGTTGCTCGCGCTCGATCAGCGCCCGCAGCGTCGTGCAGAACCCGTAGGTTGCGGCGGTGGGGTGGCCGTCTTCGGTCGTCAGAGGGGAGCGACCGGTGCCTTGGAAGGCGAAGAAACTGCGGTAGGCGAGTGCCGTACCATCGATCAGGAAGAGCCGCTTCGCCATGCCACCGTTGTATCGTGCGGTGGCTCCGCATCGAAGCGCGATCACGCTCCGTGAGGGCTCAGATCCGGGGCGCTACTTGCCGCTCTGGGGTTGTCCTTCGCCGGGCTTGCCATCGACCGGTTGCCGATCACCCGGTTGCCGATCACCCAGCTGCCCACCAATCTGTTGCTCGGCACCGGGCGGCGTCGTCGGCTCACCGTTCTTGTCGTCGTGCGAGGGCAGCAGCACCTTGATCAGCACGAATCCGCCGATCAGCACGACCATGGCCGCCGTCGTCACCAGCGCGAAGCGCTTCTCAATGAACTCCTTCATGCTCGGGCCGTAGCGCTTGAACAGCCACGCGACCAAGAAGAAGCGCGCCGAGCGGCCGACCGCCGAAGCGATCAGGAACATCGGAAAGTTGATTGCACAGACCCCGGCCAGGATCGTGATGACCTTGTAGGGAATCGGTGTGAACGCCGCGGCAAACACAATCCAGAAGTCCCAGTTGCTGTATAGCTCGCGCACTGACTCGACCGAGTGCGGGCTGACTCCCGGGACGTAGTCGTAGAAGAAGGTGCGTACGCCCTCGGTCTCCCACAGGTAGTAGCCGATGCCATACCCGGCCATGCCGCCGACGATCGAGCCAATCGCACACCAGGTCGCGAACCGATAGCTCTTCTGCACGGTGCCAATGCACATGGCGATGAGCAACACGTCCGGCGGCACCGGGAAGAAGCTGCTCTCGGCGAGTGCTAAGAAGAACAAGGCCGGCACCGCATACGGCGTCGGAGCCCAGGCGATCACCCAGTCGTACATGCGACGTGGGATGCCCGTGATCTTGGCCCAGAGACCGTTGTCACTGGCGGGTTGGCTGTTGGTGGGTTCCGCGTTGGTCACGCGTTCTCTATCGGCCATTGCGGTGTTCGTTCGTGCGCCCACTTTCGCGGCGTGAATCACGTCCACCAGCACCGGGAGCCATGTCGTGGATATCAATCTGCACCGGCCCATCTTCACTGCGCGAACTGATGCGCGGCGTGTAGGCGATGCTCCACGGGCCCTTGTTCTGCCTCAGGGTCTCGAAGTGCTCGGCGCCGCGTACCACGCGAGCCGGCATGATGTCAGGCCCTTTGGCGATGCGGACGCGCAGGTGTTGGCCGCGCGTATCGACGAACGGGTTGCCGATGATCTTAACGCCGTGGGTGACGAAGCGCGGTCGTGGGTGTCCGTTGCCGAACGGTCCGAGCGACTCCATGCGGCGAATCGTTTGCGGTTCGAGTTCGGGGAACTCCGCCATGCCGTCGACGCGGTAGGGGTGTTCCTTGGGGGCAAGGCGCGCGCAGACGTCGGCGAAGCGTTCGCAGAAGGCCGGGAAGTTCTCGCGCTTGATCTCCATGCCTGCCGCCGCGGCGTGACCGCCGTGGGCTTCCAACAAGTCGGAGCACTCGCCGAGCGCGTCACGCAAGTTCACGCCGTTGGTGCAGCGACCAGAACCGCGCCCGATCTCGCCGTTGAACGCGAGTAGCATCACCGGCTTGGCAGTCGATTCGGCGATTCGTGCGGCGACGATGCCGAGCACGCCGGGGTGCCAGTTGTCCTGACCGAGCACGACCGCGGCTCCCGTGCCGCCCGCGATCAACTGCTGCACTTCGTCCTGCAGTTGTCGTTCGACTTTGCGGCGCGCTTCGTTGTGACCTTCTAACACCTTGGCGGCCTTCTGCGCGTCGGTGTAGCTGGAGGCGCACAAAAGATCGACGGCGTCGTTGGCGTGCGCGACGCGACCGGCGGCGTTGATCAGCGGCGCGATGCGGAACGCAATGTCTTCGGGGCCCGCGCCGCGGTGCAGTAAACCAGCTGCGTCCATCAGCGCCCGGATACCGGGATTGCGACTGAGCGACAGCGAGCGCAAGCCGTGGAACACCAGGGTGCGGTTCTCGCCATTCAGTGGCGCGACGTCGGCGACGGTGCCCATCGCGATGTATCCCATCGCATCGATCAGGAAGTCTGCGAACTCGGAGCTGCGCCGCATCGTGCCGCTCAGCGACTCAGCGATCGCCGCCACCAACGTGAAGGCGACCCCGCAGCCAGCGAGGTTGCGGTCGGGGTAGCCGGCGTCAGGCAGGCGCGGGTTGAGCACTGCGTAGGCGTCTGCGACGTTCTCGGTGGTGCCGTGGTGGTCCGTGATGATTACGTCGATGCCGCTCTTTTGCAGCTCGGCGATCGGTTTGATCGCGTTGGTGCCATTGTCGACCGAGATCACCAACGGAAAGCCGCCGTCCTTGATCGCCTTGACGCTCGCGGCAGAGAACGAATAGCCGTCCTTGCGCGCCGGGATGTAGGGCTTGCTGTCGCAGTGCAGCAGCTTCAGGAACTTATGCAGTAAAACCGTGCCGCTAATTCCGTCGACATCGTAGTCGCCGTGGATCAGGATCCGGTCGCCATTGCGCAGCGAGACCTGCACGCGCTCCACGGCCTTCTGCATGTCCTTAAACTTGAAAGGATCGTGCAGACTGCCGAGATCCGGCCGCAGGAAGCCTTTGGCGAGTTCGGGTGTGTCGATGCCACGGGCCAGTAGCACGCGCACGCAAAGGTCCGGCAAACCAAGTGACCTTGCCAGCGCGGTTTCGCGAGGATCGGGTCTTGGCGTCTCGAGTGCAGCGCGAAGCATGTGGGGTGGGGTATGGTAGCGCTCGATCCCGCGATGCCCAGAACAGACGCCGACCGTTCTTCCGCACTGAGGCTTTTGCCCTCGGTGGACCAATTGCTCCGCCACGACGATTTCCAATCGTTGTCGCGCCCCGTATTGACCAGAGTCGTTCGCGGCCTGGTCGACGAACTGCGACAGGGGGCGCTAGACGGCTCGATTGACGCAGTTGCCATGGAGCAGCGATGCGGTGGCGATACCCTCGTCGCCACCGTCAAGAACCGCTGCGATGCGGCGACGCGACGCAGGCACGAACGGGTCTTCAACGCTACTGGGATTGTGCTGCACACCGGGATCGGCCGGGCGCCGCTGCCCTCGGCGGCGATCGAGGCCATGACTCAGGCGGCTGGCTATGCAATTGTCGAAGTTGATCCGGTCACCGGTCAGCGCGACCAGCGCGAAGTGGCGGTGGCGGCTTTGCTGCAAGACCTGACTGGTGCTGGTGGCGGCTTGATCGTCAACAACAACGCGGCTGCGACGACGTTGATGCTGGCTGCGCTGACCGCCGAGACCGAGGTTGTGATTTCCCGCGGCGAACTGGTCGAGATTGGTGGTGGTTTCCGCATCCCCGACGTCATGCGCCGCGCTGGCTGCACGATGGTGGAGGTCGGTGCGACCAATAAGACGCACCTTCGCGACTTCGACGAAGTCTCGAGCGAGCAGACGTCGGCCTACTTGAAGGTGCATCCGAGCAACTACCGCATCGAGGGCTTTGCTGGCACGCCGTCAGTTGCCGAGCTCAGTCTGCTCGCCAAGGAGCGAGGCCTGATGGTGCTCGATGATCTGGGTTCCGGTCTGTTGTGGAACGAACCGTTGCCGGGGCTCGTCGATGAACCGCGCGTGGCCGACAGCCTCGAACAGGGTGCCGATGTCACGTGTTTCAGCGGCGACAAATTGCTCGGTGGTCCGCAGGCGGGCATCTTGCTTGGCGACGCCGACATGATCGCTCGCTGCCGCGCGCATCCGCTGTATCGCGCCATGCGTTGCGACAAGCTGACGCTGGCTGCGTTGGAGGCGACGCTGCTGCTCTACCGCGATGGCAACCCACTCGCCAGTGTGCCCACGCTGCGCATGTTGTCGGTCTCGCAAGACGATCTTGAGAACCGTGCCGGCGCGCTTCAGGTGTTGCTGCGCGACCTCGATGCCGAAGTCGTCAAGAGCGAGTCCTTCGCCGGTTCGGGAGCGAATCCCGCCAAGCCGTTGCAGAGCTTCGCGACGGCGATCCCGGGTGGCGATTCGCACTGTGATCGCTTGCGGGTGGCGCGGCCAGTCAGCGTCTTCGCACGCGTCTCCGAGGGCCGTGTGCTGCTCGATGCGCGCACCCTGTTGCTCGAAGATCTTGACGTGGTAGCCCTTGCGATCCGTCAAGCTTTGAGCGATTAGTACCGCTTTGGTTCCCGGTGGCGCGAGCAACCGTCGCGCTGCGGACTTACTCTGTAGTGACCAACTATGGCTGAATCTACCAACGTTCGACTGACCCGCTACGCATCGAGTTCTGGTTGAGCAGCGAAGCTGCCACCTGGAAGCCTCGGGCAGGTTCTCCACCTTCTAAAAGCGAAACCGAACCCCGACCTCCTCGCCGGCCATGCTGGCTTTGAGGATGCGGGAGTGATGCGTCTCGATGACGAACGCGCGCTTGTTCAGACCCTCGACTTCTTCCCGCCGATCGTCGACGACCCACGTTGGTTTGGCCGCATCGCCGCGGCCAACTCACTGTCGGATGTCTACGCGATGGGCGGCAAGCCGCTGACCGCGATGAACATCGTCGGTTGGCCAAAGGAGCTCGACATCGCGATCCTCGGCGAAGTCATGGCCGGCGGTCTCGACAAGATCGAAGAGGCCGGCGCCGTTCTGTGTGGTGGCCACTCGGTCGTCGACAGCGAGGTCAAATACGGCTTGTCGGTCACCGGCATCGTGCACCCGCAACGCTTCTGGCGAAACGCGGGAGCCAAGGAAGGCGACGCGTTGCTGGTGACCAAGCCGCTGGGCATGGGCGCGGTGTCCACGGCGATGAAGAAGGAAAAGCTCGAGGACGGCGCGGCGAGTTCGGCGATGACCGAAGCGGCCATGGAGGTCATGGCGA
>JBNMND010000133.1:0-13698 GCA_051274975.1 Planctomycetota bacterium | reverse complement strand
ACCGGCAAGCTCGCCAACGTCTACTACCGCAGCGCGTCGAGCTGGAAGACCCAGATCGAAACGGAAGCGGCGGTCTTCTACGACGATGATGCGAGCGGCAAGCCCGGTGATGGCGATCCGTTTATCGGCGAGCTGAAGTCGCACATCGTTGGCAATGCGACCGGCGACGGCGTGATGGTGCCGGTGTTTGATTCGATGAAAATCGGCAAGGGCAAGCGCGTGCCATACTCACAGTTCGTCAAGTTGGCCGCCGGCTGGCACTACCTGGAGATCGCCGGTGGCACGAACGTCGCCGCGCGACCGCTCAACCCGGAATACGTCAAGACCGGCCAGGTCAAGTTGGCGTGGACCGGCACCAAGCAGACCCAGCCGGACCAGCTCGTGATCCAAGGCAAGGGCGACTACGCGACCGCCATCTTCGACGTTGCTGGCGGCAAGCCGGTCGACGTGCCGGCAGGCGAATACTCAGTCATTTGGGGCCGTATGACCCACGGCAAGAACGCGCGCCTCCAGACCGCTCAGATCTATCCCACTGACGCTCATGAAGGGTTTGTCGTCAAGGCGGGTGAGGCGTTCACGTTGGAAATGGGTGCTGAGAACGCGAAGACCGGCCTCAAACTCGACTTCGAACGCGATGGCGACAAGATCAGTGCGACGACGATTTGCGTGACTGAGAAATCAGGCTGCAAGATCACCGCCATGCACGGCATCGGCCTCGCCGCCGACGTGCTGGCGAGCACGACTGGTTCTACTAAGGGCGCCAAGGTGATCGGGGCCTTCCAGCCGTTCGTCAACGACCAGCTGATTGGCAAGGCCGCCGAGGCATACAACAACCTCGGCTTCATGGCCGCGACGTTCCCGATGCCGAAGGGCTACCGGGAGGGCGAGATGGTGCTGACGTTCAAGCTGCCGGCTGACAACATGAAGGTTGGCCTGTTCGTGAAGAAGAAGCACAAGTTCTTCGGGCCTTTGCAAACGGTCTGGAAGTAGCTGTTTCGCAGCAGCGCGGCTACACTTCGCCGCGAAATGCTCGATATCAAGGTGCTACGCGAGAACCCCGACGCCGCGCGCGCGGGGGCTGTCAAGAAACACATGCCCGACCGGGCAGCGGCTGTGGACCGCGCCCTGGCGTTCGACGCCGAACTGCGCGCGATGACGCCGCGGATCGATGCGATGCGCAGCGAGCAGAAGGCGGGCGGCAAGAAGCTCGGCAAGCTGGGGCCGGAGGAGCGCGAAGCGTTCCTTCAGACGCAGAAGGAGTTGAAGGCCAAGCTGTCCGTTCTCGACGACGAGGAGAAACTGCTCAAGCACAACCTCGCCGAGCAACTTGGCCTGATCCCAAACATCCCGGACCCCGAAGTCCCGGATGGCAAGGACGACAGCCAGAACACCGAGGTGCGCAAAGTCGGCACCGTTCGCGAGTTCGACTTCAAGGTCCGGCCTCACTACGAAATTGGTGAGGCCCAGGGCTGGCTCGACTTTACGCGTGCGGCCGAGATGGCTGGTTCGCGCAACTACATCCTGTTTGGCGACCTCGTGTTGCTGCACGACGCGATGCTGCGCTTCGCCGTCGACTTGCTAGTCGAGCGTGGCTTCATGCCGATCGAGCCGCCTCTGTTGGTGCGCGATGCAGCGATGTTTGGCACCGGCTTTTTCCCCGGAGGTGAGGAGCAGACCTATCGCTGCGAGAAGGACGGCCTCAATCTGATCGGTACGAGTGAAGTGCCGGTGACGTCATTGCACGCCGGCGAGATCCTCAGCGAGAAGGACCTGCCCAAGAAGTACGTCGCGCGTTCGGCCTGCTTCCGTCGCGAGGCCGGCACGTATGGCAAGGACACGCGTGGCCTCTACCGCGTGCACCAGTTCCACAAGGTCGAGCAGGTCATCGTCGACATCGCCAGCAAGGAACGTTCGCTCGAACACCATGAGTCGATCGTGCAGAACGCCGAAGCCTTGTTGCAGGCGTGCGAGTTGCCCTATCGCGTCGTCAACGTGTGCGGTGGTGACCTCGGCGTGCCGCAGGCGATGAAATACGACATCGAAACCTGGATGCCGTCGCGCGAGAGTTACAGCGAGACGCACTCGGCTTCGCGGTTCTACGACTACCAGTCGCGCCGCCTGAACATTCGCTACCGTCCCGAAGGTGGCAAGCCGCTGTTCTGCCACACGCTCAACAACACCGTGGCCGCGAGCCCGCGCATCTTGATTCCGATGCTCGAGAACCACCAGAACGCCGATGGCACGATCAACGTGCCAGAGCGACTGCGCCAGTATCTCGGTGGCCGCGAAGTGCTCGGCAAGCCAGTCTTCTAACTGGTGCCGTAAGGCAAGGCAGGTGCGTTGGTCCAGGCGCCAAAGGCGCCGTCAGCTTCTAGTCGCCCAAGCAAGACCGTGGCCGCCGAATGGGACCCCTAGCGGCCGAAGAGCGAGCCGCCGCCGCCACCGCCGAAGAACTGCTCGAAGTTGAAGCCCGGCGGTAGTTGCGTCGGAGCTTGGCCGCCACCAGGGGTGCCTCCGCGGCCACCGCCAGTTCCTCCAGGTCGTGCGCCGGTGGCGCCACGGGCGCCACCCTTGGCGCCCGTGGCGTCCTTGCCGCGATCGCCGGGTTGCGCCAATCCACGCTCACCGCGTTCGCTGATTTTCGTCGCACCTTGGCCTGCCATCCCGGGGCCACCACCACCGGCCGCTCCTGCGCCGCCGCCTTCGCCTTCTTCGCCAGTGGAAGCATCCGGTGGTGGGGGCAGCACGGGGATGCGCGCGTTGTTCGCCGCGAGGATGTCGTTAAGGCGATCATCGAACACGAAGTGGCGGACGTAGGTCTTCTCCGCGCCCTCGAAGTCTTCGACCTCGATGTCGCTGACCACGTTGCGGCTACTGCGGCGGCGCTCGATCGTGAACTCGATCTTCAGGCGCTTGGGCAACCGGTCTTCGGTCGACGAATCCCATTCGAGCAGTTCTTCCGCTTCGTAGCCGAGGGAGTCGAAGTAGCGGATCTTGAAGTTCTTGATGCGGTCGTGCACCAGCTGGAACGAACCCTGCGTGTTGAGCTCGTTGTCGACCATTGGGTCTTCGCGGCGCCACAGCTCAAACACGTCGCGGAAGCGCGGGTTCGGTTTGAACCAGTAGCCGACCTCACAAATGGTGGTCTTGTGTGGCACGCTCTCGAGGTCCGTGACCATGCCGACAGAGTCGGTCGTGGTCAGGAAGTCGATGCGGTCTGCATCGCGGCCGTTGACGTCGGCAACGGTGCCTTTGAAGACCTTGTTGTTCTTGATGTTGTAGGTCCACAATCCGCGTAGATCGCGTTCGATCAGGTTGAGGATGCGCGGCCCTGCTTCGGATGACTCGGCGAGGTCGTCAACGACATCGCGCGCGTTCAACATGATGTGGAACGTCGTGCCGACCGTCATCATGACCGTGGCCGTGATCGAGATGGCTAGCAGTACTTCGATCAGGGTGAAGCCGCTCTGCTTACTTGCTCGTTTGCATGTGGTCATCGCCCACCTCCAGGTAGGCCGGCGGCACCGCCGCTGGCTGGGTCAATTGGATCGGTCCCGCCGCTTTCGGACTCTGCCAGACTCGATGCTTGGTCCGGCGTCATACCGGAAATCGCTAGTGTCGAGATCCGTGCTTTGATCAGTAGGGCATCCTGTTGGCCAGGGAAGTCCGCATCGAGCTTCGGGAAGTAGACGACGACGGCGACTTCTTCGAAGTCTTCTTCGTTGGGGGCCGTCTCGGCCAGTCGCTCCTCAATGTCGTCGAGCTCCTGTTGCTCTTCGTATTCCATCGCGTCGAGGCCGCGGTCTTGGGCGCGTCGCATGTCCTGACGCTCGCGTTGCCATTGGATCTTGTCCTTGGCCTTGCTGTCGTCGCCGGCCGCTTCGTTGGCGACTTCGGCTTCGATGTCGGCGACGCCGCTTTCCCCGAGCACGATCTTGTAGCTGAAGTTCTCGTACTTCTCGATCTCGATGACCAAGCCCGATTCCGGCTGCATCTCGTGTGCGCCGGCCATCAGTCCCGAGAGTTTTTCTTCGGCGATCTCACGCGCGAGGCGCCAGTTGCGGGCGCGGGTTGCGTCGATCAACGCGTCGGTGCGGATGCCGATGTAGGCGATCGTCACCATCGCGACGATGGCCATCGCCACCAGCGCTTCGACGAGCAGCATGCCACTCTCGCCGTCGCGGTTGCTTGGCTTTGCAGTCAAGGGCATTGCAGCGAGTGGTCCTGCAGCGAGTGGTCCTGCAGCGAGTGGTCCTGCAGCCAGTGGTCCTGAGGTAATCATTAGAAGGCTCCTTCGCCGACGTCCGTGGGTTGGCCGAGTTCGCCCATTTCGGACTTCACAATTTCCATGTGGCCGGTCAATCCGTGCAGCACCACGGACCAGACCATGGTCTCATCGTTGGCGAGTTGCACAGCGATCACTTGGTCGGCGCTGAAGCCGTATTCGTCGAACACGACCTTGTACAAACCCTTCGTGATCGTGCCGCTCTTTGCGTCGCCAGCGCCGGCGAACACGACGCCATCCGCTAGGTCGATCCAGTCCTTGTTCTCTTCTAAGGCTTCGGCGTCGTTGTAGACGACTTGGTCGCTGGTCAGCTGCTCTTCGGGCGGGTAGATGGTGCGGAAGCGCGCGCTGTCGAGGTCGAACTCCATCTCCATGCGCTTGGCTTGGATGCGGGACTCCGACCGGATCATCGTTAGCTTGCCCTTGATGTCCTTGGCGCTGCCGTCGAGGCGCGCGGTGGGCAGGAGTCCGGCAAGGTTGGGGGCGACGATGCCGACGAGTAGTGCAACCAGCGAAATGGCCACGATCAACTCGATCAGCGTGAAGCCAGCTGTGCGTCGACCTGGGTTGCTCATGTCGTTGCTTTGCATCTGCAATCGGATTCGGCCACCGAGCTCTATATCACCGAGCTCCAGAGAGTTCTGGGCACCAGGAACGTTGGCGCCCAGCTACTCAAGGCGCTGCCTAATTCCGTTCCTTGGGCTTGCTTGAGATGTCGTCCTCGGTGCCCTCCGACCCGTCGGGACCATAGCTGACGATCTCAAAGCTACGGGCGATGTCGCCCTTGAGCAGCTCGTAGGGCGTGTCCCACGGATCGGCCGGCAGTTCTGTGAGTTCGCCGCGGCCTCGCTCATCCATGAGCAGCTCGTCGAGCGTATCGGGCAGGCGGCCGCTCTTGCTGTAATACATGCGCACCGCGTCGGCGATCAGCTTGCAGTCGGTCTTGGCCTTGGTCTCCTTGGCTTCGTCACTGGCGCCCATGATATTGGGCACAACCAGCGTCGCGAGCAGGCCGAGGATCACGATCACGACCATGATTTCGACGAGGGTGAAGCCGCGTTGGGGAGCGCTGGCTGGAGCGGAGTTCAGGCTGGATTGGTTCTTGGCGTTCATAGGTCTCTGCCGAAGTCTAGCAGCTCGCGGATGGAAACAGGCCGTTGAGACGGAGCTGAGACGGGTTCCTTCCCAGCGGATGTTTTGGGAAGGCGGTTGCTGCCCCTCGTCGGGCCCGCCTGCTAGCGCACCAGACGGCGGTATCTGTAGTGGCTCTGCAGGCTAAGGGTCGCCAGCGCCGTGCTGGCGATGCGGCCGCCGTCCTCGCCCCAGACCCCGATTGGGGCCCAAGAGCCCTTGGCAGCGCCCTTTGTGTTCTGTCCGGTTAGCAGAGCTTCGGTCAGGCTGTTGGACCAGTTCTGCCAGTGCTGGCCACCGACTTGGTGCATCGCTTGGCTGCACCAATACCAGGCGTAGAAATCGATGTTTCCGGCCTTCGGCGTCCAGGCTGGCGGCAGGCTGTGAACTCGGCCCGCGGCCTTCCGCATGATCGGGTTCTTCTCCATGGTTTGGCCGAGCATGAAGCGAACGAACAAGGACGCACCGGTCAGCGCCTCATTCTGGGCCAATGGGAAGCGAGTGGCGTGGTCGCCGGGGTGTCGAGACGACGGCTCGCCGCGCTTGCTGTAGCCGTGCAGGCCAGTCGCTGGGTCGGAGATCTCGTCGAGCCAGCTGCCGACCACTTGCAGTGCGCTCTTGTTGACCTGCAGGTTGAAGTGGCTGCCGGCGATGTAGGCAAGGGCGCACCAGTTGGTCACCGAGGTGTCGTTGTCGCCATCACGCGGTTGGTAGCGCCAGACCGAGTATGGGTTGCGGTGCGACTCGAGGTAGTTGATGGCCTTCTGTGCGACGGGCTTGATCAACTTGTAATCGGACAAGCCGTATGCCTCGACGATCGCATAGGTCGCGATTGCGTGGTCGTAGACAAAGTCATGCGAGGCGTTGCTGCCGAACCGACCGTTGTGGTGTTGTTGCAAACGCAACCACTTGACTGCCAGCTTGATTTGGTTGCGGTAAGGGCCCGAGCGCATCGTGCTGCCGCCGCCCATCATTGCTAGCAGCGCGAGGCCGGTGACGCCGACGTCGTGCACTGCGTTGCCGGCGCCGTCACAAATCTCGGTGCCCGCCTTGTCGTGCTTCATGAAGCCATCGCTGTCCCACTTGCCGTCTTCGTCTTGGTGCTGCTTCAGCCAATCCAGGCCTTCGTCGATGGCCTGGCTTGTTGCTGGGCGCAAACGCTTGGCGGGGCCGCCTAGGCGGCGGTCGCCGTAGCGACCGGGCTCGCCGCCGCTGAGTCCCGTTCCGGGCCACAGAAGACCCATGTCTGTCTCGGTGACTTCTTCAATCTCGATCTCTTCAATGACGAGGCCAGACGGGGACGATGGGTAGCCGGCGAAGCCGCCTTGCACGCGAGCCGGAAGGTCCTGCTGCGGGCCTCTTTTGACGGTTACCGGCCCAATCTGACAACCGACCTCCGTCGTCGCTGGTGAGGCAAGTTGTAGCGCGCGCAGGTCGCGCTTGGTCGCTTCTGCGAGCCAGCACTTGCATTGGGCCGCGGTCAGTCTGCAATCGAGATAGGCCACCGGGATGCCGGCGCGCGCCGCGGCATCGAGCATGCTCAGTGCCGTTCCCCAAGCGACGTCGCCTCGCGTCTCAATCGTGACGGCGGCTTGCTTGCGCTGCTCCGGCTCCATCGCGGAGGAATATCGGAACAGGTAGTTCTCCAGTCCGTCGACGGTGCCAGGCTTGCCGGGTGTCGCGGTGACCGGAATCACTTCAACGCCCGCTTTACTGCTGCCGCGATCGATCGGCAGGAAGTAGGCGAACGCACCTTCGCCCTTCGTGATCGCATGCGTCGCGCCAAAGAAGATGCGCGGAGCCGAGATGTCGCGCCGCACACACTCGCGCAGCATGCGATCGATCGCGGCCAGCGGCACGCTGCGGTCGGCGCGGATCAGCACGTTGACCGGGCTGGTCGTGAGGCCGCCAATGCGCAGGCCCGGGATGTCCTTGCTGTAGTCTGCGAGTTGTTGGAAGCACTCATCGAACGTCACCGGAATGCCCTTCACCGACAGCATGCCGTTCTGGTGCAGTTCGATCGCGTAGGTGTCTTGGGTCGGCGTGTTGCCGACCGAGCCGATTGCGGGAAGCGCGCCGCCGAGCTTCTCCTGCGTCACCCTTTCCTGAGGCGCCTCGACCGTGATGAGAGGCTTCGACTGTGCAGCAGTGGTTGCTAGCAAAGTCACGAAGGCTAGGGCGTGGGGTAGGCAGGATCGAAGCACCAGATCTCCCGAGTAGTGCGGCCGGCCTCTCGGCTCGGCGAATGTGGGTGTGTTTGAGCCAGCGCAACGCGCAAAGGCCATTTTAGTTCACGCGAACTTGGAGCGTTGCGCAGACTGTTCTTGGTGACGCGTGGCATTGATCGGCTCGGCCCGCGATGATCGCGGCATGCGCATGCTTCAAAGCCTCGCCGTGACCGTCATCGCGGTCCTGTCGTTGCCAGTTCAGCACCTGTCTGCACAGAAGGTCCTGACCCCAGAGATCCTCAATTCCTTACATCGGGTTGGCAGTTTGACGCTCGCCCCGGACGGCAAGCACTTGCTGTTCACGATTAGCACGCCGGACATCCAGGCGAACAAGGGCAGCACGAAGGTGTATCTGCTCAACCTGATGGAAGCCGGTCGCAAGCCGGCCGAAGTCGCTGTCGGGCGTTCGCCGTATTGGCTGCCCAACAGCGCGTCGTTCGCATGGGTGGGCAAGCAAGGCATTGTCAGGCGCCACCTGTATGAGGACGGACCGGACATCGTCACCAAGGTCGAGGGCGGGATTTCGAACCTGCACTGGTCGCCGGCCGGCACGCACTTCTCATACACGCAGTCGGTCAAGCTTGACGAGTTGGTTACCGAGAAGCACAGCGACTTGCCCGAAGCGAATGCGCGCGCTTACGACGACCTGCTGATTCGTCACTGGGACACGTGGAACGATGGCACCTACAGCCACCTGTTCGTGCAAGCGGTGGCAGGCTCTGGCAAGGCTGTCGACCTGATGACGACCGAGAGGGTGCACACGCCGTTGATGCCATTCGGTGGTGCTGAGCAGATTCGTTGGTCGCCGGATGGCAAGGAGCTGTGTTACACGGCGCGGCGCGTGCCGAACCCCGAAGCGAGTACCGACTCCGCGTTGTTCGTGGTGCCAGTTGGTGGTGGTGAGCATCGCAACCTGACCGAAGGCATGCCGGGCTATGACCAAGAACCGCGCTACTCGCCAGATGGTCGTTGGATCGCGTTCTCGAGCATGGCGCGTCCGGGCTTCGAAGCGGATCGCATCCGCTTGATGATCCACGATCGCCAGACTGGCAAGAACACCGAGCTGCTACCGGGCTTTGATGCGTCGCCGCACGACGTGACGTGGAGTGCTGACAGCAAGCAGTTGTTCTTCACCGTCGATGTGCACGGCACGACGCAGATCTTCACGACGTCGCTGCAAGCGCCGAAGGCCGTCGCTGTCACCAGGGGTCGACACCGATTGGGCGCGATCCATGTCACGCCGAACGCTTCGACCATCTACTGCTCGATGACGACGACCGAACGCGCAGCGGAGATCGCACGCGTCGATGTCGCGACCGGCAAGATCACGATGGTCACCGACGCCAACGCCGATGCTTACGCGGGCATGTCGTTGCCGCAAGTCGACGCGGAATGGTTCGACACGACCGACGGCAAGAAGGTGCATGCGTGGATCATCAAGCCGCCAAACTTCGACCCGAACAAGCGCTACCCGATGCTGCTCTACTGCCAGGGTGGTCCGCAATCGATGGTTGGGCAGTGGTTCTCATACCGCTGGAACTTCCACTTGATGGCCGCCAAGGGCTACGTCGTCGCCGCGGTCAACCGTCGCGGTCTGCCGGGATTTGGCCAGGCGTGGAACGATGAGATCTCGGGCGACTGGGGCGGCCAGGCGATGAAGGACCTGCTCAGCGTGACCGACGCGATGACTAAGCGGGACTACGTCGATGAAGCGCGCGTTGGTGCCGTTGGTGCATCGTTCGGTGGCTACTCGGTCTACTGGTTGATGGGTAACGGCGGCGATCGCTTCGCGACCATGATTTCGCACTGCGGCGTGTTCAACCTCGAGAGCATGTACCTGTCGACCGAGGAACTGTTCTTCGTCAACTGGGACATGGGTGGTCCATTCTGGCTCTCGCCGGAGATCGCCGAGGGCTACAAGAAGTTCTCGCCCAACCAATACGTCAAGAACTGGAAGACGCCGCTGCTCGTGATTCATGGCGAACGCGACTACCGCGTGCCGTTTGACCAGGGCTTGCAAGCATTCACCGCGGCGCAGATCCAAGGCGTCACCAGTCGCATGCTGATCTTCCCCGACGAAGGTCACTGGGTGCTCAAGCCACAGAACGGTGTCCTGTGGCAGCGTGAGTTCTTCGAATGGCTCGACCGCTTCTGTGGCGATGGTCAGAAGAAGTGATGCGGCCATTGCTAGTGAGCGGGTTGTTGGTGCTGCTTTCCGGTTGTGCCGCGCCCGAGTGGCAGCGTGACATGCAGTCGGCGCTGAGCACGTCACGACGCAGTGCTCAGGATCTGGTTGTGTACTTCGCGTTGCCGGGGCACGACGCCAGTGACTTCATGGAGTCACGGTTGGCGCATCCGATGGTTCTCGATGCGATCGCGGCGGGGGACTTCGTTGCAGTCATCGCCGATGGCATCGAACGCAAGCGCATGTACGCCGAATGGATTGGCGGCAACGAGGGCATGGGCATGTGCGTGCTCGACGGGCAAGGCTATTGCTACGCCGCGCGGCCGGGGCCGCAGGATCCGGAGCAGGTCGCCGCGTTCTTAAACTTGTGCGTCAGCAAGCGTGCTGAGCTAGCGGTTCTTCGCGGCATGCTTCGGCAGCCGGTGGTGGGGCCTATGGACCAGCACGAACTCGGCTGCCTGCTGCTAGAACTCGGTTGCCGCGTGCACGCCGAACCGTTGCTGACTTCTGCGGCCGTCGTTGGCGTTGCCGAATCCCGCCTTCGTTTGGCACACCTCTTCGCGCTTGACGGCAATCTGACGGCGGCGCGACGGTGGTTGAAGACAGCGCCGAAAACGCCGGCAGCGAAGTTTGTTGAGGGTTACGTGTTGTTCAAGGAACGTCGCTACGCAGATGCGGTGAAAACGTTGGAGGCGGCTGTTGCCACCAAGGGGCTTGGTGCCGATCGCCAGAATGCACTGCTGTATCTGGGCAAGTCGTTGCACCAGAACAGACGCGACGATCTGGCCATTCCGATCCTTGAGGCATTAGCCGCGGAAAGCACGGGCAGCACGTTCGAAGCGGCGGCGACGCACACCCTCGGGCACATCTACAACCCTGGTCACGATGACATGCCCATGAGTCTCCCGCCGTCGAAGCGCTAGCATGCGGGCGTGAAGAAGCTCTTGCTCGCCGTCGTTCTTGCGTTCTCCAGTGACGCTGCCGCGCAAGGCCACGATGGCCTGCCGACGCTACGCAGTTTCGAGATTGCGCCGGGCTCGTTGGTCGATTTGGATGCTGGCGTCATCTTGCGCCAGCGCAAGGTTGGAATGCTGCCGGCGGACGTGCAGTTCGCTCGCGACGGCATCGGATTTTATCTCGATCCGCTTGGCGGTGGCATGACGGCGATGCCGAACGAGACGTTACCTAGTCAAGATGACTGGTCGCACGATCGCATTCGACGGCACGTTTGCGGCTGTCGGCACGCGCCAGTTTGGCGAATTGGCCGGCGTTAGGAAGCCGGATGGTGTTGCCGATACTTGGTACTGCAATGAGCGCAAACCGGAGAGCGAGCTGTTCTTCTTGTTTCCGAAGGCGGGCGGCTGCGCGATGGTGCGCATGAAGAAGCGCGCCATGCCGGTGTCGACATTCGAATACCTGTGGATACCGGAACTACCAAGGGACGAGCCGCCGAAGTAGGCGGCCGCGCGGCTTAGTTGCCGCCGGTGTTGCCCTTGCCGGTGTTGCCCTTGCCGGTATTGCCTTTGCCGGTGTTACCGGCGCCCGTGTTACCAGCCTGGTTGTTGCGGCGGTTGTTGCGGCCGCCGAGCTTCTTGTCGCCTCTGGCCGGCAAGCGAAGGTCTTCGAGCAGCTTCTCTTCTGCCTTCAGCGCCTTCTCTTCGAGCTTGACCGCGGCAGCCATGGCCTTTTCGGCCTTCTTGGCCTTGGACTTGTCGTTGCCAGCCTTGGTCTGATCTTGCTCGGCTGCAGTTTTCGCCTTCAGCGCTTCTTCAAGGTTGCCGACGATCTTGGCGTGCTTCTTGGCGATCGTTTTGATCGACGGCTTGTAGGCGCCGGCGCTGGCTTGGTCGATCAACGCTTCGAGCGCGCTCGCTTTGGCCTTGTAGCCCGACATCGAGACGATCTTGAGTTCCTTGCCGGTTTTGTCGAACGCGATGAATACCGGCACGTCCTTCTCATAGCGCGCCTTCATCGCTGGGGACTTGCTGATGTCGATTTGGCCGCAGTGGAACATCCGCAGCTTCAGACCGAGCACGTCGCCCGACTTGTCGGTTCGGAACACGGCGCTTTCGAACTGCTGCACGACGCGCCTCTCGGCTTCGCTGTTGTGCAGGTAGAGCACGGTGACTTGGCCGGCGGCGGCTGCCGCGCGCACGAGGTCGATTGAGTTGAAGGGAGCGATCTTCTTCCCTTGGGTCGCTGGCGCGTTGGTCTCGGTGAAGTAGGCCGCGGTCCGGTTGGTGATTTCTTCCGGCCGGCGCTGGTTGCGCCCGCCACCGCGGCGTTGGGCTTCGAGGTTGTCGCCGACGAAGATGGCGACACAAAGGGTCGCAAGCAGGGTGCAGGTGCGCATGGTTCGAGTGGTTGGGGCCGCCGGGCCTCGGGGCCGAGGACAGGCGGGTTACGGCCAGCATTGTCCTTTGACCACAAGTCGGTGACACACAGAGTGCATCACGTCTGTATCAGATAGCTACCAATCGGTCCGCCTGGCGCGCACACTAGAGTCTCGCGCACATCTTCCGGGAGCTGCGGCGGCCGCTGCCGTGGCCGAAACCATGCGGGCACACGAACCTCTCACCGTCGGATCTGTCACCTACACCTGGGATCGCCGGTGGGGACAACCGTTCGATGCGGGTGACCTCGGGAGGGCAGAAGCTGGCCAGATCGAGCTCGGCAACACCCACGGTTGCATGGTCTTGCGTCAGAACGGCAACATTCTGGTCAACACCGATGCCGAGCACGCGGTGGTCGAGTTCTTGCCTGACGGCCGGGTTACCGGGACCTGGGGCAAGCAGTTCCAGGGCGGTTTGCATGGCATGTGCCTGCGGGTCGAAGACGGCGTGGAAGTGCTCTACTTGGTGCACCTGCGCCAGCGCCAAGTCATCAAGACGACCGCGGCTGGTGAAGTTCTGTGGACGCTTGATTGGCCCGAGCAGTCCGGCGTCTACGAGAACCGGGAGCAGTTCAACCCGACGGCGGTGACGGTCGCGCCCGATGGCCGCATCTACATTGGCGATGGCTATGGCAAGTCCTGGGTGCACGTCTATGACAGGGATCGCAACTACCTGAAGTCGTTCGGTGGCGTTGGCAGCGAAGACGGCCAGTTGAATGAACCGCACGGCCTGTGGATGGATACGCGTGGTCGCGAACCGATGCTGCTGGTGTGCGATCGCGAGAACCATCGCCTGCAGTGGTTCTCGCTCGACGGAGAGTTCGTTCGCAAGATGGACGACGACCTGCGTCGGCCGTGCAACGTCTGGCCGATGCCCGACGGTGGCTTGGTCATCGCCGATCTCGTGGGGCGCATCAGCTTCTTGGATGCCGCCGACAAGGTTGTCGGGCATCTCGGGGACAACAAGAATCCAGAGCTGCGCGCCGTTAACGCCGTGAAGCGCGAACTCTGGAACGACGGCGAGTTTCTCTCGCCGCACTCGGTCTGTGTTGACGAAGGCGGCGATGTCTACGTCATGGATTGGAACTCTCTTGGTCGCATCAGCAAGCTCATGCGCAACACATGAAGATGAGGTAGCTCGCAATGATTGCACGGGGGGATGCGTATGAGCGTCGAACATTCGCGGTGGTCATGACCATGGTGTTCGGAACCGTTCTCACGATGGTGCTGTTAGCGCCCGGCGATGATACGCACACCGCGCTTGCTGCAGGCTCGGGGGCTGGGTCTACCGATGGCGCGCGTGCTGATGCTGCGACGGCGAGCTCCGGACCGCGACTCGAGCAGTTGCTGGGCTCCGGTCTGGTTGCGCCGATTCGGCAACAAGTTGCGTTGCAAGAACTGTCGTTGCCGCCGCTGGTCGATGACCGCATCGCCGGTTGGGTCAACGACCTTCGCGACGATGGCATTCGCGGCAATG
>JBNMND010000132.1:0-13718 GCA_051274975.1 Planctomycetota bacterium | reverse complement strand
GAGCACCAAACCCCTGAATGCGTTCGCGGCACGAAGCAACAGCTTGGCGACCAGCGGCGGTCGCAGATCGATCCAGCCCCGTCCAAAATCGCACGTCGGACGCAGCCTGCGATTGTTGCAACCCGTGCAGCAGCGGCGAGGCATCTTGATCAGCTGGCCACAACACCAACACCGGCACCGTAGAGAACCCAATCTGCGTTTCGATCGACTGGCGCGCGGCCGCGACGGGATCGTTCGCAGGCCGAATCGACTCGGTCTCCGCCGACAAGGGAATGCCCGAGACGGCGAGTGATCCGATGCCAGCGATCGCCAACGCAATCACGCCCCAGGCGACCGGCCGCGAGCTGGGGTGCCGCAACCAGCGATCGCTGCAAGAAGACAACAAACTGCGCTCGGGGTCGTGACGGTCCCCAGACCAGCGCAGCAGGATCGGCAACATGAAGATCGTCAACAGCACGCTGCCAACCAGACCGATCGCCAACAGCAAGCCAAACGCTCGCAGCCCACCATCACTGCCGGCACCGATCGCCAAGAACGTGACCGCAGTTGTCGCCATGTCGATCAGCAGTTCCGGCACAGTCGTGCGCTGCACTTCCTGCACCGCCTCGCGATGCGCCATGGTCAAACGCGCCCGGCGGTAGCGCGCGGCGTAGTGAATGGCGAAGTCGACGCCGAGGCCACACAACACCGCGACGGCGGCCACCGCGACAGTCGGCAACGCGCCGAAGAAGAAGCTGCCGAATGGGATCGCCCACGCAATCGACAGCATGGCCGGCAGCTGCACCAACATCGGCAAGCGCAAACCGCGCATGACCCAGACTAAGTACAATGCGATCAACAACACCGACCACGTGCTGGCACGTTCGAAGTCGCCGCGCAACCGCGCCTGGTCGGCGCGCGCGACCGCGTATCCTCCGAAGATCTCTGCCGTGACTCCGATAGCCGCCAACTGCTCATCGACGAACGTGCACACGCCGGTCGAAAATTCTGCGTCGTAAGCATCGCGGCTGCCCCGCAACTGGACCACGGCGCGCTCACCACCTTGCAACAACAGCAGATTCGTTCCCGGCGCGAAGCCTAGTTCGCGAAATCGATCCTCTGACGACAGCACCCACCGCAAACCTAGCGGATCGCGCAACGCCAACTCGCGCGCGGCAACGGGGTCGTCCGCCAAATCTTCAGCGAGGTTCTGAACAGCCCGCGCAACCCCCTGTTCGGACAGTGCCTGGCCCAGATCGGCAAGTTGTGCCTCATCAAGCAGCCACAACGGTGCCTTGGCAAAACGCTCTGTCCACTGCGCGAACAACTGTTCACGCGTGGTCAGGACCTCGACAATATCTGGCGAGCGAGCCAATCGAGTCGCGAGCTCGGGAACTACTTCCTGCAACTCACGCCCGTCCGCCAGCCCTTCGCCATGCAACAGCAACCACATGGTGCGCGACGGCCTCGAACGATCCTCGAGCAGTTGCGCAATACGCACATGAGGATGCTCAGACGGCAGCAACTGCGAAACATCCGGCTCAAACCGCACGTGTGGCCACGCGAAGAACGACAACGCGGTCACCATCAACACCGCCGTGATCGTCGCGACCGGCAAGCGTAGCGGCACCGTCACGATGCGGTCGAACCAGCCGCCCGAGCTCACGCTTCGGACTCCGAATCCGTTCGCTCGGTGAGCAACGCTTGCAACATCTCGCGCGACAGCTTGCCCCGGCTGGTTCGCGGTAGTTCGTCGACCAGCAGCACACGACGCGGCACCTTGGCCGGCGGTAAAACGCGCGCACAGTGGCGGCGCACGACTTCCTCATCAAGATCAGAACCGGCAACGACGGCCGCACAAATCGCGCGACCTTGCTCATCGCAAAACGGCACGACGCCAACTTCGGATACCTGCGGCAAGCGAGCGATCAGTTCTTCGACTTCGCGCGGGTCCACCTTGTGGCCGCCGACGTCAAACACCGCACCGGCGCGACCGCGCAAGATCAGTTCGCCAGCAACAAGTTCGCCAAGGTCCGGCGCAATGAAGCAACCATCGTATGGATTGTCGTCGGCACAGCCTGCGACACCGTGCGGCGACATCATTCGGCCGACAGCCTTGGATGCAATGCGAACACGCCCATCAGCAGCAATCGTCACCGACACGCCTTCGACGGGGCGCCCGACCGAACCACGTTCGGCCGCCTGGCCCGTTGGGTCATAGCAAGCCCCACCACTCTCGGTCGAGCCATAGAACGCATGCACTGGCAAGCCAAAGCGCTCCCGGAATGCGACCGCCGTTTTCGGCGGCAACGCAGCGCCCGCGGACATCACCAATCGCATACTCGGCGGCAATGCGAACGATCCTTGCAGCAACGCGCGCAGCAGCGCCGGCACGGCTGGCAGTACCGTTGGTTCTCCTACTCGCATGGCGCGCAACAACCCGAGCGGCCCCGTGCCCGGCAACACCAACCGCCGGCCGCGCGCCAACGCGGGCACCAACAAGTTGCCGACGCCATAGCTAAACGACATCGGCACCGCGGCGAACACACGATCCTCATCGTGGATGCCCATCGTATCTTCCAGCGCCTTTGCGTCGGCCAGCAACTCGACGTCGCCAACAGCAATCGCGGTCGGTTCGCCGGTCGACCCCGAAGTAAGCTTAATGGCGCGATCCGATCCAGCGAGCGCTTCGCCGGCACACGGATGCAACGCCAACTCGGGAGCGTCTACCAACACCGCCGTCGCGCCTAGCCGGGCGGCGAGATCAAGACGCGGTGCCCGCGGATCCGCCGCATCCATCAGCACGGCAGCATCCCCCCGTCGGCAAAGCGCCAAGAACGCAGCGAGGAACGTCGCGCCATCACGCACCGACAGGCCAATTCGTCGCCCACCAGGAATGCCCTGCAGCAACTCCCCGATCGACGCAGCGAGCTGATCTAGGGACGCACGGGTCACGGTGCCTGTAGCGGTCCACGCCACCGGGGCAGCTGGGTCGGCTCTCAAGAGCACGCCAAAGGCATCAGCGACCGACGAAGGCATGGGCTAGTCGTCAGCCTACGGGCATCCCCGGGAGCCGCAACGCCTGAGTCGCTTGATGCGGGCCAGACGGCAGAACATCTGGCACCGGCGACGGAGGCAATCGCACAATCGCGTCGTTTCGATGCGGGCAGGCTGCGGCTAGACTCACGCCGCAATGACCAACCAGGTATCCGTCGAGCAGCTCAAAGTCATGCTGGTCGACAAACTCAACTTGAAGTCGGTAACCACCGACCAGATCACCGACGACAACGCGCTATTCGGCCCCGAAGGGCTCGGACTCGACTCGGTGGATGCCCTCGAACTGGTCCTGGCCATCGAGAGCGAGTACGGCATCCAGATCAACGATGAGGAAGTCGGCCGCGAGGCATTCGCCTCGGTGCAGGTGCTGTGCGCGTTTATCAATGAGCGGCTCGCGGCCGGCGACTCGAATCCCGCCGGCGCGTGAGCACATCGTGGCAAGATGACCCGGTCGTCGTGACTGGGATCGGCGCCGTATCGAGCCTCGGGCCGACTACAGACGCGTTGTGGCAAGGCGTCACGGCAGGAACTCGCGGCATTGACGAGCTGAGCCTGTTCGAGACGGCGTCGCACCGCACCAAGTTCGCAGGCCAGGTCGATACCGCCGCGCTACCCCCTCAGTTCGCGCACATGTCGCGCGCCGATCGCTTCGGCTGCACCGCGACGCAAGCCGCCGTGCAAAACGTGCCCAAGCAACTGCTGCAATCCGGACGCACCGGCGTTTTCTTTGGTAGTAGCACCGGCGCCTTGTTCGAAGGCGAACGATTCTTGAAGGACTTGCTCAACAACCAAGAGGGCGATCTGCACTCGATCGTTGGTCTGCAGAACGATGGGCCCGGCAACGCAGTCGCCAAACAGTTCGGCTGCAGCGGCCCCGTCATCACCTATTCCACTGCGTGCACGTCGGCCAACGTGGCCATCGGAGCCGCACTCGACGCGCTGAATACAGGTGAAGTCGACGTCGCGATTGCTGGCGGCGCCGATGAGTTGTGCGAAATCACCTACGCCGGGTTCAACAGCCTGCGCGCCATTGATTCCGAGCCAACCCGCCCATTCCGAGCCGATCGCAAAGGCTTGATGATGGGCGAAGGCGCCGGCGTACTGCTACTTGAACGTCGCAGCCATGCCGCTGCCCGCGGCGCCACGGTGTTAGCCGAGCTCGTCTCGTCCGGCCGTTCCTGTGACGCCAACCACGTCTCGGCACCCGATCCCGAAGGACGCGGTGCCGCCGCAGCCATTAGACAAGCCCTGCAAGAAGGCGGTCTGTCGCCCGACGACATCACGTTCGTCAACGCGCACGGCACCGGCACGCCGCACAACGATGCCTCCGAGAGCAAGGCGATGCACGCCGTGTTTGGCGAGCGCGCCCGCAGCCTGCCCATCACGTCGACGAAGAGCATGGTCGGCCACTTGCTAGGCGCGGCCGGCGGCATCGAGGCGGTGCTCACGGTGTTGTCGATCCAACATCGGCTGCTACCGCCGACCGCTGGCGAGCAACCTTCGGACCCCGAACTTGGACTCGATGTCGTGGTGCACAAAGCGCGGGCACTGGCCCCCACCAACGTTGGCATCTCAACCAACCTCGCCTTCGGAGGAAACAACGCGGTGATCGTGCTGCGCAGCCCCGAAGGTCAGACCGCACGATGACCAACGACGCGAACAACCAAGTCGTCGTCACCGGCATCGGCTGCCTTGGGCCGTTCGGTCTAGGCGTCGATTCGCTGCAACAAGCGCTCGCAACCGGTATCGCGATAACCAGTAACATCGACCGATCTGCCGGCTACCACCGCAACGGTTCGGCCACGCAAGTCGCCGCCGCCGGCGAACTCGACTTGACGCCGTGGCTGTCCGACGATGACGGTCGCCGCATGAGTCAGTTCTCGCAGCATGCGGTGACGTGCGCGCGCATGGCACTCAGCCACGCCGGCCTCGACGAGATCCCCAGCGAACGAACCGCAGTGACAATCGCCACGGCGTTCGGGCCTGGCGGGTTTACCGAACGCCTCGCGCTACAAGTGCTGCAAAAGGGCGGCAAGTTCGCGTCGCCGTTTTTGTTCACCGACTGCGTCGCCAATGCTGCGGCCGGTCAAATCGCGATCGCGACCGGAGCCCGCGGCGCCAACCTGACGATCTGCCAACGCGAAGCGGGCCCGTTGCTGGCCATCGCTCAGGCAACCAACGACCTTCGCTTGAGGCGCGCCGACGTCTGCCTCGCCGGTTCTGTCGACGAACTGCAACCCTTGTCGTACGCAATCCTCGACCGATTCCGGGCGCTCGCTCGACCAACCACGCGAGCCGGCACAAAAGAAGAGCTGCCGCGCCCCTTCGATGCAAATCGCAACGGCTACTTGGCCGGCGACGGCGGCACGATCTTGGTGCTCGAACGCGAACAGCACGCCAAGGCACGTGGCGCCCGCATCCTCGCACGCGTTTGTGGCAGCGCCCGCGCCTTCGACCCGACGGCTCCGCGGACCGGCCACGGGCGGGGCAGTGCGGCACTGGCGGCGTGCTTGCAAGAACGGCTTGGCGAACAACTGCGCACGATCGACACCGTCATCAGCGCGGCATCCGGAGCGCGACGCGGTGACGCACTGGAAGCCGAAGTGCTGCGCCTGGCGCTGCCCGAAATGCCGCAAGTTCTCGCCCCCAAGTCGGTCACCGGCGAGTTCGGTGGCGGCACCCTCGGCGCTGCGATGCTTGCACTCATGGGCACGAACTTCGGCAAGCCACAAGGCTGCACACGATCCGATCCAAGCATCGGAATCGAACTCGCGTCCGGAGCGATCCACGCTAGTCACATCCTCTGCTCCGCTCACGCCGCCGGCGGCGTGAGTTCCTGGCTCACGCTCTCTCAGCCATGACGCAACCTGATTACGACCTCGTTATTCTCGGCGGCGGCCTCGCCGGGGGATTGCTCGCGCGCCAAATGCGCCTGACGCGCCCCGACCTGCGCGTGCTCTGCCTCGAACGCAGTACCGACACGGCCTACAAGGTCGGCGAAGCGACAGTCGAACTGTTCTCAAACTACCTCGTGCGCAAGCTTGGCTTGACCAGCTACCTCTACGAGAACCACCTACCGAAGAACGGGCTGCGCTTCTTCTTCGACAACGAGCAGAAGAACGCGCCGCTCGAACAGATGAGTGAGATCGGCAGTTTTGGTTTGCCGTTCCACCCGAGTTTCCAGCTCGACCGCTCGACGTTCGAACGCGAACTGCGCGACGGCAGCGCGCGACTCGGTGCCGACATCCTGGAAGGCTGCAAAGTCGAGGATGTCGAGTTTGGTGACCCCCACCACAAGGTCACGTTCCAAGAGAACAACATCTCACGCAGCGTCACGACCAAGTGGGTCGTCGATGCAACTGGGCGCAACAGCTTGCTGGCGAAGAAGCTCGACCTGCGCGTTCCCGAAACGCAGCATCGCTGCATGGGATCGTGGGCTAGGCTCGGCAATGTCGTCGACCTCGACGGCCACGACATCGACCCGGCCTGGCGCGCGCGCACGCGACATACCTCGCGTCGCCTGTCGACGGTGCACTTTATGCATCGCGGCTATTGGGTTTGGCTGATTCCGTTGCGCGGCGGCGTCACCAGCATCGGCATCGTCGGCGACACCCGCCACGTTGGTCGCGAACTGCTGACCCAAGATGGCCTGCGCGAGTTCCTGAACAGCCAGCGAGGGTGCCGCGATCTGATCGGCGACGCGGAATGGTTGGACTTCGGCGCATTGGGCCAACTCGCCTACGGCACGAAACAGTGGTTTGGGGATCGCTGGGCGGTGATTGGCGAAGCCGCAGCATTCTCGGATCCGTTCTACAGTCCGGGCAGCGACTTCATCACGCTCGCCAACGACTACGTCACCGACCTAATCGGGCGACAGCAAGATGGCGAGGACATCCAAGAGCGGCAGAAGCTCTACAACAACTACCTCGAGTTTCGCTACCAAGCCAACCTGCCGCTCTACCGCGAGCAATACGACCTGTTCGGCAGCTTCGAGTTGATGTCGATGAAATGGAACTTCGACATCGCCGCCTACTACGCGTTGTGGGTCAACTCGTATCTGATGGACAAGCACCTCGACATCGACGACCTGCGCCACGAGCTGCGCCAGTCGACGTTCGTCGTCAAAGCACTCGAACGCTTCCGGATGATGTTCTTGGACTGTGAACGCAAAGTCACAGCCGACGGCGGCTACCACCGCCAGAACCTCGAGCGCATGGCCGAAGGACTCGGCGACCTTTCCTTCGCACACGACGTCGGCAGGCTCGACAAGAAGCAAGCCGAGACGCACTCGCTGGACGCGTTCGCGAAGACGCGCGCCCGTTGCTTCGACTTGCTCGGCAAGACGGCGGGCAGTGCTGACAAGTTTGGCTTCGTAGACTACGTCAACGGCCGCGCCCTAACCGCGAACGACTAACGGCTATCGCTAGCGCAACGACCGCCTCGGCGCTCGTTAGCGACGCCGGCGGCGGCCCTGCCACTCTTCCTTCTTGGAGATGGCGTCGAACGTCTTGTCGCCGCGCTTGAAGGTGAGCTTCAAGGTTTCGCCCTTGGCCTCGCGCGCGAACTGAAACAGTTCGCGGATAGTGGTCACCTGGCGGCCATCGATCTTGAACAGCACATCGCCGTTTTGCACGCCGAGCTTGAGGGCTCGACCATCGGGCTTCACCGACGTGAACTTCAGGCCATCGAGTTCGGCTCCAAACCAGTTGCTGGCGAAACCCGCCGACTGACGGCGACCACGACGCCGCGTCGTGATGCCCTCTCGGTTGAGCATCTCATCGAGGTTGGCAGTACCCAGCGCGGCCATCGCGATAACCGTCGCCGTGTGGCGTTGGTATTCTTCGATCGCGTTGTCAAACGTGTCCCACTGGGTGTGCCACGTGTGCTGGAAGTAGTTAGCGCGGCCCTTAAGGCCCCAGCCCAAGCCAGGCGCCTTGACGGCCAAGAACGACGCGTGGTCGCTGCCGCCACCCCCGCCGATCTCGGCGCGGGCGATCAAATTGAACACTTCGGCATCGAAGTCGGGGTCGGGCGGCGTCATCAAACGCGTCACTTGCGCGAACACCGGCTCGAGCTGTGCGTGCATCTTGTTGGTGACGACCAGCGACTGGGCCCAGTTGGTGCCGGTGTCGTGATTGAACACGGCGGACACCTTGTCCATGTCGGTGCGGTGCCGCTTCACGTAGCCGCCGCTGCCGAGCAAGCCTTGTTCCTCGCCGCCCCACAAGCAGAACTTGATCGTGCGCTTCGGCTTGGCACCGACTGCCATCAAGATTCGCGCAGCTTCCATCGTCGTCGCACTGCCGGTGCCGTTGTCGGTCGTGCCTTGCGCCTGGTGCCAACTGTCGAGGTGAGAAGAAACGATGACAACCTCATCAGGCTTCTCGGTGCCGACCAACGTCGCGATCACGTTATGCAACTTGATCGGACCAGGCTTGAACTCGTTTTGGATATCGAACTGCGCGACCGGCTTCTTATCGCTCTCGAACAATTCCATGAGCCGATCGAAGTCATCAGCTCGCACCGCGATCTTCGGCAACTTGGGCGCCTGCTCAATCGGCATCCGGGCAACCCTCGAATCACCGAACACGCGCACTCGCGTCGGGAATTGTTCGTTCGGATCACCAGCGCGGTAGACCACGCCGAGCGCACCCGCTTCGAGCACCGCCGCGCAGATGTTCGGGCTCGGCTTGCGCGTAGACAACACCCACTTGCCCTTGGTCGCGCCAACGCCGTCGTCGGTTGCCGATCGCGGC
Source organism: Planctomycetota bacterium (assembly GCA_051274975.1). GTDB lineage: Bacteria > Planctomycetota > UBA1135 > UBA1135 > UBA2386. Next base: position 4,926 of record JBNMND010000132.1, on the reverse strand, counting down.
GCGGCAACAAAGCTGGCCGTCTGCAAGCCGTCGGTCGCGGCCGTCCACGCTTCGGTGGCGACATACATGTCGAGCTGGATTGGCTCGACGATGCGCCCAATCCACTTGCCGCGATTCCAAACGGTCTGCCATTCGGCCCACTGCTCAAGCTCCACCTGCAGGCCCATTTGCTCGAACTCACCCTTCGCCCACTCGCAGGCCTTGGTGAAATTGTCGGAGCCAGTCAGGCGCTGACCGATGTCGCCGGTCATCTCGCGCAGGATGCTGTGCACCTTACTGTTGTCGATACCCTCCTTCTTGATCGCCTCGGCCATCGCGTTCGAAAGTGGCTTTGCCTTGCGAGCAGTAGCCTCCTGAGCAGCCGCCTCCTGCGCGTAGGCAAACGGGGCCATAAGCCCAGTGAGAAGCGAAAGGGAGAGCAACGACGAGAAGCGCGGGAATTGCATGGCTGTATCGATTGGGTGCGAGCCTTCGAATGTCGCCCCCAGCGACGTGGATTGCGAGGTGACCACAGTCCCGATTGCGTCCCGATCTAAGAACGTTCCACCCAGACATGCATCTGACCATGCTCCCGGTGCAGCGCTGACACATTCGGCGATGGTCAGGCGTATCTGGTGGCATCGCCCGCGCCTCTCAGCCAATGGTTGTGGGTATCCTCACGGGCCTTGCTCGAGCGATTCCACCCGACTGTTGGCGACTGGTTCCGCAACCGCTTTGGCAAGCCGTCGCCACCGCAGCAACATGGCTGGCCCCCGCATCCAGGCGGGGGCCCACACGCTGATCGCTGCCCCCACCTGATCTGGAAACACCCTGACGGCGTTCCTGCATGCGCTCGACGACCTGTTGCGTTTGGGTGAGGCGTTGGGCGACGAGCTGCAAGTGGTCTACATCTCACCACTGCGCGCGCTCGCCAACGATGTGCAGAAGAACCTGCAGCAACCACTTGCCGAGTTGCGCCAACGCGATCCGACGTTGCCGGAAGTTCGCGTGGCCGTGCGCAGCGGCGATACCCCGGCCAAGGAGCGTGCCGCGATGATGAGGAAGGCGCCACACATCTGGTGACGACGCCTGAATCGCTCTACATCCTGACGACAACGGTGCGCGGCCGCGCGATGCTGTCGACCAAGACATTGATCGTCGACGAGATCCACGCGTTGGCGGCAAGCTGCATCTGAGGGGACGATCTGGTGGCGAGCGACGAATCCGCAGACCAAGCGGTCCGGGCCCGACGTTAGATATCGGCGTCGTCGAGCTCAAACAAGACTAGCCTAGCGGGCCAAAGCCTAGCCGCTGTCACCACGCTCGGATGCGTTGTTCAACTCAGTGCAGATGAATGGGCGTGAACACCGCCTCAGCATTGTTAGCGCCGTAGCCCCACGAACGCAGCGACGTCCAACCCTTCGGCATCTTCGCGGTGATCTTCTTACCGCCGGCTTCGGCCGTCACTTCGTGCTTGTCGAAGTCGACGTGGATCTGCAACGCGATCGGCGTCTTGCCATCCCACTCGAGCGGGATCTTCGCGGTAAGCTTGCGCCACTGCGGGCCCATGATGACCAAGCGCTTCGCTTTGACTTCGTAGCCAATGCGCATCATCTGGCCACGCGGTTGGCCGCCGCTGAAAACGACGAATGCGTTCTGGTTCTGCTTGCCAGCAAGCGGCAAGACCTTCGTCGTCAGCGTGACGTTGCCCACGCGGTCGCCGGTCTTCAGCATGTAACCACCGGGAGCGTTGGCCCACATACGCACGGCATTGCCTTCTCGCTCGACGCGCGCGATGCCCGCCGTGATCGGAAACACGCCGCCACCGACGGTGCCGGTGTCGTCGTTGTATTGCTTGCGAAGCTTGACCAGGCGCGCTTCGAGACCCTTGCGAATCTCTTGGTAGGCCGCGTCCTCGGCAATGTTGTTCATCTCGTCCGGATCCTTCTCGAGGTCGAACATCTCCCACGTGTTCCACTGCGGCTCGTAGTAGCGGATCAGCTTGTAGCGATCGGTGCGCACGCCATACATCGCCGGCACCATGTGCACCGCTTGCGACTCGTAGTAGTGGTAGTAGATCGCGTCGCGGAACGGTTTGTCACCGGTCTGCTTACTCATTACTGGTACGAGGCTCTTACCGTGCGCAGCGGTGAGCGGTGGCGCGCCGGCGAGGTCGAGGAAGGTCGGGCCGAAGTCGATATTCTGCGTCAGGTGCTTCACTTCGCGGCCGGCTTCCAGGTGGCCGGGCCAGCTCATGACGAGCGGCATGCGCAGGCTCTCTTCGTACATCCAACGCTTATCGTACCACCCGTGGTCGCCGAGGTAGAAGCCTTGGTCCGAGCTGTAGATGATGATGGTGTTCTTCTTGACCTCGGGACGCGCGTCGAGCCACGCCAGCAGTTCGCCGACGCTGCGGTCGACGCCGTTGACGCAACGCAGGTAGTTCTTCATGTAACGCTGGTAGGCCCAACGCACGCGCTCCTTGCCTTGCGGGTCTTCGCGTAGGAAGGCATCGTTCTCCGCTTTGAAGGCCTTGTCCCAACCGGCGAGTTGCGCCGCGTTCATTCGCTTTCGCTGCCCGAGCCAGGCGCGGTCGGTGCCCTTTAGGTCCTTCTCGTCCTTCGGCGGCACAATCAGGTCGTAGTGCAGGAACATGTGGTTGGCGATGCTCATCTCCTGTGCCTTCGCCATCGGGCCGCGACCCTTGTAGTCGTCGAACAACGTCGGCGGCTCGGGGATCTGCGTGTCCTTGAACAAAGCGAGGTCTTCGGGCGCAGGCTGCCAGTTGCGATGCGGCGCCTTGTGTTGGCACATCAGCATGAACGGGCGGTCTTCGTTGCGCTGGTTCAGCCACTCAATCGACAGCTTGGTCGTCAGGTTGGTCGCGTGACCCTCCACCTGCACGCGGCCATCCTTGGTGCGGAAGTCCGGGTTGTAGTAGTTGCCTTGGCCGGGGAAGACCATCCACTTGTCGAAGCCTTGCGGATCCGACGACAGGTGCCACTTACCGATCAACGCCGTTTGGTAGCCGACCTTCTTCAGCAACTTCGGGAACGTTGCCTGGTCGCCGTCGAACACATTGCCATTGCGCATGAAGCCGTTTGCATGGCTGTGCAATCCCGTCAGGATGGTCGCGCGCGACGGACCACAAAGAGCATTGCCACAGAAGTTGTTGCGGAACAACAAGCCTTCACTCGCCAAGCGATCGATGTGCGGCGTCTTGTTGACGCGGGAGCCATAGGCGCTGATCGCATGCGGTGCATGGTCATCGCTGAAGATGAAGATGATGTTCGGGCGACTCGCGGACAGCGAGTCCTGCGCGATCGCCCTCGTAACAAAGGCGGTACACAGCAGAGCGAACAGGCAAGGAAGAATGGCGTGGCGACACATGCCGGGATCGTCGCGTCTTCCGGTGCAAAGGTCGAGCGCATAGACTGTCAGCCGTGATTCGACCCCTCACATTGTCCCTGAGCCGCGCGCTCTTGGGACTCGCCACCGTATTGCTCGTTGCGACGCTGTTACCAACGGCCTCGCTATCCGCCCAAGAGCCCCCCACCGGGTTTGTCACCTCCTACCTGCGAGAAGCCGAGGGCAAACGCAGCGAAGGCAAGCTCGACGAGGCGCGTGCGGCCACCGAACGCGCCCTCGAACGTGACCCCAACAGCCTCGCGGCGCTCCTGCTATTGGCGCAGGTCGCCGAACAGCAGAAGGATCTAGACATCGCGGTGCATTCGCTGCATCGCTGGCTCGACGTGCAAGAAGCGCGCACGGGTAAGAAGGGTAAGAAGGCGCGCAAGCCGATCCTTGAGTTGCTGGTGCCACTCGACGCGGAGGCAACTTCGTGGAAGCAGCTTCAAGACAAATACGCCGATGGCCTGGTCGCGATTGGCAAGCAGTATAGCCGCAAGAAGGACTTGCTCGGTGCGCTAGAGATCTACCGGCACTTACTGGCCGTCGCGCCGGACCACCCCGCTGCGAAGAAGGCGATCCACAAGATCCGCACGACTGGCGGCAAGGAAGTCGCCGTCGAAGATGTGTTCGCCGGCACCGATCCGACTGGCGGCATGTCCGAAGAGGAAATGGACAAGCTCGATCGCGAGCACAGCGAATGGGACAAAGCCTACCAGAGCGAGAGTGACAACTACCGCTACCGGACCAACGCCGGCTTCCTCGTGCACGAGACTTCGCGCATCGCGATGGAGCAGATGAACATGTTCTACCGCCGCTTCTTCCGATTCATGGAAGACGGTGGCAACACGCCGAAGATCGAGATCCGGATCTTCAAGACGCGCGATGAGTATCTGACGCTCGGTCGCAGCCCGGCGAAATGGTCGGCGGGACATTTCATCGGCAGCGCCGTCGAAACCTACGCTGGCGGCGTCTCCGGCAAGGAGTCCGTGCGCAGCATGTATGGCACGCTGTTCCACGAAGCGGCACACCAGTTCGTCAGCTTGACGAGCCCGATGGTGCCGGGCTGGCTCAACGAAGCGTACGCGTCGTTCTTCGAAGGCTGCGTCATCCTCAGTAACGGCTCCGTGAAATGGAACCGGGCGCCACCGGGCCGCTTGATGCCGCTCGCCCAGCGCCTCGAGCAAGGCTGGATGCAGGACACCAGCGAAGCCGATCCAGGCGACAACGGACAGTATGGTCAGCCCGCGGGCGCGCCGCCGTTCCGTATGATCGTCGCCAGCGAATACAGCTGGGGACCGCCATGGTATGCGCCGACTTGGGGCGTCGTCTACTTCCTCTACAACTACCGCGCGGACGATGGCCAGTTGATCTATCGCGAGGCGCTGCATGCGTACTACACGTCGCACAAACGCGGCCGCCCGTCGGACCCGATCGCGCACTTCGAAGAAATCGTATTGGCCAACTCGCCGCTCTCGAAGGCGAAGGCCATCGACGAGCTCGACCCGATCTGGAAGGCGTGGATCCTGCGACTGCGTG
>JBNMND010000131.1:0-13746 GCA_051274975.1 Planctomycetota bacterium | reverse complement strand
CCCACGTCTACAACCACGAGTTCATCCGTGGACTCAAGGACGTTGGCGCCCGCGTCTCCGCCATTGGCCCAGCCGGCAGGGAGCAGCTGTCGAAGGCGGTCAAGCCGCTACTAGACGACTACCAGTCGTGCCCGAACGTGCTCGATCTAACGGCGATGAAGGCGGCTGCCGAAAAGCTGGCGAAGCCGGCCTTTGACTACATCGAGACGATCGATGAACCGCTCGTCGACCCGGCGGCCGCGCTGCGTGAACACTTGACGGTGCCGGGCATGTCGCTGAAAACCGCCAAGCTGTGCCGCGACAAGGTCGCCATGAAGGCGTTCTTGCGCGAGCACGATGTGCCCTGCGCGATGTCGGAATCGGTCGCGTCGCAGCAAGAGGCCTACGCGTTCGCCGAGCAATGCGGCTACCCGCTAATCGCCAAGCCGCTCGATGGCTTTGGTTCGCTAGCGACCTATCGGTGTGAGAACCAAACGGACCTCGATACGGCGCTCGCCAAGCTAAAGCCGTCGGCACAGCGCGGTATTGCGTTGGAGGAGTTCATCGAAGGGCACGAAGGGTTCTTCGACTCGATCTGCGATGACAACGGCACGCGCCATGAGTTCATCTCGCACTACTACCCGGGCTGCCTCGAGGCGACGATCGACCGACGGATCTCGCCCCAGATCGCGGTCAGCAACCGACTAGACTCAGAGGGCTACAAAGAACTGCGCGAGATGAACCAGCGCATCACCAAGGCCCTCGAATTGCGCAACTGCGCGACGCACATGGAGTGGTTCTTCGGGCCGAACGGGCTGAAGTTTGGCGAGATTGGCGCGCGGCCGGCCGGCGAGAAAATCTGGGACATGTATCGCGTCGCCAACGAGTTTGACGTCTATCGCGAATGGGCGCTGGCGGTCACGGGCAAGCCGAGCGAACAGCAGCCGTCGCGCAAGTACGCGTGTGGTTCGATCCAGATTCGGCCGAATCGCGACGGGCGCTATCACGGCCACCGCGGCTTAGATGCCGCCTGGAAGGCGTGCGGCGATGCGATCTACGAGCACTCGCTGCCCGCTGCAGGTGAGCCGACCAAGGGGTTAGATCGCGGCTGGCTGGTCAACACGTGGTTCCGCCTGAAGCACGAGGACTACGATCGTGCGCGCGAAATGATGACCATGCTCGCCAAGACTGTTCGCGCGGACGCTCGCTAGGACTCACTCCAGGCCGAGGCGGCCCATCTCATCTTCGTCGAATCCGAGGTAATGACCGAGCTCATGCCACAGCGTGACGCGGATCTGCTCGGTCAGGTCGTCGCGGCCGGTGGCCATGCGTTCGAGGTTGCGCTGAAACAAGTAGATAGTTGTTGGCCGCGTCGGCAAATCACTCTGCTGCTCGTCCGGCAGCGAAACGCCATCGAAGAGCCCAAGCATGTCGGGGCCAATCGGCCCGTCATCGGCGCTCGCATCGAGACGACCAAACGCCTCCTCGGGCAACTCCTGAACGACGACCGGCACGCGCTCGAGATATTCGTGAAACTCCGCTGGCAGGATGCGAATGGCCTCCTGCACTTCGTGATCGAACTCGTCGCGAGTCAAACGCACCGGCACGGAGTATTTGTCCGGCGAGGCAGTCGCGGCGCGCTCAAACAACCCATCAGCCTCTCGATAGCTGCGCCGGCGTTCGCAAAGGCAACCGGCGACCACGTCCGCATCGACGAGTGCGTCCGGCAAGGCGCGCGCGGCGTCGACCGCAACCTGAGCCTCGTCGAAGCGCCACTGCAAGTAGAGACACATCGACAGCCAGCACCGCGAAGACGGGCAATCCGGATCACCCTGGAGCACCGTGCGGAACTCGCGCTCTGCCTCTCGAGCGCGACCCAGCCCAAGGCACGCATCGCCGCGCAAGAACGTGAGGTCGGCGGCGTTGCCGCGTCCGGCAGCCATGGCCGCATCAATAGCGTCCAGCCCAGCCTCGATCTTACCGGTCTCCAGCAAGCGCTCAATGTCCCGGACCGCCGGATCGTTGCCAACCGCGACATCCGTGTCGGGCGGCACAATTCCATCGGGTTCGAGATCCATGTAGGCAGTGGAACGCGGAGGCGGCGGCGTGTCGATATCCGTTTATCAGCAGAACTACGGACTTGCGGAAGAACGCGATTCACTCTTCTCTGTGAGCACCCGATTCCTGGAGCACAATGATCAAGCTGTCACGCATCGTCTGCCCGACTGATTTCTCCCCCACTTCGTCCCGTGCGGTCGACTACGCGGCGACCATGGCCGAGTCGTTCGGAGCCGAATTAGTCTTGCTGCACGTGATTCCGCCGATGGACTACCCACTGCGCAGCTTTGGCATGTCTGCCTCGTTCCAACACATCCAAGAAGAGTTGGAGACGCGCGCTAAGGAGACACTGGACCAGCGCATGCAAGCGCTCAAGCAAGGCTGCCCAGACATCAACGTGAGATGCGTCGTTGGCCACGGCGAGGCGCATGATGCCACGCTCAAGTGCGCCACGGACGAATCGGCCGACATGATCGTGCTCGGCACGCATGGGCACACGGGCATCACGCACGCGTTGCTCGGCAGCACTGCCGAGAAGGTCGTGCGCCTGGCAACGTGCCCGGTCACAACCGTGCGTACTCCTGAGTAGCAGGTCGCGGCGAGCAATTGCTCGCAGCGGCTCGCGGCGCCGGACGGGCACCGCAGTGAATTTGCAGCTACGAACCGCAGCCGCAGCTAGACGTCCAGCAGGCCTTCGCGAATCGCGAGGCGAGCCAACTCGGCGGCCGAGTGGCAATCCAACTTGCGTTGCAGGTTCTCGCGGTGCTTCTTCACCGTGCCCAGCGACAACTCAAGCACCGCCGCCACTTCCTTATTGGCCTTGCCGATCGCCAACAACTGGAACACTTCGCGCTCACGCGGAGTCAGCACCGACAGTGCCGAAGCCTCGTCGGCGGTTGCAGCTTCACCGCGCACCGCGCGAGCCATGAAGCCGTTGGACACCTTTGGCGACAAGTAGGAATCGCCGCGAACAATGGAGTCGATCGCCAGGGTGAGTTCGGACGGCTCACTGTCCTTGGATAAGTAGCCATCGGCGCCAGCTTGCAGCGCCTGCTGCACGAACTTCATGCCTTCGTGCTGCGAGGCCATCAACACCTGCGTGCGTGGCGACACACGCTTGATCGGCGCAACGGCATCGAGGCCGGACATGCCAGCCATGGTGATATCGAGGATCGCTACGTCGGGCTTCAACTGGCCAACGAGATCGATGCCCTTGCGTGCATCACCAGCATCACCAATAACCTGAAAGCGATCCACCGACTGCAACAGCGACTTGAAGGCCGCGCGCACAATCGCCTGATCGTCGATCAGAACAATGCTAACTTGCTTTGTCTCTTCCATGGTTACTCCACTGGTGCACTGACCCTTACGACACCTTCAGCGACTGGTTTCATCGGCAGTCTAATCCTGAAACAGGCGCCGCATTCTCGACTTACGAGTTCGATACTGCCACCGTGCGCTTCCACAACCTTACGAGAAAACGCCAATCCAATACCGGTTCCGTAGTCCTTGGAACTACAGAACGGCTTGAAGATTTCATCACGCATGCGAATCGAGACACCGGGCCCCGAATCCACAACATCAATGCACACAGAGTCTTCGATCGTGTGTGCGGTGATTGCTATGGTGCCGGTCCCGCCGCACGCTTCGGCGGCGTTCCTCATCAAGTTGGCGAATACCTCACCAACAACCTGCGGGTCAATCTCTAGACGCAACCCCTCATCACACGAGATGTCGGTGTGCATATTGACGAACGAATCGAGAGTCTGACACTCCTTAACGGCGCCATCTAGAACTTCGCGCAACGCCACGTCACTCAGACGTGGAATCAGCGGCTTCGCGAACGACAACGTTTCGCCGAGCAAGCGCTCGATGCGACCCAGACTGCCAACGAACTCACCGATCAGCACACCATCCTCGACGCCGAGCTTGTCGCCGACTGCGCGCAGGGCGTGGCGTAGGCCGTTGATTGGCGTCTTGATTTCGTGACTGAGAATGGACGCCGACTCACCGATTTGGGCGAGGTTCTTGAGCAGCTGCAACTCGCGCTGGCGAGCTTGGTCGCGTTCGCGAAGCAGCTTCACGTGGCGCAGGCCGCGATTAACGACCTCCAGAAGACGATCTTTGGTCACCGGCTTCTGGATATAGTCGAACGCTCCGTTGCGCACAGCTTGCGATGCGGTTTCCAAATTGGGTTCGCCAGTAATCAAAATGACTGGTTCTCGGCAGAGGCGATTGCTGACGACTTCGCGAAGAACTCGCATACCGTCAAACGCCGGCATGACGATGTCGGTCACCAACACTTCAAAGCGACCTGGCTGCAAGTGCTCATCCGCCTCGGCAAAGCTCGTCGCCTTGACGACTTCTAAGCCTTGCCGCTCAAGGAAGCGTGCGAGTGTCGCCAGCAATCTCGCTTCATCATCGATTAGAACTACTTTTGCCATCGCACCGTGTGCCAGCCATTATTAGCTCATCGGAGCTCGCACTACATTAAGGCAAGCTGCGAACCCGAGGTGGGTCCATAGGCGTATCTAGACCACGCCCTAGCAAACCAATAGGCACACTACATGGCCTCGACCTCTTCGCCCACCACTCCATAGCTCCAGAGACCACCGACTTTGCTTGCCAATGCTGTGATTATCGCCGTGGCTGCTGCCGGCTTCTCCACGCCACTGTGGCTTGATGGAACGTCGATGCAGGCCGGACTGACTCTGGCTGGCATCGCAACTGGGACACTACTGACACGCGCCTGGTGCCGTTCGCAGATCCAGCAAGCCATCCAAGCAGCCACATCCAACGCCGAACTGGGCCGAAAGCTCGCCATTGCAACAGCTGACCGACACGTCGCTGCTTGGCGCGCCATCGTCGACCATGTGGTCGAAGGCATCGTGTCCATCGATTCCAATGGTGCAATCGAGACGGTCAACGATGCCGCTGAGACTCTGTTTGGATACTCGCGAGAGGAGTTGATCGGCGAAAACGTGAAGATCTTGATGCCCGAGCCGTTTCGCAGTGAGCACGATGAATACATCGCGCACTACCTGCGAACTGGCGAGCGTCGAATCATTGGGATCGGCCGCGAAGTAATCGGCCGCCGTAAAGACGGCTCCCAGTTCCCGGTCGACCTATCTGTGGGCGAAGGCTCGATGGGGGGTCGTCGGTTTTTCTCCGCGGTGATCCGAGACATCACGGAGCGCAAGATACTGCAGAGCAAACTCGGTCACACCGAACGGCTCGCGGCAGTCGGTGAATTGGCAGCCGGCGTCGCCCACGAGATCAACAACCCGATCAATACGATGATCAACTGCGCCCAGTTGATCGAAGACGGCGACGAGCCTATTCAGAATGGCCGCATCATCATCGAGGAAGGCGGCCGCATCGCGGACATCGTGCGCGCCTTGCTACAATTCGCTCGCGACGATCGCGACCACGCGCAGCCTACATCACTTGCCGAAGTCGTCGAACGCACGATGAGCTTGATCGGCGAGAGCTGGAAGCGCCACGGCATCACGCTAACGATCGATGTCGCCGACAACCTGCCAGCGGTGTTGGCGCGGCCACAGAAAGTTCAACAGGTGTTGCTCAACCTGATGATCAACGCCAAGGATGCGCTCATGCTGCACGACACCGAAAACCGGCATGTCTCGCTGGCGGCGCAGCGCGCCGGTGAAGGAGTCGAGTTCACCGTGTCGGACAACGGCCCGGGCATCGAAGCACAGGTGCGAGAGCGCATCTTCGAACCGTTCATCACAACCAAGCGTGCACGCGGCGGCACCGGGCTCGGCCTGTCAATTTGCAGCAGCATTATCGAAGGCTACGGCGGGACGATCCGCGTAGATGCGGACGATGATGGCTCGGTCTTCACCGTCTGGCTGCCAATCGCCCCCACGGAGCCCGGTGACACTGACCTTCAGTAGAACGCCGCCGCTAGCGTGATCGAGGCCCAAGAATCGGCGCTGTCGCGAGGCGCTCCAGGTCGCCATCGACGTCCTCGCAGATAATCCGCAACTGGCTTCGCAAGCCGGCTCTAAATTCGCCGAGAGGCACATAGACATGCACTGGAATGTGCAGTTCCTGTAGCGAGCCCAACTCGAGCTCGCGTGTGGCAACTACGGTCTTGGCGCCGTCCGGCCCAATGACCTCGATAGTGAACTTGCGCGAGTCAGGTCGCTTGTTAATCAAATACAAGTCAAACAGGTTGTGAACCTGCGTGCCTTCCACCATGTACGGTCGACTGCCGGATCGGCGTAGCAAGGCTTCAAACGGTCGTTTCCTCGTCAGCGCCAAAGTGAACATCGCGAGACCGGCGAGCATCAATACGACATAGAGGATCACCCGACTGCGTAAGAACCGGCGCTTGCCGGTTTCGAAGCCGCGCTGACTGTCATAGCGAACGAGCCCCTTGTCGCGGCCGAGCTTCGTCATCACTTCATCACAAGCGTCGATGCAATTCGCGCAGCCGACGCACTCCAGTTGCGTGCCATTGCGGATGTCAATTCCCGTCGGACACACAGCAACACAGCGATAGCAATCGACGCAATCGCCGGCACCCGCTTCGGTCGCAGGACCCTTTGGCTCGCCGCGCCGCTCGTCATAGCCAACCAAGATCGTGTCCTGGTCGTACATCGCGGCCTGCAAGCGCCCATACGGACACAGCACGATGCATACTTGCTCACGGAACCAAGTGAAGTTCACGAATAGCAACAAGGTGGCCACCACCACAAACGAGAACGCAGTGGGGTGCTTGCCAGGCGACCCGGTCACAGCCTCGATCAACACTTCCACCGGCATGAAGTAGCCGACGAAGGAGTGCGCGACCGCGCCAGAGATCACTAGGAACACGCTCATCTTGAGGCCGCGTCGCCACAGTTTCGCTTTGAGCGGCGCCTTGTCGAGTTTGGCACGCGCATGCGCATTGCCTTCGATCAACCGCTCAATGCGTCGAAACACACCTTCCAAGAACACCGTCTGCGGGCATGCGTAGCCGCACCAAACGCGACCAAACAAAGCTGCAACGACAAACAGCGAGAAGCCGAGCGCCGTTACGAAGAAGAACGAGAACCAGAAATCCTGCGAGTTGAACGTGTGGCCGAAGATGTAGAAGTGGCGCGCCTGGATGTCGATCAGGAACGCCGGGCGACCGCCGACCTTGAGCCAAGGCAGCGCCATGTAGATGGCAATCAGAACCGTCCACAGGATGTTCTTGCGGTTCTGGAAGCGGCCTTTGACATCGGCCGGATGGATCACGTTGCGCGATCCATCCTCGTTGATACTAAAGAGGGTGTCGACGTCAGGACGACGCACGACAGCCTGCTTCTTGTGAACAACAGGCTTCCTAACGACCGGATCCGGCACTACGTGTTCTTCGCTCATCTAGGTTGGAATCAGGGGGTCGCGACGGCTAGCGCCCCCTTGTTGGCTGGCCTTCTACTACTGGGCCTTCTTGGCGTTCTTCCCCGGAGGCTTGCCCGGAACGTTCGTGTTTTTCAGCGACAACACGTACGCAGCAACGCGCTGCACAAAGCCGAGGCCCCGCGACTTGTATGCCTGCATACCTCCCGGTCGCCCATCCATGATCGTCGTGTAGATATCCATTGGCGTGCCGCCATAGATCCAGAACTCGTCCGTCAGGTTTGGACCAACATCACCACTCGCGTTCGCCTTGTGGCATTGCATGCACAACAACGGCTCCAAAAATAGAGCCCTACCTTCAGCCACGAACGTCGGGTTACTGGCGAGTTCCAGCAACACTTCGTTGGTGACCGGGTTCTTCTTCAAACGCTCCTCCATCGCTGCCGCGGCCACGCGCTGTTCATCGAAGTAGTCATCCATCGGCTGGTTGCCCGTGCCGAGAGTTTGGTAGTGGATCCAGTAGAACACCGAGAAGATGCATGCCAGGTAGAAGCTCCACAGCCACCAATTCGGCAGGCGGTTGTCAAACTCCTGAATGCCATCAAACGTGTGCGATCGAAGTTCGGCAGTCATGATTACTTAACCTCCTCGACGGCGGCGCCGTCATCCAGCGGCAGCGACGCCATGCGCTTGTAATCGGCTTGGCGCGAGCGCTGACACACCCGCGCCAACACGGTCAGAAACATCGCGACGAACAACCACGTGGCAATCACGGGCAGGTCGAACAGCGACACATACGACTCCAGTTCTTCGAACATCACTTACCTCCTTGGATCTCAACGGGTTGGTGTTGGGCTGGCTTCAAGTTGCGGCCAAGCCGCATCAAGTAGGCGATCAACGCAACGATCTCGCTCTCCGGATCAGCGCCACCCTCGAGCTGCTCAGCCAAGTTGCTCACCGTTGTCGCAGCCTGCACCGCGTAGTCAGCAACGGCATTTTGCAACTGCTCGTCGGTGTAGGGCGTGCCAAGTTTCTTGAGCACGCGCATCTTGTCGGCAACTACCGCGACCTCGACCTTGTCCTCAAACAGCCACGGATAGGCCGGCATGATCGAAAGCCCCTGACCCCACTCGTAAGGCGCGCCAGAGCGTGGATCCATCATGTGTCGCCAGTGCCAAGCTTCGCTGTACTTGGTTCCGATGCGAGCCAGGTCCGGCCCGGTGCGCTTACTGCCCCATTGGAACGGGTGGTCGAACATCGACTCTTCGATGCGACTCGGCGCGCCATAGCGAAGTTGCTCGCTGCGGAACGGGCGAATCATCTGCGAGTGGCAGGTGTAGCAACCCTCACGCACATAGACGTCACGGCCAGCTAACTCGAGTGCGGTGTATGGCTGCACGCTCATTTCGCCGTTCGCCGCCAATGGCACCTGCTTGTCGGTGATCAGCCCCGGCAACAGTTCGAACAAGCCGCCGATCAACACGGCGATCAGCGTCAACACCGAGAACGCCAACGGTCGCGACTCGATTTTGTCGTGCCACGTGTGCTTGCCCTTACCCATCGACCCGAACAGCATGCCACTAGCAAAGCCGACGACTGCGAGCAACAGCACCAGGCCCACCACCGCCAAACCAACGTTCGGCATGATGAACATCGTCGCAGCGAACAAGCCAAGAAAGCAGACGATCACCGGCCGACTAAACACCAGGCTCGTCGTGCTCGGCTCCGTCGCCAGCGGCGCGGTGTCAATGACGGCCACTTCGACTTCGACGTTGGTCGCCTTGCCCGACCTCGCGGTTGCGATCAGGTTGTAGCCCATCAACAACCAGCCGATCAGGAACATGCTGCCGCCGATGCTGCGTGCCACATACATCATCTGCTGGCTGTCGAGAATCTCGTTCCAGGCCGTGTATTGCAGGCCGCCGTCAGCAGTCTCGGCGCGCCACATCAAACCCTGCGTGATACCACTCACCCACATCGAACCGACGTAGAGCAAGATGCCCATCATGCCGAGCCAAAAGTGCCAGTCGGCCATCTTCGTGCTGTACAGCTTGGTGCCAAACAGCCTCGGAACCATCCAATAGAACATCCCGGCGGCCATGAAGCCGTTCCATCCGAGGGCACCCGCATGCACGTGGCCGATGATCCAGTCGGTGTAGTGACCGAGTGCCGACACAGACTTGATCGACAGCAGCGGGCCTTCGAAAGTCGCCATGCCGTAGAACGTGACGCCCGCGACGAAGAACTTCAGCACGGGATCGGTGCGCACCTTGTGCCAGGCACCACGCAACGTCAGCAAGCCGTTGAGCATGCCGCCCCACGACGGCGCCCACAGCATCAGGCTGAACACCATGCCGAGCGACTGCGCCCAATCAGGCAACGCCGTGTTGAGCAAGTGGTGCGGGCCGGCCCAGATGTAGATGAACACCAACGCCCAGAAGTGCACGATCGACAACCGGTAACTGAACACCGGTCGATCTGCCGCCTTGGGCAGAAAGTAGTACATGATCCCGAGGATCGGCGTCGTCAGGAAGAACGCGACGGCGTTGTGGCCGTACCACCACTGCGTCAACGCATCCTGGGCGCCCGAGAACACGCCGATGCTCTTCGTGCCCGTCACTGGCAGTGCCAGGTTGTTCACGATGTAGAGCACTGCGATCGCCAGGATCGTCGAGATGTAGAACCAGATCGAAACGTAGAGGTTCTTCTCGTTGCGGATCTTCAACGTCCAGAAGTAGTTCCACGCAAAGGCAACCCAGACGAGCACGACCGCGATGTCGAGGAACCACTCCAGCTCCGCATATTCCTTCGACTGCGTGATGCCGAGCGGCAACGTGACCACAGCACCGACAATGATCAGCTGCCAACCCCACAAGTGCACCTTGCTGAGCAGGTCCGACGCCATGCGCACCTTCAGCAAGCGCTGCGACGAGTAGTAGATGCCGGCAAACATCATGTTGCCGACCAACGCGAAGATCACGGCGTTGGTATGCAGCGGCCTAAGGCGGCCAAACGACAACCACGACGGCCACGGAGTGGTGTCGGTGAGTTGCGGCATACTCAGCTGCACAGCACATAACAAGCCGACAAGCATGCCGATTGCGCCCCACGCGACGCTTGCCCAGACGAACCCACGCACGACGCCGTCGTCGTAGGTGATTCGTCGCATTTCCGTTGTGGTTGCTACTTCCATGGTTCAGTCGTTCTCATGAGAGGGAGAGGAGATAGACGGGGCCTGGGGCCCGACGTGCGTCACTGCGTCGTCGTCTAGCGGCATCAGGCAAAGGCGGTCCGACTCGTGGCAATCGCCCTGCTTCGCGCTGAACACGAACAGCACGACCGAGCCAATCACGAGCACGAGGCTGCAAAGCAACAAGACCGGAACGATGCTCATGCGAGCCTCCTGGTCCGCTGCATGCGGATACTTGTGTGAAGGACCAGTGCGACGGAACTGATTGGCATCAGCACGGCGCACAACACGGGTGTCATCAAGCCGGCGAACGCTAGCGACAGCACGCTGGCGTTGTAGATCAACGCCAGCCCGAGGTTGGTGCGCACCACGCGGGCATGCTCTTCGGCGACTTCGCACAGCGATTGCACGGCACCTGCTTGGGCGCCGCGGAAACAGAAATCCGAGCGCGCAGGCAGCACCGGTCGGTCCATCGCCGGAGTGCCGGCGCAGAACGCTTGATCGAAGGCCAGCGCGTCATTGAGGCCGTCGCCGACCATCATCGTGTCGCGATCATCGAGACTCGCCACGGCTTCGGCCTTGTCGCTGGGCGACATGCCGCCGCGAGCGCGATCCGCAGGCAGACCCAGCCGAGCCGCCGCAAGAGCCACGCGCTCTGAACGGTCACCCGACATCAAGTGCACCTGCAAACCGCGCGCGCGCAACGCCGCGAGTTCTGCTGCAGCGCCGGCCCGGAAGTCTTCTTCGAGTTCGAACGCGACCACTAACTGGCCACCGCGAGTCAGCACGCACTCGCGGTTCTCAGTCTGCCCTTCTTCCAGGCCACAGAACTTACGCGACCCCAAGCACCAACTGGATCCGCGGTAACTGGCAACTAAACCTTCGCCGACGTGTTCCGCAATGCGCATCGTATCAACGACCGGAGCGTGCTCCAGCGAGGCGAGCACGGCCTGGCTGACCGGGTGGTTGCTCGAAGCAGTCATCGATGCCAAGACCGGCAAAGCCTCATCGGGGATCGCGCCCATGGCCCGCGCACGCAAGCCGCCAAAGGTGACCGTGCCGGTCTTGTCGAAGACCACGTGCCGCAAGACACGCACCTTATCGAGCAAGCTCTTGGTGCGGACGAACACGCCGTTACGGCGCAGGCGAGCCAGTGCCAGATGGAAAGCGAGCGGTGTCGCTATGCCCATGGCGCATGGGCAAGTGACAACAAGCACCGCTACGGCCACCGGGATCGCGCGCGACGGATCGATGAACGACCACGCAGCGGCACCAACGACGGCAGCGGTGAGCACGCCAAAGGCGTAGTAGCGGTTGAGCCGATCCCAGAAGCGAACGCGACCAGCAGTGTCTTCACGATCGATCGGCTCCTGGCTCAACAACTCGGCAAGACCAGACTCGTGGTAGGTCGACGTCACCCGCAAGCGCGTGGCCGTGCGCGCTGCGTGGAATGCGCCGGCAGGAACCTCTGCGCCACTAGCAAACGAACGCGCCTCGCTCTCGCCGTTGATCCAATCGAGCGAGAACATGCTCTCGTCCCCCATCAGAGTTCCACGCGTCGGCACCAAGTCGCCGGGCGCCAGGATGATCTCGTCGCCAACTTCCAGCTGTTGGATTGGCACGATTTCGGCGAGACCGTGCCGCACGCGGCGCGCCCGCAGATGTTCGGCACCATCGTCGGCCAGCACTTGATCGCGGTTCTTGGCGAGCGTGCGCTGCTGCAGGTAACGCCCGCCAAGCATGAACGCGACGAAGATCGCAACCGTGTCAAAGTAGGTCGCCCCACCGGTCAGCTGGCCGTAGACCGAGCCGCCGTAAGCCAACAACACGCCGATCGAAATCGGCAAGTCCATGTGCACAACCCCAGCGCGCACACCAGCGAGTGCGGCCCGGAAGAACACCGGGCCACCGACCAATACACTGACGCTGCCAAGCCCCAGCAACACCCAGCCGAACAGCTCGCGCAACGCCGCGTCACTGGCGTTCGCAGTTGCGGTCTCCAGGCCGAAGTAGAGGCTGACCGCGAGGATCATCGCGTTCATCGCGACGGCCACGCAAACGCCAAGCCGCACGAGTAAGCCAGTATCACGCGCAACGCGGCGCGACGGTGGTGCCATCGGATAGCCGAGCTTTGCGGCCATCTCGAGGTAGCGACGACCGACGTCACTGTCACTATGGTATTGCAGCGTCACCTGCCCCATGGCCGACGAGATATGCAGCGGAGAACCAGGTGCAACTCGCTGCCAAATGGCTTGCAGCAACCAAATACATGCCGCGCATCGAATGCCTTGCACGTCGAGTGTCATGCGCACAACACCCGCCGAGGTGTGCTGCTGCTCCAAGTCGTGCAACCAATCAAACGGCGGCACGCGCGGCGCACGACCAATAGCACCCGCTGTGGCACCACCCAGTTCGTAGAAGCGCGTTAGCCCTTCATCGGACAGCAACACGTAGACCGACTCGCAACCCGAACAACAGAACAGCGCATTAAGCCGATCATCAGGAACAGGTAAGTCGCAGTGCTTACACGACGTTTGAGCTCGCTCTGCCCCCATCGCAACACTCGACGAAATGCGAGTGTGCGACGAGCGTTCTGTCGCAGAGTTCACCGAACGGTGGCCCATGTATTTGCAATGACACTCCTGCTCGAAAGTTTCGTCTTCGGCGTCGTGAACTCAATTCACTGCGCGTGCATGTGCGGTCCTCTCGCACTCGCATTTCAAAGTGGGACGAGTGGCGCCGTCGCGTACCACATCACGCGGGCTAGTTCGTACACCGTGATCGGTGCGGCACTCGGCGGGCTAGGCACAGTGCTCGGCAGCCAACAACTCGGTTCGCCAACAGCCTATGTTGCGTTCGTGCTCGCTGCCGGACTGATCGCTCTCGCCACAATTGGAGAACGCGGTGCGATCGCGATCCCCGGACTCAGCACGGCACTGAAGAAGGCGATGGCGAAATCGCGCGGCTGGTCACCAACCAACCGCGCGGCGCTGCTTGGCATGTTCACGCCACTACTGCCGTGCGGTCTGTTGTGGGCGGCGTTGGCCGGCGCCACGGTCGCAGGATCGGCACTCGACGGGGGCACCGTCATGGCTGGCTTTGCATTGGGTTCCCTGCCATTGCTGTTCTTGGCACAGACGCAAGCCACGCGACTAGCAAATCGCTTC
>JBNMND010000130.1:0-13751 GCA_051274975.1 Planctomycetota bacterium | reverse complement strand
AGCACGCAAAGCAACGCCATCGGAGTCAACGACGTGCGCAACTCAACGACGCCATTGAGGAAGCGGTCTTGTTCGGGACCATCCCCAACGAAGTCCGTTTCCAAGCGGTGCGATTGGCGCAAGACTTTAATGCCCGGTGTAGCACGCAGACGATCCAGCGCCGCATCAATGTGCGCTGCACGATCTCCAACGTTGCTGCCGTACGCGACGTAAACGAGTTCCAACGGTGTGGCCCGAGAGGTGGGTTCTGGTTAGTTGCGGGAAGGAAGCGCGCGCGTCAGGTCCCTGCCGGGCACATCGGCGTCATCACTATCGTCGGCGTCATCATCGTCATCGTGGCGCTTGCCGCGCGCGAACACGGCGCGGTAGGAGCCGAGCGCCATGCCCCAAAGCACGTAGCCGGCCGTCAACGTCACCATGGCCAATTGCCACTCGACGGCAGCGATCGCAACGACCACCACCGCGCCCACCAAGAACGACATGCTGTGCCGCCCCTTCGCGAGTGCGATAACGAAGTGAGGGTATGGCACGTTGCTGATCATCAGCAAACCGAGCAGCACCAACACCGCCGGCATGGCGACGACAATCAGGTCGTAATGCTGAGGCAGGAACAACCAGTTGCCGAGCTCGGCCGACTCGCTACCGCGCGTGCAGAACATCGCGATCATCGAGCAGATGACGGCCGCGGCAGCAGGTGACGGCAAGCCCTTGAACTCGGCGTGGTCGTCTTCGTCGACACCGGTCTCGACGTTGAATCTGGCCAGTCGCATCGCGGCACCAGCGACGTAAACGACCGCCGCCGAATACACGAGCTTGGGCCCAATAGGCAGCAGGTTGTTGATGTCCGCCTGGGCGTGCAAATCAATCAGCACCTTGGCAATGAACGCCGGCACCATGCCAAACGTCACCATGTCGGCCAAGCTGTCGAGCTGGGCGCCGAAATTCGATGTCTGCCCGGTCATGCGCGCGACACTGCCGTCGAGTGCGTCGAACACCATCGCCACAAACACCAGCACCGCGGCGAGCTCGAAATACGGCATCACCGCCGCAAATTCGACGCCCGGAACGTTCAGTCGCAACGCATCGGCGACCTTGGCGGCTGCCAAGAACCCGAACACGAGGTTGCCGAGGGTCACCAGGCTGGGCCAGATCGGCACTTCTTTGAGTCGGCGGCGCAAGCGCTTACGAGAGCGGCGCACGGGTAGGTCTTCTAGGCGCGGGGTCGTCATTCTAGGTGGCCAATCGTATGACACGAACGCTGCCGCGCAATGGGAGCGATCGACCGGCTGGGCACAACCTGGAACCAAATCCGTGCCACAACCGACAAACGCGGCACAACTTTGCTGCCCGATGGCACCAGCCACTCCTGCACGATCTGGATGACACGCGTATCAGGCGCGTCCAGATCCCATCCAACTATCCGCCATTCGGCCAGTGCCAACTCACCAACGATCGATGTTCCACTCCCCCAGCTCCGCTTCCCGTTGGGCCCCCGCCATCCTTAGCGCCGGCCTGTTGCTGACCTCCGTGGCTGCGCAGGGGCTGCCGCAAGACCGCCAACAAGGCGCCGCCGGCGTCAACGTTGAAGACTGCAAAGCCTGGCTCGGCAAGTTGGCCAGCGAAGAGTTCGGCGGGCGCGGCACGGGCCAAGAGGGTTACCGACTGGCTGCCGAGTATGTCTCCGCCCACTTCAAGTCGCTCGGCATCGAAGCGCGCGGTGAGGACGGCACCTACTACCAGAACGTGCCGTGGAACCAGACCAAGATCACCAAGGCTGAGATGACGTTCGAGAAGGACGGCAAGACAGTAATGACGGTTGCACCCGATCGCATGAGCGGTCGCGTCTCCGCCAACGCCAAGGCCAGCGGCAAGGTCGTGCTGCTCAACGTCGAAATCCCCGAGATGGAGGGACGCAACATGCCGCGTATCGAAGGCATCGACGAACTCGACCTGGAAGGCAAGGTCGTCGTCGCCATCGTGCGCGCCAGTGGCAACGCCAAGCGAATCGCCTCGTTCGTCATGCGCCGCGCCATGCAAGGCCAAGGCGCCGCCGCGCTGGTCACTGGCACACTCGAGGAAGTGTCCGGCGGCTTGACTGGCAACTCAAGCATGGCTCGCCGCGGTCGCAATCCGGCCGCCGCCGCACGCGGCCGCAGCCCACTCGACGTCACCATTGGTGGCGACGACATCCGCAAGCTGCTCGGCCACGCCAACCTGACCGCTGAGACCTTTGCCGAAGCACCATTGGCCACCGAGATCGATCTCTCGGCCAACATCACCGTCGAAACCGAAGTCGGCCAAGCACCCGCAATGAACGTCTGGGGTGTGCTGCCCGGTAGCGACCCGAAGCTAAAAGACGAATACGTTGTCATCGGCAGCCACCTCGACCACCTCGGTCGCAACGCCACCGGCTACTTCCCCGGTGCCGATGATGATGGCTCGGGCACAACCGGCGTCATGGCCGTCGCGCAAATGTTCGCCAAGAACAACGTGCGGCCGAAGCGCAGCATCCTGTTCGTGTGCTTCTCCGGCGAAGAGCGCGGCCTGGTTGGCTCGGGCTATTTCGTCAAGAACTGCCCGATCCCGCTGTCGTCGATCGCCGCCGAACTGCAGATGGACATGATCGGTCGCAGTGAAGAAGAATCACGCGACGGTGGCCGACTGGTCAACAAGGGTGAGACCGCGGCGGACAACAAGAACGTCATCCACCTGGTCGGCACTCAGAAGTTGTCGAACACGCTGCACAACATCTGCATGGCCAAGAACGACGCGGCCGGCTTCGACATCGAGTTCGATTCGGAAGGCCTGTTCACACGCAGCGACCACGCCAACTTCGCCTACCAGGGTGTGCCAATCGCGTTCGTGTTCACCGGCATCCACAAGGACTACCACAAGCGCACCGACACGCCGGACAAGATCGAATACCCGAAGCTGCTGCGCGTCGCGCAATACATCTACGACATCGGGTTCGAGGTCGCAGACCAACCGTATCGCCCGACCGTCGACATGGACCTTTGGAAGTCGTTCAAGAAGAGCGACCGTCGCGGCCGCATGCCGAAGAAGCCGGTCGCGCCCATAACCCCGGAGAAGTAGGGCCGAGAACGCTAGGCGGCGGCCAGCGACAGCCTGGCGATCGAGGCTAGGCTCGATCGTTGATCGGTCGCGCAGCCCAGGCCATGCGGCAGCCCAGCCCAGAGCCAGCGACAGCAGGTCGCGGCAGGCGGCTCGCAGGCTGGCAGCACTGGCCGCCACCCCACAAGCTGCAAACCCAGCGACCGCTAAAACAAGCGGTGGTTGTCGGGCCGCATCGTGACCGGCGGCGACAGCAGCTCGCTCATCACGATCATGCGTCGCAGGTCCGTCATCGGGTAGCGCCTGATGTAATCCACCGCGTGCTTCTTACGAGGCTTGTTGCGGCCTCCGAGGTTGCCGATCTCTCCGCGTGCGCTGGGCTTCCTGGTCGTCTGGCCGACCTTCGTCGCCGCCATCTGACGATCACGCATGCCTTCGCCAACGTGCGAACTGACGTGTTCTCTTGCACGCGACGGTGACTTGCTCAGTTGCACGGATGCGGCATCGTTCATCACAGGCTGACTTCTCATCGGCGGCGGCGCGGGCTGCGCAGGGGCCGCGACAGGCTGCGGCGGCTCCGACTCCAACCCGAGGATGCGGCGCATCTCACGAGCAACTTGGTCCGGGGTCTTCGCGGCGGGCTTAGCAACCGGAGCAGGCTGTGTAGCCGGGATCACCTGGCGATCCTGGCCGCGCATCGAAGCCGGCGCCTGACGCTGCGATTGCAGCTTCTTCTGCTGGCCCGTACCCATGCCGCCAACGACGGCACCAGGCTTGCTTCCGCCGACCGCGCGACCCGCAATACTGCCAGCCGCCGAGACACCTGTATCGGTACGCGCAACCTGCGTGGGTTGAGACGCCAGGTGAGGCGTGGTGTGAGTCTTCGCCTCACTCAGTTCCTTGGCCTTCTGCTTGCCCTTCAGCGCGTTACCAATCACCCCGATCAACCAGATGACCACGAAGAACGCGATGATCGGCCGCTCCATCAGCAGCTCAATGATCTTGTCCATGGTCTAGTCCTCCTGACCGCGCATCTTCTTCTTGTCTTCTTCGGTTTCGAGGTGCGCCTCTTCACCGGCGGCGATGCCGGTGCGCATGCGCGTGTCTGACTCGATGTTCTTGATCTTCTGGTAGTCCAGAATGCCGAGGTTGCCGGATCGGAATGCATCAGCCATCGCCAACGGAACTTCTGCTTCCGCCAACACCAGCTTGGCGCGGTTGGCCGCGATGTCGGCGACGCTCTCTTGCTCGATCGCGACAGCCATCGCACGACGACCTTCGGCGGCGGCCTGCGCAACGCGCTTGTCGGCTTCGGCCTGGTCGGCCTGCAGGCGCGCGCCGATATTGTCGCCGATGTCGACGTCGGCAATGTCAATCGACAGGATCTCGAACGCCGTGCCAGCATCCAGACCCTTTGCCAGCACACCCTTTGAGATGCGGTCTGGGTTCTCAAGCACTTGCTTGTGGTTGTCGGACGAACCGATCGTCGAGACAATGCCTTCGCCAACACGCGCGATGATGGTCTCTTCGGTGGCACCACCAACGAGCTGCTTGATGTTGGTTCGCACGGTCACGCGCGCCTTGGCCAACACCTGAATGCCGTCCTTGGCCATCGCCGCGACCTTGCCGTTTTGCGGGCAGTCGATGACCTTCGGGTTAACGCAGGTCTGCACGGCGTCGAGCACGTCACGACCGGCGAGGTCGATCGCCGCTGCTTGGCGGAAGTCGAGGCCGAGGTCGGCGCGGTCAGCAGCGATCAGCGCCTGTACGACGTTGAGGATGCGGCCACCAGCCAAGTAGTGCGCTTCGAGGTCGCGCACGTTGATCGGGATGCCAGCCTGAGTCGCCGAGATTGCGCCACGGACTATTACGGTCGGGTTGACCTTTCGCAGTGACATACCAACCAGCTGGAACAAGCCGATCTTGGTTCCCGACATGTAGGCCTGAACCCACAGGTTGATGAACTTCAGCAGGATCAGAACAAGAACAACCAGCAGGATCAGCAGGCCCACCAAGGACCAAGCCATGATCGGACTAGTTTCGAACCACGAGGCTTGCAGCAACATCAGGGGGTCTCCAGACAGACGGTAAAATGACAGGTAATGAGGACGGGCCGAGCCACGACAAGTCGCGGGCCGAGCCAGTTGTATTGCTTAGGACGGAGGCGGCATCGCAGCAGTTGCGCCGCCGGTCGCCTTGACGACGACTCGATTGCCCGAGACTTCGTGCACGATAATCGCGCAGTCCTTCTCAAGCAGTTCGCCGCGAGTCACTACATCGACCTTGGCATTGTCGATGCGCGCATAGCCAGCAGGTCGCAGCGCACTGATGGCGACGCCGCTCTTGCCAACCAGGCTTGCGAGTTGTTGGTTGCCGGCGGCAGCTGAGCCATCGGTCGGCGGACCGCTGAGGATCAGGCGCTTGCCGAACGGCGTCTTCGGCAAGATCTTGAACGACCACATCAAGACGATTGGTGCGGCAATGGCTTCGACCAGTGCGATCGCGATACCAAAGCCAGTCGACACTTGGAAGGCGAAAAAAATCGCCGTCAACAGTGTGCCGCCGGCGATCATGCCGATCAGGCCCATCGAGACAAAGATGACTTCGGCGACGATCAGCACCAGGCCAATCACCGTGAGCAAGATGACCAGGCCGACACTGCCGCGTTCCCCATCGCGCGTATCAGCGGGTGACTCGGACTCTACACCTTCGCCTGCGACGACGACGCGATTGCCCTGCACGTAGAGCACGCGCACGCTGGCTCCTTGGTCGACGAACTCGCCTTCGGTGACGACGTCATAGCGCTCGCCTTCGAGCTCGATCGTACCTGTCGGTCGCAGCACAGTCGCGGCTTTGCCCGTGCGACCAACGAGGCGAACCAAGTTATCGTGATTGAGACCCAAGCCACTAGCGACGCTGTTGCTCTCCGGCTCGTTGCCCGTTCCTGGCGGCACCAAGAACATGCGGTTGAACACCGGCACCTTCGGCAGGATGCGCCACATCGCCGCACCTAGCGCCAGCACCAAGATGAACATCATGGACAGGTGGAACAGGTTGGTGACCAGCAAGTCCTCTTCGATCGAGTTGCTCGGCAACACGAACGACTGACGACTGAGCACCAGCGAAAGAATCAGACACAAAAAACCCACCAACCCGAACACCACCGTGCCCGGTAAAACGAAGATCTCGACGGCAATCGCGACGATGCCGAGAAAGAACACGATGATCTCAGTCACTTCCGCGAGGCCAACGAGGTAGCTGTAGACCATCGCCAAGGCGAGGAACGCCACGCCGATGATGCCCGGCAGCCCGGTGCCCGGCGTCTTGACCTCGATCAGCAAGAACAGAAAGCCGGCAACCAGCAAGAACGGTTGCAGCAGCTCAAGCCAACCGACCATGCGTTCGGCCCAGTTCTCATGGAGCTCGCCCACTGTGTTCGGGTCGATGTTTAGCCACTCGAGTAGCTGATTGTAGCCAGACAGCGTGCCACTCGACAATCCGAACTCTTCTGCCTCGGCAGCCGTCAACATCAACGGCCGCAGCATGGGCTTCTCGCCGAGGATGGTCGCGCCGGACGCTTGCAGCGCCACCAGTTCGTCTTGACTGATAATGCGCGGTCGCTCGATGCCACCTTCGCGAATGGTCGCGGAAATCAACTGCACGCGCGGATCGGCCATTGCCAAGGCCAACTTCACCGCATCGGGCCGCAGCTTGTTGCGTCGCTTGTTCAGCCTGGACTGCATGATCGCGCGCGCCGAATCGAACAGCGCGTTCTGTGCCTGCTCCGGCTCGGTAGCCAGCAGCACCTCGACCTCCTTCTCCGGCTTGGTGATCTCGCCCCAGTCGGCGCCCTTCATCAAGTAGGTGCTGGTCGTGCACAGTGCGAGTGCCGCAGCGCCCTGCGTCACGCGTCCGCGCAGAACCGCGACCGTGGCAACGTCGGTGCTCTGGACCCGATCCATCAAGCTATTGAGGTCGGAAAGACTCTCGCCGTATGTGCCAGCATCTTCGATGCGGAAGATCACATACGAGCAGCCATGTTGCTCCGCCTCACGAATCGAACGGTGGCAGCGAGCCAATTCTGTCGTCCCAAGCTTCCCATTAAGGGTAACTACCAGCACCCGTGGCGCCTCGTTTGCGGCGGCCGAGTTGGGATCCGGGTTCTGCAGATCGACGCGTGTCACCGGGCTGCCACAGGCCGTAAACAAGGCGAGTATGAGGCAGGCCCACAGGTTGCGAAGCAAAGACGGTGTCAGCACAGGGGATTGGTTTAGCAGAACAAGGGGGGTTAGCACGAGTACGCTCGTGAGACCATGGGATAAAGGAACTGTGGCCAGTTGCAGCCAGGATCCTTCGTTTGCCGATACAGGGACTGATGGCGAGGCCCAATGGCACTAACCCAGATAGCAGCGACAGCCACAAGCTGGCCCGGGCCGCGGTATTGGCCCTGCAAAATGCCCTCGCGGCGAGCCGGCAGCACCCGGAAGCCCCCGAAGTTTGGCGGCCGGCCCAGCGGCGGGCACTCGCCGACCTGTGGTCGGCAACCCGGCACGATTCGTTGGTAATCGGGCTGCGGGCCGGCTCAGTCTACGTCGGCGACGAGGCGGTGCTGCAGTTTCATGCCGACGACCCGCCATTCGGACGCCTGCGTGGCGCGGGCATCGGCGAGCTGGTGCTGGCCCACGCCCTGCCAGCCGAACGGCTCGACGAACTTCTGCAGCAGTTGACGGCCATGAGTGACAGCGACGACGCCGACGGCGAGCTGACGGCGTTGATCGACGCAGCCCACATTCCTGGCGTCGAACTGCGCGCGGCGACGGACCTGCCATCGACCGCGGCCCAGGAAGAAGTCGACTGGAGCGCCCTGCCGCCACCGACGGTGATGTCCGCGAGCGTGCGGGCGATAATCCAACGTGACGGCGCCGCCAACTTGCCGGCACTCGCCGCCCGTCAGCTGTTCGACGACAGTGAAATGGCCGCGCCACAAGCGATCGCAACCGCTCCGAACCCAGTGCCGTGCGCCCACATTCTCGAGCGCCTAATGGAGCGCATTGTCGAAGCGGACGATATTGCAACGACGACGTGGCTGCTCACTGAGCTTGAACGCCGACCGGACGTCAGCGACACGTCGCGAGCACGGCTTCTGCAGTTGGCCCGTCAGCACTGCAGCGTCGCGTGGCTGAAGCTGAAACTCGACCGCGGCACACCGGACGAACTTCTGCAGTTGTCGGCGCTGGTCATGCAGCTTGGCGATGACATCGCCGAGAACTTTGCCAGCGCGGCGGCAGAGGTCGCGCATCCACTGTCGCAGTGGCTCAGCCAGTTGCTCGGACACACGCACGCACCGCAAGACAACGGCTACCCGCAGCCAGATCGTTCGTAGTCTCGGTCGCTCGCAACTGCCTAGCGCTGCGCGCGGGCCAACACGTCGAAGCACAGCAGTGCCATCGCCGTGCCATAGCAGCGACCGAGTTCGTGGCTATCGACAAAGCAGCCGTCGAACTCTGGCAACTCCATGATCAGTTTGTGCTGCACTGCGGCGAGTTGCTTGCGCTTGGTCGGGTCCGTCAGTTCGGCAATGGCTTCGGCGCGGCCGAGCATGTCGAACCAGAAGAAGAAGCCGCCATAGCCGAGACGGTCGGCGTGGTCGTCGTATTTGCGCACTGCGGCGAGCAGCTTGTGGTGGCGGTCCCCCGCTTCGACTGCAGCGAGCAGCTTCTCCTGATCGGACGCGCCAAACAGATAGAGGCCGAGTTCGCAGAGCGGCATGCGGCCAGCTGCACCTTCGAGCTTGGCGCGCGGCTTGCGACCCTTGCGCGTCTGGCCGTAGCTAAACGCACCATCGCCGGCGCGATTAAACGCCAACGCTTTCAGCCCCTTGTCGATGTTCTCTTGTGGCACCGCGAAACCGCCGCTCTTGGCGCCGTGCAACGCTTGCAGCGCCGTCGCAATCGCGAACGGATTGCCATACTCGTGGAACCACACGCCGGTTTCGGGCTGCAGCGCGATCAACGCGGCGACCCCGCGGCGCACGCCAGGTTCGATGGTCTTCGCATCCTTGCCGCGATGCGTCTTCCAAGCTTGCAAGAACCGCAATGCATAGGCGCGGGCCCAGATGATTTCGTCGCGATCGGACAGCGCCAGCCAATCGTCGTTCATCGCGTTCGCACGCATCTGGAGCAGCAACTTCTCAACCGTCGCAACTTGAGCTTTGGACAGTTTTAGATTGCCCTTATCGGCGCGCGCCATCGCAGCGAGCAGCGCCTCACCAACAAGGCACGTCACCGCGGCGTGCACGTTCGGCAGGCCATCGGTGCCGCCGAAGTCGTAGGTGCTATCGCGGTAAACACCGTCGTCATCGTGCGCAGAGGCAAGGAACGCGACGCTGCGCTGCCATAGGTCGTGCTCGCCGTAGAGCCCAACCGGCGCACGGCTGCCGTCGTGGGGATCGCTCGCCAGCGCACCAGCAGGCAGTTTGCCGTAGACCTCAAACCCATGCACGAAGGGACCGTGCCCCTCCGCTTCCAACTGCGCCTTCCAGGCCCAAGAACTCATGGGCCGTTGCTTCGCGATTTCTTGCCACTGCGCAACCGCTTCGTTGCGCCGGCCCATCCGGAACAGCGCGGCACCTTGCAACCACATATTCTCGGCCCACTCCGCTGTGACCGCAGGCAAATCAGTGGAATCCTCGCCCCTAATTGGCCGATGTGTCAGGTGCACAACTTGGGTCCAATCGCCCAACTGCATCGCGGCCCAACCATCCGGATAATAAGTCGTCGGAAAGCGCTCTAGCGGTTGCTTCACAATGCGGCGCAACGGCGCCTCAAACCATTCCGGCTGGAACGTCGTCAACTGGTCGACCTTCAGCAACGCCTTGCCGTCGCCATCGAGCACGACGTAGCCCGGCTCGATGAACTTGTTGCGGGCAAGCTCCAACTGCTTCGACAACTCGTCACGACCGCCGATCTGCTTGACCGGCACGAAGTGTTCCTTCAGCAATTCGATCGTCGACGGCCACGAGAACGGCCCACCCATCATGTAGCGATCAATTTCCGGCTTGCGGTCCATCGGCGATCGGGACACCGACGGCACGTACCAAAACACCGGCTTGCCCGTCTTCTTCGACTCGACCAGCGCGGTCGCGACATCGATGCGCCACGGCACCGCGGTGCCCGCCTTGGCGGCCATCTCGCTCGGCGCCTTGCGAATCTTCCTGTTCGAGTTCTGCGCGAACGCAGGATGCACCAGGACGCTCGCTAGGGCCATCAACAACACTTCGGAGCCAAGCTTCATGCCGCAAAAGTGCCGGGCAGCGAAGAATACAGCAAGCCGCAACGTGCAACCTGTTCGCACCGTGTCGACGCATTGCGTATACAAGCGGCCATGTTGCGACCTCTGCTGACTGTTCTCGCCGCTATCTGCCTGCTGCCTGACGAAGGCCAATGGCTCCCCACCCAAATCCGCGACATGGACTGGGCCGCGCTCAAAGCACGCGGCATGGAGATGACCAAGGACGAATTCTGGCATCCCGAGAAGGGCGGGGTGTTGTCGGCAACCGTGCAGATCAATGGCTGCACCGCGTCCTTCGTTTCAAAGGACGGACTGTTGGTCACCAACCACCACTGTGGCTTTGGCGCCGTCAGCGCCCTGAGCACGCCGGAAACCAACCACCTTCGCGATGGCTTCACCGCCACTGTGCGCGGCGAAGAACTGCCGGCACCGGGCATGGTCGCCACCGTGCTTAAGCGCATTGAGGACGTCACCAAAAAGGTGCACGCAGCGCAAGCCGAAGCGAAGACCGACCTCGATCGCTGGAGCATGACGCAAAGTATCATTGCCAAGCTCGTCTCCGAAGGCGAACGCTCCGAAGCGAACACCAAGTGCTCGATCGCATCGTTCCTCGAAGGCAAGGAATACCACCTCTACTTCCGCACCCAGATCCGCGATGTGCGCCTCGTCTACGCGCCGCCGCGCGCGATCGGTGAGTTCGGAGGCGATGTCGACAACTGGGAATGGCCGCGTCACACCGGCGACTTCACCTTCTTCCGCGCCTATGTAGGCCCGGATGGCAGCGTGCAGGATCACAGCGACGACAACGTGCCGTTCCAACCGGAACACTTCCTGAAGACGGCGACCCAGCCGATCAAGGAAAACGACATCGCGATCATCATGGGCTACCCCGGTAGCACCCAGCGCTACAAGACCAGTCGTGGCGTCGCGAGTCAGGAAGGCTACGTGTTCCCGGCGCGCCTGCGCGTGCTCACCCGTGCAATCGAAGTGCTCGACCAAGCGTCGCAAGAAAGCGAAGAGCGTTCGATGGCACTCGTCAGTGAGATCAAGTCGCTCGCTAACGTGCAGAAGAATGCGTCAGGCATGATCTTCGGCCTAAAAAACAACGCTGTCGTCGCCCGCAAGCTGCGCGAAGAAGCTCAGCTGTCGGCACACAGCAAGGAGAATGCTGACCTGCTCAAGCAGATGCTTGCCGACGCCGAGCAGGAAGGCAACGAGATCGAGAAGGACACCAACATGTGGTTCATCGCCGTTTTGCGCGACCACATCTCGCTGTTCGACATTCTGATGCAAGGCTGCAACGCGGCCGCGCGCGGCAACGACATCAGTGCACGTGGCTTGAAGATGATCGGTAGCGACGGCCCAGCCGCCGACTTCGATCTGATCCAGCGCCCGATGCTGAACAACCTGATGACCGAGTGGGCCAACATCTCGACCCAGCAACGACTCGCCGGTACCGAGAACCTGACCGCCGCCGGTGGCCAAGCAGTGATCGATACGATCTTGGCGACGACACAGATGCTCGACGGCGAGAAGCGCCGCGAATTGTTCGCTGGCGGCAAGCTTGCCGTCGAGAGCAGCGACGACCCGCTGATCGTGCTGGCGCGCGGTATCAACAAGGAATACCAGAGCTGGCTCAACCGCCGCCGCACCCGCGACGGCCGCAAGCTCGACGTCGGCCGCCGCTGGATCGCCGCGCAAGAAACCTTCCGTGGCAAGGACTTCTACCCGGACGCCAACAGCACTCTGCGCGTTTCGATCGCGTCGGTGAAGAGCTACGAGCCGCGCGACGGCGTGCACTACAAGCCACAGACGACCGTCGCGGGCTTGCTGCAAAAGGAGAGCGGCAAGACGCCGTTCGCAAACCCGAAGGCTTTGCTCGAAGCAGCGAAAACGCGCCAGCAGAGCCGCTGGTTTGTGCCGGCGCTCGGCGATGTGCCGGTCTGCTTCCTGACCGACGGCGACACCACCGGCGGCAACTCCGGTTCGCCGGTCGTCAACGGCCGCGGCGAACTGATCGGCTTGAACTTCGACCGCGTATTCGAAAACGTGGCCGGTGACTTCGGCTGGAACCCTGAGCGCTCGCGCAATGTCGTCTGCGACTTCCGCTACGTGCTCTGGGTATTGGAATCGGTGCAACCCGCTCCGAACCTGCTGAAGGAACTCGGCGTCTAATCGCGCGACCGTTCACCCCCTACATCACCGTGGCCAACAAGCCCGAACAACACGACCTCTCCCAAGGGGGTCTGTTCGGCCCGCTCGATAGCGAGCAGCTTCCCAAGCCGGAAACGACGGTTGCGCCATGCGCCGTCCCGGACGGACTCGCAGAGCTCGCCGCGGCGATGCCCAAGCAGGTGCGCATGGGCACATCGTCGTGGATGTTCCCCGGCTGGCGCGGCATCGTCTACGCCGACGATGCGCCGCAGAAGTTGCTGTCGCGGCGCGGGCTCGGTGCGTATTCGAAGCACCCGCTGCTCGGTTCGGTCGGCGTCGACCGCACGTTCTACGCGCCGATAGCCAAGCAAGACTTCGTCGACTACGCGCTCCAAGTGCCAAAGTCGTTTCGCTTCCTGGTCAAAGCATGGGGCGAAATAACGTCGCCAACCGTGCGCGGCAAGAGCGGTAAGAACCCTCGCTACCTGAACGTCGACAGCGCAATTGATGACGTTCTGACGCCGGCATTCGAAGGCCTCGGCGACAAGCTCGGACCGTTGCTGTTCCAGTTCCCGCCGCAGGGTGCGCGCATCACCAAGAACCCGGATGCGTTTGCCGACTCCCTGCATGCGTTCTTCGACAAGCTACCAAACGGCGTGCACTACGCCGTCGAGCTGCGCGATACAGCGCTGGTGACCGAGCGCTACATCGACGCAATCACCGCAGCTGGCGCCAGGCACTGCTACGCGGTGCATCCGCGCATGCCGAGCATTGCGCGACAGCTCGAACTGGCACCGATCACAGCAGCAACCGCGGGCCCAATCGCCGTTCGTTGGATGCTGCACTCCGGCCTCAGTTACGAAGAGGCCAAAGAGCACTACCAACCATTCAACAAGCTCGTCGACGAGGACCCGAACAGCCGGCGCGAGATCGCCGCGCTCGCGACCAAGGCGCTCGCACTCGACGTGCCGATGACCGTGGTCGTCAACAACAAGGCGGAGGGTTCGGCACCGTATAGTGTGCTCGAACTGGCGAAGGAGATCGTCGCGGCCGTCAAGGAAACGCGCGCGCCATAGCCGCGCCTGCTAGTGGTGTGATGCAGACAGTTGCCGTCTTGTGCGCGAGTCATCGACGTCGCTCACAAGGCGGGTTGCCGCAGGCCTATTCATGGATACGTCGAGGACAACCCAACGCAGTGAGCGGCGTTGAGGGCCGCGGAGAAGATGGCTAATTTC